>CAIWVW010000102.1 GCA_903916255.1 uncultured Bacteroidota bacterium
AATAAAACGAACCATCCGGCAATTAAACATAAACCACCTAATGGGGTAACAGGGCCTGCCCATGTAGTATTGATTTTTAAGAAGTCGCCCATAACGAGCAAATAGATTGAGCCGGAGAACAAAACAACGCCGCCCATTAGTAAGTACATGATTGGTTTGAAGTACATGGCGAACTTATATTGCAGGGCAACAATGGCTATAATAGCTATGGAATGAAGCAGTTGATAATGCACAGCCGTTTCATAGGCATGGAACATCTTTGGGCTTATTAGTCCGGAGTCCACATATGAACTTAGTCCATGAGCACCTAATGCGCCGAGAATCACCGCTATACAACCAGAAATACTTGCAAACACCGTTGCCTTTTTCCGCATGGTTTTTCCGTTAGGGGTGCAAAGATAAAATAAATAGCCAAAAAGGGGAGAAGGATGTTATGAACAGGGTGCGACCTTAAATGACTCAAACCCCTAAAGGGGCTTTGAATAGCGGCTCAATTATTTATGAACGTGAATTTAAAGCCCCTTTAGGGGTTTGGGGCAGAACAAAATTTGTAAGCCGCATAATTTTTAAGCGTAACTTTGAAGCCTATGCGCATCACTCATTTATCGCTTATAAATTTCCGGAACTATCAACAGATAGCTATTGATTTTTCAGGTGGAATTAACTGCCTGTTAGGGCATAATGGGGCGGGTAAAACCAATTTGCTTGATGCCATTCATTACCTTTCTTTCTGCAAAAGCTATTTCAATTCCTTCGATAACCAAAACATTCTGCACGAGGAGGATATGTTTGTAATTCAGGGTATGTTTGAAAAGGATGGGAATAAAGAAGAGGTTTATTGCGCCCAAAAACGCAACGAACGCAAACAATTCAAGCGGAATAAAAAGGAGTATTCAAAACTATCGGAACATATCGGCCTTTTGCCGGTGGTGATGATTACCCCGATGGATGCCGCCCTTCTTTATGATGGCAGTGATATGCGCCGCAAGTTTGTGGATACTATCATTTCGCAGGTGGATACCAATTATATGAATGCGCTGATTGAATATAACAAGGCCCTTCACCACCGCAATGCCACGCTTAAGCAGTTTCAGGAAAGCAAGACCTGGGACGATACGCTTATTTCGATGTATGATGCTATTTTAATAAGCCGTGGCAAAGCCATCTTCAAAAAGCGGATGGAATTTACCGAAGAATTTTCTCCATTGTTTTTGGATGCATATAAGGAAATTTCCGGGGAGCAGGAACATGCACATGTGGAATATTCTTCCAATTTAATGGAGGGCGATTTTGAAGGGTTGTTATACCAAGCGCAACAAAAAGACAAAGCACTTACCTATACCTCAACAGGTGTACATAAAGACGATTGGATATTTTGCATGGAAGGCAAATCATTAAAGAAGTTCGCATCGCAAGGACAACAAAAGTCATTTATAATTGCGTTGAAAGTGGCACAGTACCGCTACTTAAAAAAGCAATATAAATCCGCGCCAATACTATTATTAGATGATATTTTCGACAAACTGGATGATAGCCGTGTAAATTACCTTATAGATATGGTTTGTGGCGATGAGTTTGGACAGGTATTTATTACCGACACCAATCTGCTGCGGATGAAAAAGCTATTGGAAAATAGGGATAAAGATTACCGGTTGTTTCCAATTGCGGGTGGAGCGATACAGGAAAAAGAAATCGCAATGGAACGCGGATGATGCGGATTGCTTATGATAAACAACAATGATTTTAAATCTTATTTAATCTTAAACAATCTGCGTCATCCGCGTTCAATCTCATGAGTTACCGGAAAACAAATACACAAAAGCTGGGCGATGCCATTAAAGAAATGCTTCGCCTGAATGGCATTGATGAAAAGATTGATGAGCATTTGCTGGTGCGTTCCTGGGAAAAAACGGTGGGCCCTTTAATATCCAAACACACGACAGAGATTTTTATTTCAGGTAAAAAGTTAT
Source organism: uncultured Bacteroidota bacterium (assembly GCA_903916255.1). Lineage (GTDB taxonomy): Bacteria > Bacteroidota > Bacteroidia > JABEUT01 > JABEUT01 > JABEUT01. Next base: position 1,971 of record CAIWVW010000102.1, read on the forward strand.
TTGTGAAAGTAGATTCCTCGCCCCTGAAACAGGAACTACAATACTCCAAAACCAAACTGATGAAAGACCTGAACGAACAGGTGGGCAAGGTGGTTATTGAGGAGATTGTGTTGAAGTGAAATTATCTATCCCCCACCATAAATGGTGGGGCTAATGAATGAACATTCATTACATGATTATTTTTTAATTAAAGGGCTAAAGTCCTCTCAGGTTGTTCATTCATTAGCCCCGGCCTTTAGGCCGGGGTAAACGATTCCCCCATGAATTTGGGGCTTTAGCCCCATTTCATCCAAAAGAAATGGTTAAAACCATTTTGAAAATCCTGTTTTTATTTTAGCCCACGGTTTAAACCGTGGGCTATTAAATGCGCCGGAGGATAAAACCGTTTTAACGGTTTCTTATTAAATACAATTATTTCCCCTCCACCACAAACTTCTCATTAACTGACGAAGTTTCATTATTTACTTTTAATAAGTAAACACCGGCAGGGAAACTGCTGACATCTATGTTGCAGGTTTTGCCTTTAAAAGTGCCTTCGGTAATTTTACTTCCTAACAAGTTATAAACTGCATAATACATGGTATTTTGATTCGTACTTACTGCCACCGTAATGGAAGTATTGGCAGGGTTTGGAAATATAGTGCATTGCAATGTATTGTTTGAAACAGGCGCTACGCCCGTAATAAAATAATCAGAAGCAATAATATACACCGCCCCAATGCTTGAATCAGGGTTCACCTGCACAGGCTCGCTGCCGGTAACATCACCAATAAATTTTTTGTTGTTGGAACAAAATGAGCCATGGCAATTCACATGCACACTGCCTGTCCAGTAAGAACTGGTAGTATCATTAAAATAGGTCAGGCGAATTTGGTCGGTAGTGTCCGAATTCATAATAAACCAATCATCACCGCCTTTAGAGCCTCCTACTTTATTATCCAAGTCGGTCATCCAAACTATCTGCTTGCCATCGGGGCTGTAAAATGCATGTTCGGTATATGGGTAGCTATGCGCTGTGGAGGTCATTTGCTCAATGTTATTACCCATGGTATCGGAAGTATAAATCTGGTCGTCCCAAACCCAAAACTGGTTGTAGTCGCTGGCAAAAATTATGCGAGAACCATCCGGCGACCAGCCATAAGGCTCATTAAATGCAGGGCTGCCGCCCGGCTCAATGGTCCGTATATTAGCCGAATCAATATGCGGGCCATTAACGGTATCATCAATAAACGGTGCAATTTTAATTACCCAATATCCGAATTCCTGTTTGCCGTTTATAGCCACATTTGCGGTCATCTGGCACCACATTATTTCATTTCCTTTTGGATTAAACCAGGGTTCGATTATGGCGCTTATCCCCGTGTCGGGCATATTGCAAAGTTGCCAGGCTTTGCTGCCGTCCATTTTCATTAACCATAAATCATTGTAAGTACCTATTCCGGGGATAGAAGTATTGGAACTGCCTGCATGCACAGCCTTTTCAGCTGTAAAAAGCATATATTTTCCCGAAGGCGAAAAACAAGGCTGGGCATAATTTTTACCGGGCAAGGAGGCATTCAGGCAGGTAAAACATTGCTCGCTTAGGAATGTATTTCCGGGGCCCACACGGGCCATGTAAATATCGTAATATCCGTTTGGGCGAAGTAAATCATACGCTACCAGGGTAGTATCATAAGGGCACCATTGGCTTGCCAATGCGGAATCGCGGAACTTGTAAACGGAAATATTGGGCCTTTGGGCCGAGGCTGTTTGGCATTGGAAAAATGAAAAGACAATGAGAAACAGGGTAGCTGTTTTTTTCATGCTGCTATTTTTTTACAAAGATAGCGCAGAAAGCAGTAGATTTGAATTGTATCATAAAACCTGCCGCAATGGAAAATTCAGAAAAAACCAAAACCCCTGAAAAAATGGAAAAAATTGACCTTGACAAAGGCGGCAAAAGGCCTAAGTTTTTGGGTTCTGTTTATATAATAATTGGCATCCTTGGGTTAGCCGCTACCCTATATTCCGGATATTATGATTTATATAATATAGTTCCCTTATTTGGAACCGTGGTAGCCGGTATCTTAACAGGTGCGGTATCTGTACTCATAATTGCGTATGGTTACCGGATGATACGGAAGGATTTGTAACTACTCCTTTTCGGTATAAAGCTTAAAGCCCTTGCCGTGTATGTTTATAATTTGGACTTTTGGGTCTTCTTTCAAATATTTGCGGAGTTTGGTAATGTACACATCCATGCTGCGGCTGTTGAAGTAGCTATCGTTTTGCCAGATGGCTTTCAGGGCAAAGTTGCGGTCGAGTACATCGTTGGAGTGGAGGCAGAGCAGTTTTAATAACTCCGCTTCTTTGGTGGTTAGTTTTTCTGATTTGCCTTTTAATTCCAGCGAAAGATTCTTATAGTTAAAATGGTATTTTCCAATCTGGAATTCTTCCTTCTCCTCGCCTTGTGGCTTCATACGGCGCATTAAGGCTTGTATGCGCACCAATAACTCTTCTGTATTGAAGGGTTTGGTGATATAATCATCCGCGCCTTTATTGAAGCCTTCGATAATATCTTCCTTCATCGATTTTGCCGTGAGGAAAATAATCGGAACATTTTTATTAATCATCCTGATTTCTTTCGCTACCGTGAAACCGTCTTTTTCCGGCATCATAATATCCAGTATGCACAGGTTAAAATTGTGCTTGGAGAAAGCATCGAAAGCCTTTTTGCCGTTATCGCAAAGTTGCACGTCAAAACCTTTGGCAATAAGAAAATCCTTTAATAAAAGGCCAAGGCTTTCATCATCTTCTGCAAGCAGTATTCTGGTTTTTTCTTCAGGTGCTGTTATCATATTTTCAGGTAAGGTTATTTAGAAATGGCAAATATACAACGAAGGTGCTTCCCTCGCCCGGCTCACTTTGTACTTCAATATGTCCACCATGTTTTTCGACCACGGCTTTTACATAGCTGAGGCCAAGCCCAAAGCCCTTTACATTATGAATATTTCCGGTAGGTACGCGGTAAAAGGTCTCGAAAATCTTTTTCTGGTCTTCTTTTTTAATGCCGATGCCATTGTCCTGCACCGAAATGGAAATTCCATCGGGGGTGCTGGAGGTGGAAACCTTTATCTGCGGGGCTTCTTTAGAATATTTCAGCGCGTTGTCAATCAAATTATAGATAATATTTCCCAAATGCATGCGGTCGGCAAAAAGAGAATAACGCAGGGCGTGCAATTCTGTTGTGATAATGCCTCCTTTATTTTGTATTTGCAGATTAAGGCTCTGAATTACATCCGTAATAATTTGGTGCAAATCGCATTCCTGCACCTTGAATTTCAGTTTGCCTTTATCCAATACGGCTGCCTGCAACACGTTTTCTACAAGGCCGGCCAGGCGCTTGTTTTCATCTTTAATAATCTTCAGATATCTGTCTGTCGATTCCTGTGTTTTTTCAATGGTTTTATCACTCAATACCTCGCCTGCAAGGCTTATAGTAGAAATAGGAGTTTTAAACTCATGAGTCATATTATTAATGAAATCACTTTTTATTTCACTCAGCTTTTTCTGTTTGATAATGGTGGCAATGGTAAAATAAAATGCACCTATAATTAATACAATAAGCAAAATGGAAATGAGCAAGGTAAGCTCAACGCCATTTAAATTGTATTTTGTTTTTGTAGGGAAAAGAAGCGAAAGGAAACGCGGCTGCATAAACACATTTTTTGGGAATATGTTTACTTTGTAAGGCGATTGCAAAAATTTGGAATCCATGCCGTTTTTGGAAGCAACTACAACGGTATCGGAAGTGGAATTGAGTATGGAAAACCGGAATGGGATATGGATGTTTTTATCCCAAAGAGCTTTTTTAACAATCGAATCTATTTGAAATGTATCAAGGCGGGGTTTTACATCGTGGTAAACATTTACACTTACCAGTTCATCGAAAATATCGTTCATCACATCACTGTCATGCATTAGGTACTGCATTTTCCGGTCTATCGAATCGACATTTCTTCCCCCCAGTTTCAATCCAAGGCCAAAATCGCCTTTCGGCATAGTATCGTGGGCAAAATAGCTGTTGCTTATTTTGCTTGTAATCACTCCATTGGAGTCTGTTGTTAATTCTTCGAATATCCGTTCATTATAATTGTTTGCATGGGAAATAACAAATCCATTCTGGTCGCGCATACCCTCTTTTGCTATCCGGCTGCCTGCCGGAAGGGTGTCATTGGTGGCCAGCCAACGCACGGCCTGCTTACGGAAATTGAATTTTTGGGTTAATTTGGCGGCGGTGGCCGATTTTTCCATACGGTACACCACATCGTTCATGGCCTCGGTAACATCCTGGTCAAAGTGCTTCTCTGTCACACGGATAGTATTGCTAATCCAGTAAACCTGTACCCCAATAAGGGCCAATAAAATGAGGCCGACAAAGAGGCTTAAAAACAATAAAGTGCGCCGATTCATATATGCAAAGATAAATAACCTTGTGCCATTCGTCTATTTAGACTGAAAAAATATTACCTTTGCGCCCCTTTAAAAAGAAAAATGCTAGTACCGGTAAAATTTTTCTCAGGTAGTTCAAGCCAGGAATTAGCCCAAAATATAGCCACAAGCTATGGGCAACCTCTTGGTAAGATGACTGTGCTTCGCTTTAGCGACGGGGAGTTTGAGCCTTACTATGAAGAAAGCATCCGGGGCAGTTCCGTATTTCTTATCCAATCGACCAATCCGCCAATCGACCATTTTTTCGAGCTTTTACTAATGGCCGATGCCGCTAAAAGAGCTTCTGCCAAGCAGGTAGTGGCTGTTTTGCCTTATTTCGGGTTTGCGAGACAAGACCGTAAAGACAGGCCGCGTACCGCAATCGGGGCGAAACTGATGGCTGATTTACTTATGACCGCCGGTGTTACCCGTATCATCACTATGGATTTGCATGCCGACCAGATACAGGGCTTCTTTAATATTCCGGTTGACCACCTTTATGCCTCCTATATTTTTATTCCTTATATTAAAGAACTTAATCTTCCCAATCTTACTATTGCATCTCCTGACGTAGGCGGCTCTAAACGTGCAAGCGCTTATGCCAATTACCTGAAGACTGAAATGGTAATTTGCTACAAACAGCGCTCCAAGCCTAATGTGGTAGATAAAATGACTGCCATAGGCGATGTGGAAGGGCGTGATATTATCCTGTTGGATGATATTGTAGACACAGCAGGAACTCTTACAAAAGCTGCTGATATGTTAATGGATAAAGGGGCTACCAGTGTAAGGGCATTATGCTCACATGCAGTTCTTTCGGGTAAGGCCTACGAAAATATAGAAAAGTCAAGGCTTACGGAGTTAGTGGTTACTGACACAATTCCATTAAAGAACCCTAACCACCCGAAAATAAAAGTAGTAACAACGGCGCCTTTATTTGCCGATGTAATTCATAAAGTAAATAGTTTCGAATCTATTAGTTCCAAATTCGTTTTTTAAATCACAGATAAAGTAAAAGAAAATAAGTCGATAAATCATCATTTTAATCAGGAAAATCAAATTAATCATAGTCAAATCTCCTATCCATGAAAACACTTTCCATAAGCGGTACAACCAGAACAAAAACGGGCACAAAAGATGCCATCAAATCACGTAAAAACGGCGAAATTCCTTGCGTTCTTTACGGTGGTTCAGAAAATCTGAAATTCTCTGTAAGCGAAAAACAATTTGCCAAATTGTTATATACTCCTGATGCTTATTTAGTATCGTTGGATATTGATGGAAAACAAGCAAAGGCAATTGTTCAGGAATCTCAATTCGATAAAATATCCGACAAAATCCTTCATGTGGATTTTATGGAAGCTGTTCCCGGCAAATATCTTACCGTTAAGGTACCTGTGGTAACACACGGCTCACCTGTTGGAGTTAAGAAAGGCGGTAAACTGCAAACCAAAATCCGTCGTTTAACCGTAAAAGGATTGGTTGACGACCTTCCTGACCATATTACTATTGAAGTAGCTCATTTGGAATTGGGACAATCCATCCTGATTAAGGAAATGAAAAACGATAAGCTCAAATTCTTAGACCCACAGAATGCTGCGGTTGTAACTGTGCGTACAACCCGCGAAGCTGAAGCTCCTGCTGCAACTACAACTGCTGCCGCTACCCCTGGTGCTGCTGCTCCTGCCGCCGCTGCTGCTCCTGCCGCCGCTGCCAAGAAGGACGACAAGCCGGCTGCGAAAAAGTAATTAGGTCTTAAAGTTTATAGAGTTCATAAAGTGAAATTCAAACCTTCAACTTTATGAACTTTATAACTTTACAAACTTTAAGAACTTTATGAACTCATACCTGATAACAGGAATTGGTAATATTGGCGAGGAATACGACCACACTCGTCACAATATTGGCTTTGATATTGTGGATGCCTGCGCCGCCAAATGGGGCGTAAAGTTTGATAACAACAAACGCTATGGCTCCATAGCCGAGCATACTTTAAAGGGCCGAAAAATAACATTACTTAAACCATCTACCTATGTAAATCTGAGCGGAAAAGCGGTTCGCTATTGGTTGCAGGAAGCGAATGTTCCCATCTTTCATTTGCTTGTAGTTTTAGATGATTTGGCGTTGCCTTTCGGCACGCTGAGAATGAAAGGAATGGGCAGCGATGGCGGCCATAATGGCCTGAAAAACATTCAGGAAATATTACAATCGAACAATTATCCCAGGCTTAGGTTCGGCATAGAAAATAAATTCCCGAAGGGGGGACAGGTTAGTTATGTATTGGGCAAATGGAGTGAGGAAGAACAGAAAACCTTACCCGAACATATTACTAAAGCGGTTGATGCCATAGAGGCTTTCTGCCTTATAGGGCTGGAAAGAACCATGAATTTTCATAATACCAAGAAGTAGTGCTTCCCTCTCCTTGCATGGCTATGGGTGGTTTTTTTATTGGTTTACGCCTCGCTTTTCGCAATAAAATGGTTGACTTCAAGTACTTCTAACACCTTAGCTTTTTGCAATGGTTTCAGAATATAGCCCTTTACATATACATTGAACCTTGCCTTTTCAGCATCTTTAGAACTGATAGAAGAAGTGAGGATATAAATGGTAATCTGCTTTTTTAAGAAATGAGGCAACTGTTCAAATTTAAAGAGCCATTCCCAACCGCTCATTTCGGGCATACTAAGGTCGAGGAATAATATGGTGGGAACATTTTCATGTTCCAACAGATAATCATGTTCAATGTAGTGAAATGCTTCTACAGGATTTGTAAAACAAACCGGGGTCAGTCCGCCGGTAGCGCTTTTGATGGCAGCCGTACATACGGCATTGTTTACATTGTCATCGTCAATTACAACAAAGTGGAAAGTAGAATCATGCATAATGTAATAGTATTAGTTTTTAATAGGAGTGTTTATCTATTCTTTTTACGCACCGCTTTGGGTAAAGTTTCAAATTTTAAATCACTTAATTTTTCATGGATGTTTTTTCTTTATGCAACACTTTAATAGGGTTTTGTAACTGTTGCAAACGGGCATTTGTATAAGACAATCAATGCTTTACAGTGAAACAATGTAATTTAGGCTACTGTTGCAATTAAGTTGTATAGTAAATGTACGGCAAATGGTATGCACCTGCAAATTCTGCAAGAATGAAAATAGAAGGGAAATAAAACGGAAATTTTCCTTACGAATCTACCAGCGTACCGATGCTGGAATCCTGTAATAATTTTTTGAGGTTTCCTTTTTTCAGGATATCAAAAACAAGGATGGGCAATTTATTTTCTTTGCACAGCGTGAAGGCTGTCATATCCATTATCTGAAGGTTTTTGGAATATACCTCATCATAGGTGAGCCTGTCATAACGAACAGCGGTTTTATCTTTCTCCGGGTCGGCGGAATAGATACCATCTACACGGGTGCCCTTAATAATTACATCGGCTTCTATCTCTATAGCGCGCAGGCTGGCGGCAGTATCAGTTGTGAAATAGGGGTTACCTGTACCACCTCCAAAAATTACCACTCTTCCCTTTTCCAAATGGCGAACAGCACGTCTGCGTATAAACGGTTCTGCAATTTCCTTCATTTCTATGGCAGATAAGAGTCGGGTGGGCATATCCGCTTTCTCTAAAGCCGATTGCAGGGCCATGCCATTAATAATGGTGGCCAGCATACCCATATAGTCTCCTTGCACGCGGTCGAAACCGTGGGCTGTTGCCTGTATACCCCGGAATATATTTCCTCCGCCAATTACAATGGCCACTTCAGCGCCCATATCAAGGGCATCTTTAATTTCTTCAGCATAATGAACCAATGCGTTCTGTTCAATGCCAAACTGCTGGCTGCCCATCAGGGATTCGCCACTTAACTTGAGGAGTATTCTTTTGTATTTCATATCTTGTCCGACTACTGGCGGAGGCTAAAGTAAACAAAAATAATCATTACAATAACTCCGGGCAAATCATTTTCAATTCTCCGGCCAAAATCAGTTTCTCGCAAAGGCGCAAAGCCGCTGAGAAAGTAAATGTTTTACTTGGCGGCCTTTGCGTCTTTGCGAGAGATAAATTGATTTGACCATAACAAAAAAGGAGGCTATTAACCTCCTTTTTTTATTCTAAACTAATCTGGTTTTATCCGATTACTATTCTTTTGAATCCTGTAACCTTTAGTTCTTTGTCGTTGTCTTGAATGAACTGCAATACTGTTTTCTTGCCGTCTTTAATAAAGTCCTGGTTCAGCAAAGTAGATTCTTTGTAGAACTTATTTACTTTACCAATTGCAATCTTTTCGAGCATGGCTTCCGGTTTGCCTTCTTGTCTGGCTTGTTCCTTAGCAATATTCATTTCGCGGTCAATGGTTTCTTGGGTAACATCGCCTTTATCAACTGCAATAGGAGCCATAGCAGCAATTTGCATAGCTATTTCTTTGCCTACTTCAGGCAGGTTGTTTGCATCAGCCTTGCTGAAACCAACAATACTTGCCAAACGGTTTCCCGGGTGGTTGTATGCGAATACCTTTTCTGCATGAATCACTTCGTATGCTGCAAGCTCCATCTTTTCACCGGTTTTGCCAATGAATTCGGTAATCTTTTTGTCAATGGTTAAGCCATCGCCATAATCGGCTGCTTTCAGTTCATCTAAGTTGTTGAAATTGCCATTCAAAGCAATATCAGAAATCTTTTCAGCCACTTTTACAAACTCTTCATTGCGGGCAACAAAGTCTGTTTCGCAATTTAAAAGTGTAAGGACACCTTTTTTGCCGTCGGCAGAAATTTTAGCTATAACGCTGCCTTCCTTAGCTTGTCTGTCGCTGCGGTTAGCTGCTACTTTTTGTCCTTTTTCACGGAGGATATCTATTGCTTTTTCAGGATCGCCATTGGCTTCTTCCAATGCTTTTTTGCAATCCATCATGCCTGCGCCTGTGCGCTTGCGTAAATTATTTACATCAACTGCTGTGATGGCCATATTACTATGTTAAAATGTTACTAAATTATCTTCTGGCAGGCCTTTTTGGAGGGCCGCCTTTCTTAAAGTTGTTTCCGCCTTTATTCGGGCCTTTTGGTTTGTCCGAGCGTTCGTTGGAACCTGCTTCAGCTGTTTCCGCATCATCTGCAGATTCTTCTGTTTCAGATTGTGAAGAGGATTCTTCCATCACTTCTTTTTCATCAACAATGGTTTCTTCTTCTTTCTTATCGTGCGGAACTTTATTGGCTAATTGGGCTTCTTTACGTTCTTCCAAACCTTCTTTAATGGCTGTTACAAGGGTATCAACAATAATTTTGATGGAGGTTGAAGAATCGTCATTTGCAGGGATAGCAAAATCAACCCTGTTTGGGTCGGAGTTTGTATCAACAATAGCAAAGGTTGGGATATTCAACTTATGAGCTTCAGCAATTGCAATATGTTCTTTTGAAATATCCACCACAAAAATAGCAGCAGGCAAACGGGTCATATTGGCAATACTTCCCAAGTGGTGTTCTAACTTCTGGCGTTGGCGTGAAAGTTGGAGTTTTTCCTTTTTAGAAAGGGTATCCAAGGTTCCATCGGTAGCCATTTTGTTCATGTCCGACATTTTACGAACCGAACGGCGGATAGTAGCAAAGTTGGTTAACATGCCACCGGTCCATCTTTCGGTAACGCTTGGGAAATTAACATCTTTCAAACCATCGCTGATGATTTTTTTCGCTTGTTTTTTGGTAGCTACAAAAAGAATGGTGCGGCCTGATTTTGCAATTTGTTTCATTGCATTGGCTGCTTCATCCAACTTAATCATAGTCTTGTTCAGGTCAATGATATGGATACCGTTCTTTTCTCCGAAAACGTAAGGAGCTATGTTTGGATTCCATTTTCTTTTCAGGTGACCGAAATGTGCTCCTGCTTCTAAAAGATTTTCAAACGAGGTTCTTGGCATGAATTTAGTTATGAGTTGTAAGTTATAAGTTATGTCCTTTTTATATTTTTAATTTCAATTTATCTAATCATGTTAATCAGATAAGTCAAATGAATCATGGTTTAGCGCTTTGTAAACTGGAATCTCTTACGGGCTTTCTTCTGTCCCGGTTTTTTACGTTCCACCATACGCGGGTCACGTGTTAAGAGTTCAGCAGCCCTTAATAAGGGTTTGTTTTCGGGATTTTCCTTTACCAATGCACGGGCAATTGCTAAACGCAATGCTTCTGCCTGGCCTTTAATTCCACCGCCTGAAATAATGGCGTTTACATCATGAACGATAGCTTCCGGAGTAATAACCCCGAATGGCTGACGCACAATAGTTCTTAAAATTCCGGTATGGAAATATTCGTTATAATCCCTGTCGTTAATGGTAATCTTTCCTTTGCCTTTGGTCATGTAAATACGGGCAACGCTGGTTTTCCGTCTTCCAATGGTGTGGATAATTTCGCTCATAATATTATTTAGAATTAAATTTTAGTTCTTTAGGTTGTTGTGCTTCGTGCGGGTGCTTGTTTCCGGTGTAAATAAATACATTGGTAAGTAACTTGTCGCCCAGCCTGCTTTTTGGAAGCATCCCCTTAATGGCATGTTTCAAAACCCTTGTAGGGTCTTTTTCCATAACTTTTTCAGGGGTCGAGAAACGTTGTCCGCCGGGGTAACCGGTGTGACGTACATAAATTTTATCGGTCATTTTTTTACCGGTAAATTTTACGCCTTCCGCGTTGATAATGACAACCTGGTCGCCACAGTCGACATGCGGGGTATAAGAGGCTTTATGCTTGCCGCGAAGGATTTTGGCCACTTCGGAAGCAAGGCGTCCAACTACTTGGTTTTCGGCATCTACGATGTACCATTCTTTCTTTACAGTTTGGCTGTTGGCAGAGATGGTTTTATAACTCGGTGTATTCACAATAATTTAGTTTATTTTATACTTTCCTTCTTTCCTGCTTGCCCGACTTTTTAGGCGGGTTTTTTGAAAAAGGGTTGCAAAGATAAATATTATTTCAATACAGCGGCAAAATTTATCATCTTTCTGAAGGGTATTCTATTATTCCCTGCATAAGTTTCTAAGGACTTATAAACAAGGGGCTGTTCTTAAAGGCGGAAAAGCCCGTCCTGATTGCTCAAAACGGGCTTTTCAATTAAAATAGGCCGTGTTTATTTTATCACACTGAATTTACCCACATTCATTTGTTCCCCACTATGGTCATATATTTTATAAAAATAGATACCGGTATTATATTGTTGTGTATTAATAGTCAGTAGGTTATTATGCATAGCATAACTGCCCATTAATTTGCCCGTTAGGTCATATACCTCTACCTTACCAACTGATAGTTGGCTGGTTACAGCCAAATTAATCTGGGTATTTGCCGGGTTAGGATAAACATTTACGTGCGAGTTCTGCTGGGAAAGATTTTCGATTCCTAAGGGCAGGCCGGTTGTTACGGAATCAATATTCATAGTATCACCTGCTTTTGGGTGGGAATATAATGAGCAGGCGCTATACATTATTACAATTGTATCCGGTTTAAGGTTGGCAGAATCGTATATAATAGGTACGGTTGCAGAAGTCCAGTTAGTTTTTGCAGTGTAGTTATTCCAAAAACCTCCTCCAATCAGTTCGCGTTGTTTGGTAGCTGTATCGAAATGATACATTCCTATTGAGCAGGAGCATGTATCTGAACCATTTGGAACATAACGATACCAAAACGATAAGGATGATATTTTAGTAGTGCAAGGGATGCCGTTTTTCACAGTAATTCTCGACCGTGCGCTGTAAAATGCCGTGAAAATAATACCATTTGTATCCGGGATATTAAACCCGAATTGCTTTAGTGTATCCCAATCTTGTTTATACATTGGTTCGGAAATAATTTTGGCGCAAAACTTGCCCGATATGGGGGTGGGGTTCACACTATCCTGAAAAACAGTTACAGGGCTGTTTCCTAGCAGGCTGTAATTGAAAAAATTAAAATCCCACCAGCCGGAATGGCCCATGCCTGTGTTAGGGTCCATAACAGGAGCACCGGCAAGATAATCAGGAGTCCAGGTTTCAAAATTTGGGTTTATAATTTGTGCCGATAGTTTAGGTAATCCTAAAACTACCATAGCAAAAGCAGAGAGTAAAACTTTTTTCATCTTTTCAAGGGTTTAAGCGTTATAATTGAGATACAAAAATAAAAAAATCCCGTTCTGGATGAACAGAACGGGATTTTTTTTAAACGTAATTAAGCAGTTTACTTAACCACGCTGAATTTTCCGGTTTTTAATTGATTTCCTGAATCATCCAGCAACCTGTATAGATAGAGGCCATTGTTGAATGATTGGGTATTAATAGTCAACAGGTTATTGTGCATGGAGTAGGTTCCAACAGCTTTTCCTGTAATATCATATACTTCAACATGGCTGCCTTGAATATTTCCTGAAATGGAGATATTAATCTCATTCTTGGCAGGGTTAGGATAAACCTGAACAGCGTCATTATTTCCGAAAATGGAAGGAATGCCGGTGTTAGTTGCATCATCTACATACAATTCGCTACCTTGATGAGGTTTGTGGAAACTACTGGAGCTAAACATAATGCCCATAGAATCCGGTAAACCGGCTTTTAAAATTGTCACGTTAACAGTGGCCATTGTCCATGAAGTTGTAGCTGTTTTTTGTTCGAATGCACCTTCTGCAATAACTGAATCATGTCTTGTATAAACAACTGTACAGAAAGCGGTATCAGCTCCAATAGGATAATACTGATAATAAAAGTTATAATTAGTTACTGGCAAAGTAAAAGGCACCTTAAGTGCTATTTTTTGAGTAATTTCATTAACGGTACCGGTAAATAAAACACCGAGTGTATCATTTGGTAAGTGATTACCAACAAGTCCATCGGTAGTTGCAGATAAGGCAATCGTTTCGATTTTTGCGCAATAACTGCCATGGAATGGCATAATTGTGGAATCCATAGATTCTTTATAAACAGAAATTGGACTTGAACCAAGAAGGGTTGAAGAGGTGAAATTCAACTCCTGCCATCCATCACTTGTTAATGGTGTGGTATTTGGGTCATCATAGGCCGGAGGGCCTGCTGTATGGCTCCAAGTTTCAAAGTCAGGATTAATATATTGGGCCTTAACCGAAGGCAAGGCCAGAAAAGCAATAGCGCTTAAAGAAAGTAGAATTTTTTTCATGATTGTTTGGATTTTAAGACGCAAATATAATAAATTTCACTGAATTAGCGATAAACCAATGAAAAATTGGAGTTAAGTTTGCGTCTGTCAGCCCCAACCCCCTAAAGGGGCTTTAAATAGCACTATTCAAAGCCCCTTTAGGGGGTTGGGGCAAAAAACAACAAGAAATAGGTTACTACCTGAAAAATTGCAATTAAGTTTGTGCCATGAATAATGAAGAACACTTTAAAAATGTAATTTCCCATAGCAAAGAATATGGGTTTATCTTCCCATCGAGCGAAATATATGATGGGCTTAGCGCCGTTTATGATTACGGCACCTACGGGGTCGAACTGAAAAATAATATCCGCACCTATTGGTGGAAATCGATGGTGCAGTTGCATGAAAACATTGTAGGTATTGATTCCGCTATATTTATGCACCCTACTATTTGGAAGGCCTCAGGACACGTAGATGCTTTTAACGACCCGCTCGTTGATAATAAAGATTCCAAGAAACGTTACAGGGCCGATGTGCTTATTGAGGACTATATGGCTAAACAGGCCGATAAGATTGAAAAAGAGGTAGAGAAAGCTAAAAAACGTTTCGGGGAAAAGTTTGATGAAACACTTTACCTTGCCACAAATCCACGGATAACAGAAATACAAAATACAATTAACACCGTTCATACCCGCTTTAAAAAGGCGATGGAAGAAAACGATTTGGTTGATTTGCGCCAAATTATAGTGGACTGCGAAATTGTTTGCCCCATATCAGGCACCAAAAACTGGACCGATGTGCGCCAGTTTAATTTGATGTTCTCTACCAGCATGGGGGCCATGGAAGAAAGTTCTAACCAATTATACCTGCGCCCGGAAACAGCGCAGGGTATTTTTGTGAACTTTTTAAATGTGCAAAAAACAACACGGATGAAAATTCCGTTTGGAATCGCACAAACCGGAAAGGCATTCCGGAATGAGATTGTAGCACGCCAGTTTATTTTCCGTATGCGTGAGTTCGAACAAATGGAAATGCAATTTTTCGTTCAACCCGGAACTGAATTGCAGTGGTATGAAAATTGGAAGAAAAAGAGATTGGAATGGCACCACAGCTTGGGCTTTCCGCAAAGTAAGTACCGCTATAAAGACCACACTAAATTGGCCCATTATGCCAATGCAGCTTGCGATATTGAATTTGAATTCCCATTCGGGTTTAAAGAATTGGAAGGTATCCATTCCCGCACCGATTTTGATTTGAAGAGCCACGAAAAATTCTCAGGTAAAAAATTGCAATATTTCGACCCCGAATTAAACAGCAGCTACGTACCTTATGTAGTGGAAACTTCTGTAGGGCTTGATAGAACTGTATTAGCCATATTATCGCAATCGTTAACTACCGAAACGCTGGAAGACGGCACCACCCGCGATGTAATGCGCATACCGCATTTCCTGGCGCCGGTGAAGGTGGCGGTTCTCCCATTAATGAAAAAAGATGGCTTACCTGAAAAAGGCATGGAGCTTTTTAACAAGTTGAAATTGCGCACCTATTGCCAATATGATGAAAAAGATTCCATCGGCAAACGCTACCGCAGGCAGGATGCTATTGGTACACCTTATGCAATAACTATTGACCACCAAACGTTAGAAGATAATACCGTGACTATTCGCGACCGCGATACTATGAAACAGGAACGTATCAATATGGATGAAGTGGAAAAAATAGTGATGGATAAAGTGGACATTACTGAAGCATTGAAAAGGCTTTAAAAATGAAATGCACTTTTGCTTTAATAATAGGTTTGTTTCTTTTTTTTACCCATGTTAATGCTCAAAGTGGAAAAGCAGAGGCGCCTAAAAAAGTATTGGTACCGGAAATTATCTATTATAATTCAGATACCGTTAAGCTGAAAGGCTATCTCTATAAACCTGAGGGCAAAGGGCATTTCCCTGTTTTTATCTGGAACCATGACGGCGAAAAAGAACCTGATTCAAGTAATGCACTTGCCGCATTTTGGGTTAAGAAAGGCTTTATTTTTTTTAAACCTATCCGCAGCGGACAAGGCGATAATCCAGGTATATATATCTGCAATGCGGAAAAACAAATTAGCAGGAGAAGAGAAATGGCTCAATTGGCTTTCCGGCAGATTTATGCCCTACACAAAAAAGCAAATGAAGACGTTGTAGCAGCCTTGCAATGGATAAAACAGCAACCTTATACAGATACAAATAATATTGTGATGGCTGGTTACGGTTACGGCGGGACGCAGGTGTTATTAACTGCCGAAAAAGACGGGAATTCCCGGCTTGGCATAAAATGTTTTTTTGCCATGTCTCCTGTAAAAGGCTGGGGCAAAATGTGGGGCGATAGTTTAGTCCCCGCGGTGGAAAAGGCCAAGAGGCCTATATTTTTATGGCAGGCGCGCTCCGATGGAGACCTCTCCATTATACAAGCACTGGCCCCAGTTCTTATAAAAAAGGGATTCCCAAGCCGCAGTAAAATATTGCAAGATGCCCCGCCATCTGAGGAAAGTGTTAACACTTCCTATTATTATTTTCACCCCGAAACATGGGAAAAAGAGGTGCTGAAATATGTGAAAGATTGCGGGGTGAAGGGGAGGAAGGAGTAGTATTCTGTTACCCTAAAATTATCTAAATTTGTAAAAAATAATGACATGTTGACGAAAAAGAAGTTGTTGCAAACCATGAGGGACCTTCCTGAAACTTTTTCAGTAGAAGATGTAATCGACAGGATTGTTTTGTTGCAAAAAATAGAGATAGGACTTGAGCAATCTCAACAGGGGAAAACAAAGTCGACCATTGCGGCCAAAGCAAAGTTAAAAAAATGGTTGAAGTAAAATGGACTGAGCAGTCTATTGAGGATATTAATAACATTGCTGAATTCATTTCTAAAGATTCGGTAAAATATGCCCGATTGCAGGTAAATATTTTCTTTGAAACTTGTAAGATTTTAGAACAATTCCCTAATGCCGGAAGGATTGTACCCGAAACAGGAAAGGTTAATATAAGGGAATTAATTGTGGGTTCTTACAGAATAATATATCAGATAGTTACTCCGGGATTGATAGACGTTCTTACAGTTCATCATTCCCACAGAATTTTAAAGATTTCGTCTATTCGTAGAAAGAAATAATTTTTTGAAAGTTTGTAGGGTGAGGGGGGGAATAGGAGCTAGGAGGATTACATTGTTCTTTGATAAAATGCTAAGTCCTTGTAGCGAAAAGCATTATTGTTTATATAGAAGTTATTGACTTTATAGAATTCATCTAACCACTGTTCAGGAAAGCAGGATAAATCATAATCATTATCTTTATACATAAATCTGTAATTACAAATTCTAAGATAGGATTGTAACAATTCGTATTCTATCTTTTCATAAAACATGCTTTTATACTCATCAGTTAATAGCCTATCGTTTTTTATGGCATTCAGAAAAAGTAATAGATGTTCGTAACCTCTAATTAATGGAAGTAGAACATCATGTTGAAAGTATGTTTCTTGATGCTTTGTTCTTTCATGTCTGTCAGGTATCATAAAAAGAGTAAATAACCCACACAGTTTTTCGTTTCTACCATTTGCATAATCTAAAGACTGTCTAAAATTCAAGGGAAATGTTGTTTTTAAATCGAGATCACGCCTTTCCATATTTTTCTTGAAATTCATATTTTCAAATGTAGATGTTATGATTTCTAGTTCTTTATAATAAATATTATATTGATTCATTGCAAGTGTAGCTCTGCTCTGAAATTGTGCCTCATCTGTTTGTATTTTAATTTGTTTAAGTGTCCTTAACAATATTATTGCAGTGTATAATGCTACTCCAACTGTTAATGTACCAACCCCAACAAGACATAAATTAATTTCTTGGTCTTTTGTAAGGTTAAAGTAAAGGAAACAAACTAGAAATGGATATTTCATAAAACTATTTGTGGTTCTCAGAAATTTTAAAGATATAAAAATCTGTGGCAACTTGCCTCCTAAAACTCAAATTCCGTAACCATAGGGCAATGGTCCGAATGTTTGGCATCGGGGAGTATGTAAGCTCGTGTCATCTTTTTTTCCATGGGGGCGCTTACCAAATTATAGTCTATCCTCCAACCCAGGTTTTTAGCTCTTGCACCTGCACGGAAACTCCACCAGGTGTATTGGTGTGGTTCTTTATTAAAGTGGCGAAGTGAATCTATAAATCCGGAATTCATAAAACCATCAATCCATGCCCTTTCCTGTGGTAAGAAACCGGGGGAATTAGCATTGCTTATCGGGTTGTGAATATCAATAGGCTTATGACAAATATTATAGTCGCCGCAAATAATAAGATTAGGGCGTGTTTTTTTTAGTTCATCAATATATTTCTGAAATCGTGCCATCCAATCCATTTTAAAAGCCAGCCGTTCCTCGCCCGAGGTGCTCGATGGCACATATACGCTGAAAACGGAAACATCGCCAAAGTCGGCACGGATTACACGGCCTTCCTTATCATCATAGTCCCAGCCATAAACTACATTATCGGGTTCTTGTTTGCTGAAAATAGCCACACCGCTATATCCTTTCTTTTCGGCCGAATAGAAATAGCTGTGATAGCCTGCATCTGTAAATAGTTGCAGGTCCAATTGCTCCTTTTGGGCTTTGATTTCCTGAACGCATATAATGTCGGGGTTCACTATCTTTACCCAATCTAACCAGCCTTTCGACAAAGCCGAGCGTATGCCATTCAAATTATATGTAACGATTCTTTTCATAATACTGACCCAACAAATGTATAGTTTTTGCGTTAATTCACGATATTAGTACTTTTCACCGTTGAACAGATTCCTGTTTTTATTCTTCTCAGTATGCCTGTTTATTGCCCAAACGGGCGAGGCGCAAACGTTGACTAACCAGCGGAGAAGAGCTATTTTTATTCCCCCGAAAGCCGATACATTAATGATTGATACGTTAAGCTTAATTCCCGGAACCGTAAATCTTTCCATCGGTTATTTGGAACTGGATTCAACACTCTACAAAGTTTTGCCCGAAGACGGAAAGGTGATATTAAACCGTAAAAAGTTGAATAGTCTGGGTTTTAAAGTAGATACATTAACCTGCACTTACAAGGTATTCCCTTATTTGTTTTCAAAAACATTGCAACATAAAGATAATTCTGTAGTGCATCCTATTTTATATAATAACCAAACGGCATACGCATATCAGGTTACACCGAATAATAACAGCAACGACCCCTTTGATTTAGGTACGCTGAGCAAAAGCGGCAGTATTTCCCGGGGAATATCATTCGGCAATAACCAAAACCTGAATGTAAATTCGAGTTTAAATCTGCAGTTGGCAGGTAAGCTTACCAATAATGTAAATGTGCTGGTTGCTGCCACAGATAATAACTTGCCTATTCAGCCGGAAGGCAATACCACACAGTTGCAGGACTTCGATAAGGTGTTTGTAAAATTATACGACCAGCATAATAGTTTAGTAGCCGGAGATTTTGAACTGGGAAGCCCTAATGGCTATTTTATGAAGTTTTATAAAAAGGCGGAAGGCGGTTTGTTTACTACCCGTTTCGTAACCAAACCAAACAGGGATTCCAACCAGGCCGGAATAATGAAAATTACAGTGGCAGGCGCTATTTCAAAAGGAAAGTTTGCAGAAAATAATATAGTTCCAATTGACGGAAACATGGGTCCATACAGGCTTTCCGGGTCCGACAATGAAACATTTATTGTGGTGCTTTCCGGTTCGGAAAAAGTATTTCTCGACGGGCAATTAATGCAGCGCGGACAAAACAGCGATTATACCATTGATTATAACGCGGCGCAAGTTACCTTCACACCCAAACACTTGATTACGGCTACATCGGTGATAGTGGTGGATTTCCAATATACTGACCTGAGTTATGAGCGTTCACTTATTCACGCGGCGTTAGAATATCATCAGGATAAACTGGGCTTGCGCTTTAATTTATATTCTGAACAAGATGCAAAGAGCCAGCAATTGGCGCAATCGCTTTCTCCGCAACAGGAGCAGTTTTTGGCATCGCTGGGGAATAATATCAGCAATGCTTTTGTGCCCGGCATTTTAGATACAGCTTTCAATAGTACACAGGTTTTTTACCGGAAAGTGGATACCATTGTGGGCACATTGAATGATTCCGTATTTGTATATTCTCCCGATTCCATTATTACGATTCCGAACTCTTCCAAGCATCATTTTCTTTTGAGTTTTTCGCAGGTTACACAAGGACAGGGCGATTATATACAGATTCAGTCTGCTGCCAATGGCAGGGTTTTTCAATGGAAAGCCCCCATTAACGGAATCAGGCAGGGAAATTATAATCCTGAAATTTTATTAGTAACGCCGAAGAAAAAGCAAATGATGACAGCCGGTGGCGATTATCATTTTTCAAAAAATACAAGTATAATGGTGGAAGGAGCAATCACCAATAACGATGTAAATACCTTTTCCACATTTGGCAAATCGCAGGATGTCGGATATGCCGGAAAGGTTTTATTCCACAATGTTTTATTTTTATTGGATAGTACCAAAGAAAATAAAGGGAATGTGTGGCGGTTGCAAAGCAATTTAAGTTATGAAGGCGTTTCGCAATATTTTTCACCTATCGAACGCTACCGTTCTGTTGACTTTGACAGGAACTGGAACCGCACCAGTGACACCATTTTTGCAGGCCAGAATATTTTAGATGGAAACTTTTTATTGGGTAACCGTAAGGACCAGATAGGATACGATTTCCAGACATTTTTGGAAGGCGGCGATTATAATGCGACCAGGCATAACGCCACATTAAAATTGAATGAAGCCGGCTTTTTAACTATTGCAAATGGTTCGTTGCTGCAAACAAAAACGACCGATAACACCAGCAACTATTATAAAGAAGACGCGGTAATATCTCACAAATTATTTTTCCTCATTGGTGGAGTCGGGGAGTCAACCGAAAAAGATATTTTTCATTCCCGATTGACGGATAGTATTGTCGGCACGAACTCCGGTATTTTTGAACAGGCTAACAATTACCAATTTTACCAATGGAACGTATTTGTAAAGACTCCCGACACTGCTAAAAGAACCTATGGAATCAACTATTCTGAACGTACCGATTATGGCGCAGATATTGCACATAATGAAATGGTGAAATCTCTTTTCACCAAGAATATTTCGCTGGATGCTGCGTTCACAAAAAATCCGAAGAGCCGCTTTAAAGCTAATGTAACGTATCACATTATGCAGGTGCTGGCAGATTCTGCAATAACAGCGGGACAAACACCTGTTAATGCATTGGTCGGCCAGGCCGAATATGATGCCACTATTTTCAAAGGTTTAATTTATACAGGCACCTTTTATCAGGCCGGTTCAGGGTTGCAGCCCAAAGAACAATATACCTATGTGCAGGTGGCGCAGGGTACAGGGGTATATGCATGGACTGATTTTAACCATGATGGTGTAAAACAATTAAATGAATTTTATGTGGCTCCTTTTCCCGATGAGGCAGATTATATAAGGGTGTATATTCCCACCACGAATTATGAAAAAACCAATACCAGTGCATTTACCGAAACATTCAATTTGCGGCCCAGCGCAATATGGTCATCTAAAAAGGGAATACGGAAACTTATTTCGTTGTTTTCGGAGCAATTGGCCCTTCATGCAGATAGAAAAACAACGAGCACAAATTTGGTGAATGCCTATAATCCGTTTATACAGAATACAAGTGATACGAATGTAATAGGACTAAACACTTCACTGAGAAATACTGTTTATTTTAATCAATTGAATCCGCATTTCGGAATGGACTATACGTATAGCGATACCCGCAGCAAAACTGTGCTGGAAGAAGACGGTGCCCAATCAAGAATAGCCACCTATGAGGATTTGCACGCCCGTTTCAGTGTTACCAATAAATGGATTGTGGAAGGAGAAGGCAAAACAGGATACGATATAAGTTATTCGGAATTTTTTTCAGCCAATAATTTTTACATTAAATATTACCAGCTTCAACCCAAACTGAATTATCAGCCCAACACAGCTTTCAGGCTTTCGCTTTCTTTTACATATTCCGATAAAAACAATGCGCCAACGGAAGGCGGCGGAAATTCCATTCAGGAAAATACGGGGTTGGAATTGAAGTACAATGTACTTACCAAGGGCAGTTTAACCGCCAGTTTTAATTATATAAAGATAGGATTCGACGGGGATGCATCCAGTCCGCTGGGGCTGGAAATATTGCAGGGATTGAATGTCGGTAATAACTATACCTGGGGCATTTCTTACCAGTGTAATCTTTCCGGAAACATACAGCTGAATCTTTCCTATACAGGGCGCGATGAACCGGGCTCTCCTATTGTAAATACAGGCAATGCTTCCGTAAGGGCGTTTTTCTAAAAATGGATTATATTTAAAAAAGATTAGCTTTGAACCTTTCTAACTATATTTTAAATGCTTGCCAGAGACCTTATCAGTATAGATATCCCGCCCCTTACCGTAAACGATGATGGTGAAAAAGCCCTTAAATGGATGGATGAATTTAAGGTGTCGCATCTGCCAGTCATCGATAAAACCAGTTATGTAGGTATTATTTCCGACATGGAAATTATTGACCTTGTGGCCCCTACCGAACATTTAAGCAAAGTGCGGAAAACACTGGGCAAACCTTTTGTGTTCGAACATCAACATGCCTATGAAGCCTTGAAATTATACGATTTACTTAAAATAACCCTGATACCAGTTTTAGATGAACGTGAAAGGTTCATGGGTGTTATTACGCAGCAGAAACTACTGGCGTATTTTTCTGAAATGACCGATGCCAAAGACCCGGGAAGTTTAATAGTGCTTGAGTTGCACGAAAAGGATTATTCCCTTTCGCAAATAGCGCAGATAGCCGAAAGCAACGGAGCGCGTATACTGAGCCTTTTTCTTACCCCGCATCGCGATTCTACCGAGTTGGACGTTACTATTAAAATCAATTTGCAGGATGCTTCTGCTGTATTGCAAACACTGGAACGCTATGGTTACCGCATTCGGGAATCATATACGCAGGGCAATGCCAAAAAGGATTTGAAGGACCGCTACGATTCGCTGATTCATTATTTAAATATCTGAGAATTTTATGGGGTTTGGCGGCCGCGTACAGTTGGTTTTATTCTTCGTGGCGGTATTCGGTATGCCTGCTTTCAGCCAGAAAAAAGATTCTGTTTCGACTAAAAAAATAATAATTAATTCCATAAAAGTTGAAGGTAATAACAGAACCAAGACTTCTATAATTTTACGGGAACTTACTTTTAAAAAGGGAGATTCTGTTCCGACTTCACAATGGGAAGAAACTTGTCTCCGCTCAAAGAATAACCTGCATAATACAGCCCTTTTCAATTTTGTAAATTTCGATACAACTTCTGTTATTACCGGCGGAATCAACCTGACTATTACGGTGGTGGAACGTTGGTATATATGGCCCGTTCCAATATTGCAGCTGGAAGAACGGAACTTTAATACCTGGTGGGTTCAGGACCATAGAAGCCTGAATAAAACGGATTATGGTTTTTTAATTTCCGATAATAATTCGCGGGGACGGAAGGAAATTTTAAAAGTAAAACTGCAATTGGGTTATACACAGCAATGGGGCGTTTCTTACATTATTCCATACATCACTAAAAATCAGGATTTAGGCTTACAGTTTAATTTCACTTCTTCGCAGAATAAGGAAGTGGCATATACATCAGTAGGGGATATTTTAACTTTTTTAAGTACACCTGAAAATGTTCTTCAGCAACAATATACATCTGCAATCGACCTTACATACAGGCAAGGGCTTTATAATACCCATTACCTTGAATTGAATTTTGCGGCATGTTATATTAACGATACTCTTTTAAAACTTACATCTGATTATCTTCCGTATAACCTTACAAATACAGCCTTTTTCGGTGCCAAATATTATTTCAAGCGCGACCTGCGCGACAGGTCAGCTTATCCGTTGGAAGGATATTACTTCGATTTCAGCCTGAATGATTATGGCCTTGGGGTTGCTATTCCTAAAGAACGGGCATTTAATATTACCTATGCACAATCATCGATACACAAATACTGGAAACTAACCAATAAACTATATTATGCAATTGAGGGGGAAGGCAAAGTTTCGGCAAGTGGTTCGCAACCCTATTATTTGCAAAGAGGGTTAGGATATAGTAACGATTTTGTAAGAGGCTATGAATACTATGTAGTGGATGGAAATAATTACGGTTTGGTGAAAAACGAAATAAAATTCCGGATACTGAATGTTCCCGTGCAGCAATTACCTATTAAAGGGATTCCCCAGTTTGATAAGGCCTATTATGCATTCTACCTTACGGCCTTTTCCGATTTAGGATATGTCGGTTCTGCCGATACCTTTGTACAGAATAATTATTTGGCCAATACCCCTTTATGGGGTAATGGGGTGGGGATAGATTTTGTAGCTTATTACGATATTGTATTGAGGTTTGAATACTCCTTTAACCGGCTTGGGCAAAGCGGGTTTTTCCTGCACTTTCTGGCCGATATGTAAAAACATTAAGCCCGGTAATCCAAAACATGACTTTTTACGTATTTTCCTAAAAGAATAGGCCTTAAAATGAACATTATTCGCAAATTCTTAAAAAAGTGATAAGGATTTTTTGGATTTTTGAAGCTAATTCCTACATTTGCAAAATAGCATTAACCCTATAATACAAACTCTGAGCGAAGAATATGAAAAAAATTAAGTACCTGGTTGCAGCATTATTAGTTGGAAGCCTTGCTGCGAATGCAAACCCTGTTGCAGTAAATACAGCACAAAAGGTGGCTGTGAATTTCTACAATAGGACATTTAACACAAATGCTTCCGGTCAAACGTTGGTTTACACCGAACGTGCCTCTGACGGGCAATCTGTGTACTATGTCTTCAATGTGAATAATAACAAAGGGTTTGTTATTGTGTCGGCCGAAGATGCAACAATACCTGTAATAGGCTATTCCAATGAAGGCCCTTATGTAATTCCCACAGCCGGAAACAATGTTGATTTTTGGATGAATGAGCGTAAAAATGAAATTATATCTATACGCGCAAAAAATATAACGGCTACCCGTGAAATTACCGATAAATGGAATGCGTATATTAATAATACACCTGAAAAGTCGGCCCATCAGGATATGTCGTCTGTAAGCCCACTATGTTCTACCACCTGGGACCAGAGCCCATACTATAATCAAATGTGCCCCGGTGGTTCCGTAACCGGATGCGTGGCAACGGCAATGGCTCAAATTATGAAATATTGGGCCTACCCAACTGAAGGATGGGGTTCGTGGTGTTATGATGATTTAAAATCAGAAGGATATCAGGAAAACTATGGAATGCTATGCGCCTATTTCGATACTTCACATTACGTATGGAGCGCAATGCCTTTAAGCGTAACCGGTGCCAACAAGGAAGTAGCTAAATTGATGTATGATTGTGGTGTTAGTGTGGACATGGACTATAGCCCTACCGGAAGTGGAGCATTGGTAACAGGTGGGAACCCTTCAGCTGAATATTCATATAAAACCTATTTTGGATACAAGCCAAATGATACCGGAGTAAATTATACCAGCTATACGGTAGCGGGCTGGGAAGCACTTTTGAAAACCGAACTGAATGCAGGCCGCCCTGTTCAATATATGGGTACTGACCCAACTCAGGGAGGTCACTCATGGGTTTGCGACGGATACACTACAACCAATACCTTCCACATGAATTGGGGTTGGAGCGGGTATGATGACGGAGATTATGCCGTTACTGCATTAATTGCCGACGGAGATGATTTTTCGGAAGACATTGGAGCAGTTATCAGGATACAACCTCCTGTAGCAGCTGCAGTTCCTGAAGTGTCGAACACTATTGACATTACTGTATATCCAAACCCAAGTCAGGGTGAATTTACATTTGAAATTCCTTCCAACCTGAATAACGCTCAATTGAAAGTATACAACACGCTCGGACAGGAAGTATATTCTTCAGAAGTGAATACAGGTAAATACCAAATTAACCTGGGCAACCAATCAGCCGGAGCATACTTATACCGTTTGCTGAATGCAAATGGCTCACCGGTTTCCAACGGAAAACTTATTCTTCAATAAAATAATCAAATTCGAATCATGAAAAAAATTAAAGTTCTGGCCCTTTCTGTTTTGCTTAGCGCCGGTTTTGTTAAAGCTAATCCGGTAACTGTTAGTGTAGCGCAAAAAGTGGCGCAAAACTTCTATTCCGCAAAATATTCTGCCGTTTCTTCCAACGCATCGCTGGCATATACCGAAAGAGATGCAAATGCATTGCCGGTGTTTTACGTTTTTAACGTGAACAATAATAAAGGTTTTGTTATTGTAACAGCGGATGATGCCGCACACCCTATTATCGGATATTCCGATGAAGGAGCTTTTGTGGTTCCAACTACCAATAACAATGTATATTTTTGGTTGCAGAATCGCAAAAATGAAGTAATTGCACTAAGGACACAAAATATTACTGCCAGCGCAGATGTCATTAACGAGTGGACCTCTTATGCTAATAACAATAGTCGTTCAATTCACAGTGCATCTTCTTCCAGAGATAGCGTATTGCCATTATGCCATACCTCATGGGACCAGTCTCCTTATTATAATGCCATGTGCCCGGGTGGTTCTGTAACGGGTTGCGTTGCAACGGCTATGGCTCAGATAATGAAATACTGGAGTTATCCAAGTGTTGGAATAGGTTCGCACTGTTACAATGATAATACCCCCTATTTTTCAGAAAACTATGGAACATTATGCGCTTATTTCGATACTTCGCATTATGTTTGGTCGGAAATGCAGGATAACCCATTAGGCGGGCCTAATGCGCAAATAGCCAAATTGATGTACGATTGCGGTGTTAGTGTTGATATGGATTATACTCCAACAGGAAGCGGTGCTTTTGTAGATGGCGGAGACCCGTCGGCCCAATATTCATATCCTACCTATTTTGGATACGATGCCACAACTATCAATTTTGCCTCATATAATTCAAATCAACAAGCTAGCTGGATTTCATTGCTGGAGAATGAATTTAACAATAAAAGACCTGTAAATTTCGAGGGTACAGACCCAACTAACGGTGGGCACTCATGGGTTTGCGACGGTTACAGCGCAACCAATGAAATGCATATGAACTGGGGATGGAGCGGCTATGATAATGGCTATTTTACAGTTACTTCGTTAAACCCTGCCCCTTATGATTTTTCAGAAAATATTGGTGTAGTTTATGGAATCGAACCTCCTCCGGGAGCATTGGCAGTTCAAAAGATTTCTGCTTCTGCCGGAATCAATGTGTATCCTAATCCAAGTCATGGAATATTTAATTTTAGCCTGAACAGTAACAACGGAAATTACCAGGTAAGGGTTTATAATGTTTTGGGTCAGGAAGTAAATACTGCTATCATTAATACTGCCAACAATACTATTAATTTAAGCACACAAGCTAAAGGTATCTACATCTATAAGTTGATTACTGAAAAGGGTGAAACTGTTTCCACCGGAAGACTTGTAGTAGAATAGTAAATCAGGAAATAATTTAAAAGAGTGAGGGCATGTCCCTCACTTTTTATTTGTAGCAATTAGAATTAATGTATTCTTTTGAAAATTGTCTTATTTCCATAATAAAGATAACTTCTGTCAATTTTAACCCCAACTTCAGTATCAAACATAATTCCACCTACCAGCAACCCTTGCTCTGTTTTGGTTGTAGGCATGCCATATTCTTCAACTAAATAAAATCGGTAATCATCATTCCAATTACCCACTCTTATATGATAATATCTACCTATAGTATCTTTCCCTGTAATCTTAACTAAGGAGTCGTGTGTAAAATTAAGGGAATGATTAGAATGTTTAATATCAACCCATTTCCCAATTAAGATTCTCTTTATAGTCTCACTAGAATCCACTTTTTGGCTTCGGCAGTTATTTATTGAAAAGAAAATTATTAAGGCAACCAGAAGATTTCTCACGAAGTAAAGATAAATATTCTAAGCAAGATTTAGTATAGTTTTTGCAATGTCTTCAGGTGCAAGTTCCATACAAGGTATCTTATGAATTGTTGTGGGAACCCGCTTTGCAACACCATGTGTGTAGCTTTTATCGTAATAAACAAGACTCATTTCACAAGCTGTTTTTAAATCGCCGGCATGTATGGCTTCGATAGTAGCTTTTGCATTTTGAAAACCCAAACGCTTCCGTATTTTTTCAATGGAAGCAATCAGTTCTTCCCTACTGAATTTGCCATATTCACCGACCAGATATTCCACTCTTTTTTCAAGCGGTAAATCCACATAGTAAACCTGTGCCGCCCGCATTTGCGCCCAAAGGGAATTGGGGATAATCCGCTTGCCGATGTTTTGGCTTTCATCCTCCACCCAAATAGGTTTATCATTGGACATGTTTAACAATTTTACGGCGCATTCATTTTCAAACATTTCCTGCGTAGGTGCAATATTCTCACCTAAGGTTCCGAAAGCAGAACCTTTGTGGCAGGCTATTTTTTCAAGGTCGAGTATGTTCTCATTCAATTTTTCCAACTCATGCAGGATAAGTGTTTTGCCTGAACCGGTGCGGCCGCCAAGTATATTCAGTGTAAAGGGTTTTCCAAATGTTTCCAGCACCATAGTGCGGAACGCTTTGTACCCTTTCTGCAAGGTGTAAACCTTAAATCCGTACCATTCAAAAAGCCATGCCATGCCTGCGCTGCGCATACCACCGCGCCAGCAATGCACCAGCAATGTACCATTAATTGCAACTTCTTGCGCTTTAGTAATGTATTCCGCAAAGCGCGGCCCTGCCAGTTCCATTCCTTTCAGCATAGCAGGTTGTTTGCCTTGCTGTTTATAGATAGTTCCAACAACTACCCTGTCTTCATTGGTAAAAAGAGGAATATTAATGGCTCCCGGGATATGGCCATGCTCAAATTCCGCCGGGGTACGGACATCAATAACAGGATATGTTTTTGAGAGCGAAAAAAATTCAGATGCAGGAACAGATTTCATGTTATGAACTTTTCACTGCAAGCGTTTTTCGTAAGATAAAATAAACCGGAATGCCAATTGCTACAATAGCAATGCCGGGTAGTGTGGTGCCAGAGGAGTTGATAAGCAAATCAACGGAAATAGCGGTGGCAATAACAATATACAGAATGGGTAAAAAAGGATAGGCAAAAACTTTGTAGGGCCTTATAACATCGGGTTGTTTTTTGCGGAGGATAAAAATCCCGTAAATGGTGAAAATGTAGAATAGGAGGGAGGCGATAATAATATAATCAAGCAGGCTGCTATATGAGCCGCTAAGGCATAATATACACGCCCAAATGCATTGAAACAGCAAAGACTTGGCGGGCACTCCTTTACTGTTTAATTTTAATGCTTGTTTAAAAAACAACTTGTCTTTTGCCATAGCATAATACAACCTTGCACCTGAAAGGATGATGCCATTATTGCACCCGAAAGTGGATACCATAATAAGTGCTGCCATAATAAATGCGGCACCGTTGCCCAGCATTACGGATACTGCGGCCGTGCCTACCCGGTCGTCTTTTGCAAAAGCAATCCCCTGGTGAATTACATCAATTCCTTCTTTGCTGCCATGCAGCGGAAGGATGGCTAAATAGGTAAGATTGGCAAGGATATATAACACCCCCACAATCAATGTCCCAAATAAAAGCGAGAGTGGAATATTGCGTCCGGGGTTTTTTACTTCCGATGAAATGAAAGTGATATTGTTCCATGCATCGCTGGAGAATAAAGAGCCAACCATGGCTACTCCCATAGCTGCAAGAATGGCAATTCCGGTAATAGGGGCGCCACTTGCAGGTGTTCCATCAAGGTTTACGGAAGGTACTGCATTCCACATATTGTGGAAATTATCACTGATGAAATGTCCATTCATCGAAATGATAATTCCCGCAACTATCAATGCTCCGAGGGCAAGCAGTTTGGTGGAAGTAAAAATACCCTGCACAAGTTTCCCCAGTTCTATCCCCCTTGTATTAATAAAGGTGATAATAATAATAATTGCAATAGCTAAAAGCTGGGCCGCGGAAATCTTTATAAATCCGGCATCAATAAGTATGTTGGTTGTACTTAAAGCCGGAAAGAAAACGGAAGTGAATTTTGCGAAGGCCACACCCAATGCAGCAATGGTTCCTGTTTGGATAACCATAAAACTGGTCCAGCCATATAAAAAACCCATCAATGGATTATAGGCTTCTTTCAGGTAAACATATTGTCCGCCTGCTTTGGGCATCATTCCTGCTAACTCACCGTAGCAAAGGGCTGCAATAAGCGTAATTACCGCGCTTATTATCCATGCAAGAATTAAATATCCCGAAGAACCTAATTGTCGCGACATAAGCGCGCTCACTATAAAAACACCGGACCCTATCATAGAGCCCGATACTATCATAGTGGAATCGAAGAGCGAAAGCGATTGCTTAAATTCAGATTTTTCGGTAGTGTTTTCCAATAGTTAAAGGTTTATGTCCATCCGGCGATAGAAGAACAGCAGGATAATTATGAATATGGCTGAAATCAGGAAAGTAATATCCACAGGTGTAAAGCTGTTCATGAATACCAACAAAATATTTTTAGCGAAGAAAGAAATTACAAATAAATGGACTCCCCACTTCTTCATGTACCAAATGCCAACAAAAGAAATGAACTGCAGGCATACGACAAAACTGTAAAGAGCCGGGTAAAACTCTCCTATTTTTTTTACTGTAGGAGAGAAGGCATATATAAAACTCATCACCACCATTATCCAGCCGATGATGCTTATAATACTAACAATGCGGGGGCGTTTTGTTTTTATTCCTACCATGCTATATACTCAATATGTGGAACGGATAGCCTCTACCGGGTCGAGTTGTGAAGCAGTGTAAGCCGGAATAAACCCGGAGATTAATCCGATAAATGCAGACAGGGAAAGGCCCAGCATTATATTCGAGAAGGTAAGTATAAATTCCATGCCGAAGGAGTCTCCTATAACTAAGGTTAAGATATATATAAGCAACAGCCCTATAATTCCGCCAATAAGGCAAAGTACAATAGCTTCTACAATAAATTGCGCCAGAATAAAATAGTTTTTAGCGCCCAACGATTTTTGAATTCCAATTAAGGATGTCCGTTCTTTTACCGATACAAACATGATGTTGGCAATTCCTATTCCGCCTACCAAAATTGAAAATCCGCCAACTACCCAACCGATGATGGCAATAATATCGAACAAGGAACCAAAGTTTTTACTTACCATACTCGATTCATTCAATGCGAAATTATCTTCCTGTGTTGGTTTTAATTGTCGTATCGGGCGCAAAACGCCTTCTATTTCACTCATCAGTTGCGCATTGCTGATACCATCTCTTGCTTTCACCAAAATTACGCGCGGGGCCCACATATTGCGCGTATCGAAGATGGTCTTCATGTAATTATAGGGCATCAAAACAGAAACATCCATATTGATATCGGAAATTTTACTTTCGCCCTGTTTTTTCATTACAGCCACCACCAGTACCTTCCGGCCCTTTACTTTAATATATTTTCCAAGCGCTTCTGTTCCCGTAAATAGGCCCGATGCCACATCAGCGCCAATAATGGCCACATTGGTACCACCGGTAAATTCGGTAGGCGTAAAGTAGCGCCCTTCGCCTATTTTCACCCAATTTACCACATGGTCGTAATCGTCTGTAATTCCATTTACGCTTACCATATCCACAGAGCTATTCTGATATTCAACAGTTGTATTTTTACCAAAAGTATAGGCTACGGCATCTGCATCTTTACACTTTTTCTGAATTTCATTCATTTCGTTCACAGTTGGCTGAGGGCGAATCCAATATTTCCACCAGGGATAATCTTTGCTGAAGGTCCATGGCCATTTTTCAACATAAACCACATTACTGCCAAGGTTGTTTACATCCTTTTGCAGGCTTATCTGCAGGGAATCGATAAAGGTGAAAACGGTAATAATGGAAAAAATACCAATAGTAATTCCCAGCAACGACAATGTACTCCTGAGCTTGTTTTGAAACAATGCTCTGAAAGCGAAAGAAAAAGTTTCACGAAATAATTGCCATGAAAACATACCGGGTACTTTCAGACAAAGGTAAGAAAAAACCCGACGGACTTCTTACCGGGCTATTTTACCGCAGAAAACATCAATCTTAAAAAAACCTTTAACTTTGGAATCTCCCTATCAGTAAATGCCTACACCAAAAAAGCCAATAGTAAAAAAGCCTGTTGCCGTTTCCAAGGAATCTCCTCGGGCTAAAATACAGTTGCCCAAAGGCCCGTTTCATTTCGCGGGCCGGAATTTCAACATCATTTTTATTTTATCGGTAATAGGGCTTTGCTTTGTTTTGTATGGCAACTCTATTCCCAATGAATTTGCTTTGGATGATGAGTTTGTATTGCACAATGATTCAACTGTTGCCAAAGGATTCAGCGGTATACCCGAACTGTTCAAAAAGCATTACGCCTGGGACCAGAAGGGTGGTTATGGATATCGGCCATTGGTGAAGGTAACCTTTGCTATGGAGTACGCTGTGTTTAAAGATAACCCGCATTGGGGGCACTTTATTAATATTCTCATCTATGCATTTATCTGCATATTCTTGTTTTTCTTTTTGCGGAAACTATTGTATGAAAAGGTAAGCGACTATTTCTTATTTACGGCAATGGCATTATTTATAACACATCCTATTCATAGCGAAGTGGTAGTGAGCCTTAAAAACCGCGATGAATTATTGGTGCTGCTATTTGGTTTATTCAGTTGCTATGCCATGCTTAAATGGTTTGAGTCAGAAGATTGGAAAAAAAGGATTTCGTGGGGTTTGGCGGGGTGTGTGGCATTAGGTATGGGTACATTATGCAAACCTGATGAGCTTATTTTTGTTCCTATAACTGCCTTAGTGCTTTTTTTCTTCAGTTCGAAAGGATTACGGGCTTCTATAATGTCCTTTGTGCTTATGACAGCATCTTTAATCATTGGAACCAAGTTTATGCATAAGCATGTGCTTCCGCCTTCTTCCTACCATCGTACATTTGTGTATATAGAAAACCCGTTGGTAGGTGTTCACTGGTACCATAAAATAGCCCTGGCTTTTTCCACTTTATGGTTTTACATCAGTAAAATGATTTTCCCGAAAGATTTGGTTTGCTATTATGGGTACAATGCTTTCGATGCATTTCCAAAATGGACCGATTTTGCAGTGCTGGCTGGTATTTTGCTGGCAGGAGTATGGGTATATCTGGTGGTTAAAAACATCAAAAGCAAAAATATACTGCTTTTCTTCCTCCTGCTTTTTTTCGGAACATTTTTCCCTTATACCGATATGTTTCAGGTGGGTGCCGGCATAGTAGCCGAAAGGTTTATGTTTATTCCTTCTATTGCTTTTGTTGTATTAATAACCTATTTGGTATTTTATGCTTTTAAAATACCGCTCGACAAAAAACCATTTGGGCAACCGGCCACCTATTTATACGCATTTGCGGGGATTGTATGTTTCTTATTTACGGCGCGTGTAATAGCCCGTAACCCGGATTGGAAAACACATCAGTCTATTTATCTGCACGATTCGCAGGTGGCCCCGAAATCAGCCAAATTACAATCATTGCTGGCGGCTACCTATATTGACCAGGCACAAAAATTGAAAGTATCGAATCCTGACAGGAAGGCATCTATCGATTCCCTTTTCCTCGCCGGTGAAAAAGGATATAAAAATTCAGTGGATATTTATCCCGGATACGGTACTTCATTAAATAATCTGGGGATGATTCAATATACCCTTTACGGTAATTTGCGCAATGCCATCACCTATTTTAAAAGAGCATTGGCTATAGATTCTGAATATTCGGAAGCCTTGTTTAACATGGGTGCCTGTTATGAGGCTATTGCCAATAAAATAAAAGATACTGTTGCATCATTACGCCGTGATTCCATGGAAATGGGAGGAAGAAAAATTGCACCAAGCGGCGATACAAGAGAATTATTGTATGAAAGATTACATGAATGTGAAGTGCGCAAGAGAGCTTACGAAAACGAATCGGAGAAAAGCTATTTGCATACCATCAGGCTGAAACCGTCCTATTATGTGGCCTATATCTACTTGTCGCGCTTATATTTTTCGGAAGGCAATTATCAAAAGGTTATAGATTTCGACAAAAATTCTATTGACAATGGCATCCAGAGTGATGTGGTATATGTTACCATGGGTAATGCCTATCTGATGAATAAAGATACGGCAAATGCAGTTGTCAATTATGAAAAATCGATGGACTTTTATGACCGGAACTATTATATCTGCGGATTTTTAGGGAAATATTACAGCAGCAGGGGCGATTCTGCAAGAGCCCACTATTATAAGCGGAAGTATAATGCCGCTCTGGAGTTTAAAAACTCTCATGGAGCTGTTCGGTAAAAGTTTTTTAAATACACCAGCCAGCGGATACGGAAGGATACTGCAAATTTTTATTTTACGCCATTTAATCTTACATTTGTTTTTTATTACCGAAACATACCATTACCATGAAAAAAATACTGCTCAATTTTTGCGTTTTCTTAAGCGTTATCGGCTTGGCATTTTCTTTGCATTATTTCAAAAAGCAGAATCCTGCTAAAGTATCTTCATTGCACGAAGGCTCGGAAGATATTGACGGCTATGTGAAATGGGAATTCCAGCGGCTTGCCGACCCTGCCACAGGCAGAATACCGGATAATATCCGCAACCTGGAATTAGGTTTTGCAGCCGGATTGCCCAACGATTTGCAAGACGAAAAGCGCAAGGAAATGGCTTCGTCAGCCACCTGGCAAATGCGCGGCCCATGGAACGTGGGCGGCAGAACGAGGGCATTTGCTGCTGATGTGAATAATGAAGCAATACTGCTTGCAGGCTCTACCGCGGGCGGAATGTGGAGAAGTACGGATAGCGGAAAAACATGGACATTAAGAACCCCGCTTGCACAGGAACAAAGCGTTTCGTGCCTTGCACAGGATACCCGCAGCGGGCATACCAACATTTGGTATTATGGTTCTGGCGAATGCTATGGAACATCTGCCAGCGCTACAGGAGCGTTTTATCTTGGAAACGGATTATACCGTTCTACCGATGACGGACAAACCTGGGCTGTACTGCCAAGTACAAACGATAACAGTTTCCTCTTCGGAAGCTACTGGCAAGCAATTTGGAGCGTTGCAACGGACCCTTCGCGGACAGATTCAAGTGTAGTTTACGTATCGACTATAGGAGAAGTAAACCGTTCGACAGACAGCGGCAGAACCTGGAAAACAGTTCTTGGAGGCTCGCCATATTCTTATTTTACCAACGTAATTGTTACTCCCGAAGGTGTTGTATATGCCAGCCAGAGCAGTGACGGTTCGCAAAGAGGAATCTGGAGGTCGACGGACGGCATAACATTTACCAATATTACTCCGCCGAATTTTCCTGCCGACTATGACCGTATTGTAATGAACTATGCGCCTACCGACCATAACCAGCTTTATTTTTTAGCGAATACGCCCGGCTATGGAATTCCGGATACGAATTTCCTGCATCAGGTAGAATGGAACAGTTTATGGAAATATAAATACCTTTCAGGCGATGGCGACAGTTCAGGTGGTGCATGGACCGACCTTTCTGCTAACCTGCCTCATGCCGGAGGAACATTCGATAAATATAATTGCCAGGGTTCGTATGATATGGTAGTTGCTTTTTTACCTACCGATACTTCTACGTTATTTATCGGAGGAACCGATATTTTCCGCTCTACCAGCGGTTTTTTTGATGACACTCATACCGACCATATTGGCGGATATGCCGTGGGAGCTTCAATACCTAATATAACAGTGTATCCGGGACAGCATTCCGATGAGCATGTGTTCTTCTTTTCACAATCAAATCCATATACAATGTATGTAGGGGGAGACGGCGGATTATTTAAAACACTGGAAGATACTGCAGCTGTTGTTCCGTGGACGAACTTTAATAACGGATATATTACAACCATGTTTTATACCGTTACCTCTAATCATGAAACTTCAGGCAGCCCTATAATAGTAGCCGGTGCACAGGATAATGACTGTTTATTTGATAATTCACTGGCTCTTACTAACCCATGGACCAAGCCTATTTTCGGAGATGGCTCATTTTGTAATATTGCCGACAGCGGCAAGTATTTCTATTATGAAAACACAGCCGGACACCTCTTTAAAACCCAAATGGATACCATAACCGGGGCCGTAGCTGCATTCAACCGGATTGACCCTGTTGGCGGAAGCAATTATGAATGGCTTAGCCCCAATGTAATTGACCCGAATAATAACTATATAATGTATTTGGGAGCAGGTAAATATTTGTGGAGAAATAATGACCTTTCAGCCATTCCGCTTACCAATATGTGGGATTCCATCAGCACAAACTGGGTGCAATGGTCCGACAGTATTGCAATAGCAGGGGCGGATATTACAGCGCTGGCGGTTTCAACTGTTCCTGCAAACCGCGTTTATATTGGAACCAGCAACCGGGAAGTTTACAGGGTAGATAATGCCAATTCGGGCACACCTGTACCTACCGATATTACAGGCACCGTGGCTCCTAACGGGTTTCCTGTAGGTACCAGCTCGGGCGCATACCCTTTTGTAACCTGTATTGCTGTTGACCCTGCCAATGCCGACAATGTAATTGTAGTATTTTCGAATTACGGAATACATAATCTTTTTTCCAGTACCAACGGTGGAAGCACTTGGGTAAGAATAGGCGGCAATTTAAACATGACAACCGGTACCTCACAGCCTTCCTTGCGTTGGGCAGCCATACAGCACCTTACCTCGGGCGGCACCATTTATTGGATAGCAGCCAGCACAGGTTTATATGCTACTGATAGCCTTAATGGCAGTTCTACGGTTTGGGTTCAGCAAGCTGCAAACAGCATTGGCAACTCTGTATGCGATATGGTGGATGTCCGTCCGTCTGACGGATTAGTTGCTGTTGCAACACATACACGCGGTGTATATACCGCAAACATTACCAGCTTGAGCAACATTACAACTGTTCATAACCTGAATCCGCAAAGCTTGGATATGAATGTGGAACTATATCCTAATCCTTCCTCCGGAAAAGCTTCCATAAGTTATTATTTACCGCAACAGGGCAATGTGGAACTGCGGATATTTAATGAACGGGGCCAAATGGTACAGGAATCGAATTACAATGAGGTTCAGCAGGGCAATAATTTACTTCCGGTAGATATCAGCAAACAGCCTTCCGGGGTTTATTTTTGTAGTCTTGTTTCTGGCGGCAATGTAAAAACAATGCGGATGCTGGTTGTAAAATAGCCGTAAGTATTTGTTATACTGTAATCTTTACATAAAAGCCTTCATAGTAACTTCACGCTGTCGGTACTAACTTAATAGCCTATTTTAGCATCCTATTAACCGATTGGAAGCAAAAGACATTTAGTTTTGCAGTAATGAAGAGCAGAAGTGTGCGGTATTCCCTTATTTCCCGCAAGCATATCCCGATTGTATCGGGGATGCTTATGCTTGTTTCGTTTATTTCCTGCAATACGGTTAAAAAGGTGCATAAGGATGAATACCTTTTGAACAACAACAAAGTAATTTATCGGTTTGGCTCCACTCAAAAAAATAACGGACTAAATACCATAACCAATATTGGAAAGGAAGGGATTGAACAATTTCAAATTCCCCGGAGCATAGCGCCGTCAGAAGTGCTGCCATATGTAAAGCAGAAACCCAATACCCGGATATTATTTGTTATCCCCTTGTATTTGTATATCTACGATTTACCCGATTCGGCTAAAACAGCCCTGAAAAAGGACCAAAAGGATTCAGCGTATAAAATAGAAGCTCAAAAAAAGGGCTGGAGCGATACCAAATTAAAAAGAAAAATAGACAGGAAAACCGGCAGAGAATGGATAATGAGCCAGGGTGAAGCTCCCGTAATCCTGGATACTTCGTTAGCGCAAAAATCGACCGAACAGATAAAGACATTCCTGATGAATAAAGGTTTTTATGATGCGCAGGTGAAAGATTCTATTCATTATCAGGGCAGGAAGGCAGATGTATCGTATATAATAAAACCGGGTAAGCCATACAGGGTAAACCAAATCGAATATTATTTTGAAGATTTGAGCCTGGCGGCGGAAATAAATTCTGATACGGTGGATTGCATGATACGGAGAAAAGAGATATATGATAAAGATGTGCTGGATGCCGAAAGCGACAGGCTTACAAAACAGCTTAATAATGCCGGGTTCTACTATTTTTCTAAGCAATATGTAAGCTATGTGCTGGACACAAACAAAACAACCCATCAGGTAAATATTTTAATAAATATTAAAAGGTACGCCAAGCGCGACATAAATAATAAAGATTCCATTATTGAAACCAGCCATCCTTGGTATAGAATACGCCATGTAACGGTGCAAATGAGTTTCGACCCTACCAAGGCAGCCTTTTACCATGCTACCGACACAGTGGTATATGACGGACTCACTATTGTTTATCCGCATGGGCAATTATTTATGAAGCCAAATAAATTCCGGCAAAAAATATTTGTTACTCCAGGCGATGTTTACCGGATTGTAAACAGAGAAGATACCTATACCGGTTTATCACAACTTAATGAATTCAGATATATATCATTAAAGTACACACCTGTACAAGACAGTAATTATGTAGACTGCACCATACAATTAATGCCGGTTGTAAAACTTTCTTACGGAGCCGAATTTGAAGTAACCAATACCGGTGGAGACGGCGGAATACAAGGTGACATCTCTTACCAGAACCATAACCAGTTTAAAGGTGCGGAACAATTAACTTTTAAACTGAACGGAGGTTTAATCGCACAGCAAGTGTTAGCAGGAAATCAGAATGTAAATAAATACATTCCGCTGAACACGGTCGATTTAGGCCCGGAACTTGATTTTACGGTGCCGCGTCGGTTGTTCCCTTCTACCCTTCCGTTTTTTCCTTTCATGCGCCGTAATAACAAACGCAGGGAAAACCCTCAAACCACTTTTAAACTTAGTTTTAATTATCAGCTAAGGCTCAATTATTATCAAACACACGTATTGGGGTTTTCGTATGCTTTTAACCACGACCCTTCCAAATATCAGCATATAACTATTGCCTGGCTTGAATTAAACCTTGTAAATGCAAACCTTACCCCATTTTTCCAGGAAGAACTGGATAATTATAATTTGTTTTTCCGGAATAGTTTTACCAACCAATTTATTACAGATACAAGATTTTCTTATTCCGTAAACAATCAGAATTTAACATCTGTAAGACAAAATCACTTTTTTCTTTTTAAGCTCAATCTGGAAGTTTCTGGGTTGGATTTTTATGCGTTGCAACGCACCGTACTGCCATTGCCGGTGGATGGAAGCGGCAGCTATTATGTACCCGGACTGGCTCCCTATTCTCAATATGGTAAGGCGGATGCAGAATACAGGCATTATTGGATTCGGGGAAAAAAGCAAAAAATTGTTTTCAGAGGGCTTGCCGGTTTTGGGCTGCCTTATGCCAATTCTACCGAAATGCCATTTATAAAAAGTTTTTGGGCCGGGGGCTCCAATGATATTCGGGCATGGCAGGTTCAAACTCTTGGGCCGGGCGGAAGCGCCTCATCTGACGTTGTGGGCCAGATAGGTGAAGTAAAAATGGAATCTAATTTAGAATACAGGGTTAGCCTTATTAAATACTTAGGCCTCGGTTTTTTTGTTGATGCAGGAAATATCTGGTTGTTGCCAAGCCAGGCCAATAATCAAATTCCATTGGCTACTATTCAGTTTACGGGGCCCAATCCATTTTACAGTGAAATAGCAGTGGGAACAGGGGTAGGGCTCAGGTTCGACTTTACTTATTTTGTTGCCCGTTTCGATGTGGGCCTTCCGCTGAGAGACCCTGCTTTACCGGCGGGTGAACGGATTGTCAGCTTTTCGGATGAATTGCAAAGACGGGTATTGAATTTCGGCATAGGATACCCATTCTAAACAGGTAAAAGAAAACCCCTGATGATTACGGTCATCAGGGGTTTTTAACACCGGCCCTTACGGGAGCCGGGGCAGAATTACTTAACCGCTTTTTTATCCTTGTGCAAGTCTTTGCGGTCGTGGTGAATGTCCTTCTTGTCAGCCTGAACTTTCTTTTCATCTTTCACGGCTTTCTTAGGCTCGCCTTTCTTGATGGCTTCGTTGCGTTGAGCCTTGTTTTTGTCCAGTTGTTTCTGGTCCTGGTGAAGGTCTTTCTTGTCGGCTTGCTTGTCTTGCGCAATACTTACTACTGGGCTAAGGGCAAAAGCTAATAACATGGTTCCGGTGGCAATTACATTTGTTAGTTTCATGACAGTTTTTTGTTTTTGATTATGACGCAAAACTATATCGGCTAAATGAAGATGGTATGAAGCCTGTTTTTGCGTATACCATATATATAGCTTTTTCTGCAAAATTCCTTCCGGCGAAATGTCCGGGTTTTTCACGTATTTGGAAAATCTGAAATCATAGTGTAGCCTATACAGGGTAAGGATTTGAGGCATGTCCGGGCGGTGACTGTATTTTTGGACATTTTTAGTGACGGGCAAATATGCGGCAAATGTATTGCACATTTTTGATGAAAACTCACATACACTAAATAGTGGTACCGAGTGAGCGGCATAGTAAACATTTGGCAAAAAGAGCTTAAAAGGTTACTGTCATTGTACCC
Organism: uncultured Bacteroidota bacterium; assembly: GCA_903916255.1. GTDB lineage: Bacteria > Bacteroidota > Bacteroidia > JABEUT01 > JABEUT01 > JABEUT01. The sequence goes on from CAIWVW010000102.1 coordinate 42,350, forward strand.
GAGAAGTTGCACTTCGTGGGTTTATAATTTGTATATTTGATTTGTATTACAAATATTCAAGCCCGCCCGGATGAACCGTTCGGACGGGTACAACTTAAAAGTTACTTACCCACGAAGTGCAACTTCGCAGGTACGGGCTTTTTATTATTTAAATGTATATAATAATTACTTTAAATAAACTTACCATTTCACTTCCCATTTCTTCACTTTTTCCAGTTCTTCATAGTGTGTCATATCGGCATGTATGGGCACTACCGATACATAGTTATTATCAAGCGCCCAAAGGTCGGTATCGGTACTCCGCTTCTCAAAGTTTTCGAATTTCCCGTTGAGCCATAAAAATTCTTCGCCTGTTTCGTCTTTAAGTTCATTGTAAGATTCTTTCCAGTTTCCCTTGCCCTGCCTGCAAAATTTAATCCCTTTTATTTCGCTGAACGGTATATCGGGTACATTAACGTTCAGGCATAAATTATTATCGGGTTTGTTATCAATAAATGTCTGAAGCATAATTTCCGCCACTTTTTTAGATGCATCAAGGCTTTGCCCCGTATGGTTGTTGCAAAGTGAAATACCCATGGATGGTATACCTTCCAACGCCCCTTCCAGCGCGGCAGACATGGTTCCGGAATAAATAACGTTCAACGACATATTCGCGCCATGATTAATCCCGGACAGGCAGATGTCGGGTTTTTCTTTCAGCAAATGATATTTGCCCAGCTTAACGCAATCGGCCGGGGTACCTGTGCAGCTGAAAGCGGCCTTTGTTCCCGGAAAATGCTCCTTTTTCACCATAATGCCCGAATGAACGGTAATAGCATGCCCCATTCCCGACTGGGGCTTATCGGGGGCAATAACGCATACATCGCCAAAGTTTTTTGCCACATCTACAAGGGCTTGTATGCCGGCCGAGGTAATTCCATCATCATTGGTAACTAAAATCAAAGGTTTTTTATGTTTCATTCGTCTAATATCCTTGTTAAAGCAGTTGAAAAATTAATACGGACATTACCCAACTAAAAGGGTGATTCATACGTCTAATAAGATGTTCAAAACTATTCAATTTTTTAACAATCCTTAACGTAACTATTTTACGTAGATAAGCGTTGAACTTATCAGATAATAACACACCCAAATGAGACAGCTGAAAATATCACAAAAAGTAACCAACCGAGATACCCCCGGTTTGGACAAATATCTGCACGACATAAGCCGTGTAGATATGATTACGCCTGATGAAGAAGTGGAGCTTGCAAAAAAAATTCAGGCAGGCGATAACGATGCGCTGGAAAAACTGACCAAAGCGAACCTTCGTTTTGTGGTTTCGGTTGCCAAGCAATATCAAAACCGCGGATTAAGTTTGCAAGACCTGATTAACGAGGGTAACCTGGGGCTTTTAAAAGCCGCTAAGCGATTCGACCACTCCAAAGGATTTAAATTTATATCGTATGCCGTTTGGTGGATTCGCCAGACCATTCATCAGGCCTTGGCCGAAAACTCGAGATTGGTGCGCTTGCCGGTGAATAAAATTAATGCAATTCACAAAATTTCGCAGGCTACTTCACGCTTAGAGCAGCAATATGGCCGGGAACCCACGCCTGAAGAAGTTTCGGAAATGACTAAAATTACCGAATCGGATATTCGCTTATCTATGCAAAACTATGCCCGGACAGTATCAATGGATGCACCGCTGGGCGGAGGAGATGATGATGGCAACATGTATGATGTTACCCAGGATTATGATGCCATAAACCCGGAAGGCGAGTTATTAAAAGAATCGCTTAAGGTGGAGATTACCAGAACATTATCTACCATTCCTACCCGCGAGGCCGATGTGCTGAAGTATTATTTTGGGTTAAGCAGCGTACAACCACCGCTATTAATTGAAGAAATAGCCCGCCGACTGGAAATTTCACCGGAACGGGTAAGACAAATTAAGGATAAGGCAATCAGAAGATTACGCCATAATTCGCGGAGTAAAATTCTGAAAACCTATTTAGGCTGATATTTCTCAGTAGGGTATTAGCATTTTGTTTGTTAATTTTGTAGATTAAAATGGTTTCATTTTGATTGGTTTACAAGATATAATACTTGCTGCAATTGCCTATCTGATTGGTTCTGTGCCTACTTCCGTATGGATTGGGCGTAAATTCTATAATACCGACGTAAGGGAACATGGCAGTGGCAATTCAGGTGCTACCAATTCCTTACGCATACTGGGTAAAAAAGCCGGAGCCATTGTTCTGCTTATTGACATATTAAAAGGCTGGCTGGCTGTAGGTATTGTTTGTTTCAGCAGCTACCCTGTGGGCAGCGCCCCCCGAATGCACCTTGAGGTGGCACTTGCTTGTGCCGCTATTTTAGGGCATATTTTCCCAATTTATGTAGGTTTCAAAGGCGGAAAGGGAGTGGCAACAGGCATGGGCATAATACTTGCTTTTTCGCCTATAGTAGCCTTATTTTGTCTTTTGGTTTTTGTAATTGTTTTCATTATATTCCATTATGTATCATTAGCATCTATGCTGGCTGCCGCAAGCTTTCCGGTTTGGATGGCAGTAACATCAAATTTGCACTACAAGTGGGTTGTGGCATTTTCCATTTTTTTGCCGCTGCTGGTTATTATAATGCACCGGAAGAATATTGTCAGGTTAGTTAAGCATCAGGAATCTAAAATTCAATTATTTAAAAAAAGCTAACCGGGCAGCGGAATATTTTATTTGATGAAAAACAAGTACCATTTAGTTCGTGAGTTGAATGCGAAAACGGGGAATTTTTTTTCCTGTGCAATGGTGGTTTTGTTTTTTGTTGCAATACTTCAGCCTGCCGTTAAATTAAGCGCCCAAAGTGCACAAAGCGCCAGTGCGCACGAAACGGAAAACCGCCTTAGAAAAGCCGCTGCAAAATATTTCGACCAGGGCGATTTTATTGAAGCATACCCGCTATATTCCCAATTACTGAGCCTTTATCCGCGCGACCCGAATTATAATTACCGGTTTGGCGCCTGTATGTTATTTACCAAAGCCGATAAGAATAAAGCAGTGGAATATCTGGAATATTCTGTAAAACAAACGAATGTGGATGACCTTGCCTTTTACTATTTGGGAAGGGCTTTTCACTTAGACTATAAATTTAATGAGGCAGTCCGATATTACAAAAAGTATGAGCAGACAGCTTCTTCTTCCGATTTGAAAAAATATCCCGTGAGGCATTTGATAGAAATGTGCGCCAACGGGAAAGCATTATTAACCGAGTTGCACGGGCTTGATGTGTTGAGGAAAAAAGAACTGAACCTTTCCGACTATTTTGAAGCGTATGATATGCATACCAATGGCGGAACGCTGCTTGCAGAACCCGACGGATTTAAAACAAAACTAGATAAGGAGAAAAATGTAAACAACGTTATTTATTTAACGCCCAATAAAAAGCAGGCCTATTTTTCAAGCTACGGAAACAATGAAAAGAACGGGAAAGATATATACATGGTTAAGCGCAACCCTGATGGTTCGTGGGGTACGCCAGAAAATTTGGGCGATATAATTAATTCTGCGTTCGATGAAGATTATCCCGTTTATGATGTAACCAAACACACGCTTTATTTCTGCTCGAAAGGACATAACAGCATGGGCGGGTATGATATTTTTATGTCGGTTTACAATGAATCGACCAACAGTTGGGGTGCGCCTGTAAACCTTGATTTTCCTGTTAATTCGCCCGACGATGATATTTTATTTGTGCCCGATACCTCCGGCGAAACGGCCTTTTTCTCGTCTACCCGTTCCAGCCCGCAAGGTACTATCGATGTATATAAAATAGCTATCCATCTTCACCCGCCGGCCTCTATGGTAATAGCAGGCACCGCTTACATGGATGACGGGAAAACACCAACACTCTGCAAAATAACCGTGAAGGATATTAAGAAAGATACGATAGTTGGCATTTACATGTCCTCATCAGAAGACGGGAAATATTCTTTTAATCTTCCAAACGGAGGAAGTTATAATTATACCGTGGAGGCTTCTAATCATAAAGTCCAGAGCCAATCTGTTGTGCTGCCTGTTTCGCAAACGGTAAGCGCCATGAAGCAGGATATAAAATTCGACCCGTCGGGAAATTTGCAAATAAACAGTTACTCTGTCGATATGCCGAAGGATTCGGATTACCAGCTCGCATTTAATTACATTAAGGAGCAGGCCCAAATGAATGTGAATGTTGACACAAATTCCATCGAGGCCTTGCTGGCAAAGAGCAATGCGGTTGCTGCCAATTCTTCCGCACCGGTTGCATCTGCTAATACAAGTGGAAATAATTCGCAGCATGGTGGCAATGCATCTTCGAATAATGCAAATAACGCATCGGGAAATGCAGCCGCAAGTAGCAATTCAGCTGATGGCCGATTAGACCCTGCCGTAATAGCTCAACTGGAAAAAGAAGCCGAAGGGCTGAACGATAAAGCATCGAAAGCCATTGATTATGCAAGCGATAAGATGGAAGATGCACTACAGATGCAAATGAACGCTGAAATGGTTTTGGATAATCAGAATCAAAATAACCCGGCAGCGCAGAACCCTGACAGTATTGCGGCTGCAAAAAAGGAAATGCAACAATCCGTTGTTGCTGAACAAAAAGGAATAGCCGCATACCAGCTTGCGGCAGAATATAAAAATGAAGCGGCCCTGAAGCAACAAGAGGCTGAAAAGGGAGTGCATATAGGTTCAGCCGGAGATAGCACCCAAGGTAATAACACGGCCACAACAAATGGCGGCATAGGAATTTCTGCGGCCATGATAAGCCCCGGTGATTTAATTAAGCGCCAGGCGGAAGAAGTGAAGGAAGATTCATTTCAGGTTGCAAAAGCCAATGATGACCTTGCGCAGGATATAAGCGGATTACAGCAAAAATCGCAGGATTTTGTGGCACAGGCGGGGCAAACTACGGATGCCGACCAAAAGACGGCCTTGTTGCAACAAGCCGATGATTTAGCGAAAAGCAAAAAAGAAAAGCAAGAAGTAATAACGGAAAATAATGCCGAGCTTAATCAGCTTCATAAGGAATATGTATGGCTTAATAACAGGGCACGTAAAGCCGACAGCGCATTTATTGCCTCGGCGAACAGTGGAAGTAAAGGCACTATTGCCACACCTGCTTCAGAGGGTGCATTACAGCAGGAAATAAACGACTATGCCCAAGCTAATAACTATGGCGCCGACTCTGCAGGAAGAGGAACGGAGGACAATTCCGATAACAAAATTGCAAATAATGATAATAAATACACTTCTAAAACAGGAACGCGAAACAATCCGAAATATCATCATAAGAAGAATACCCATACCAACTCACAATCGGATAATATATCAGCTAGCGGAGGAGCTCCAGGAAGTGGCGATAATCAGAATGGGTTGAATAATGCGGCAGGCAATACGAATTTCGGAGGCAATCAGAATTCACAGGTTGCAAATAATAATAATGGTGGCAATAGGGCAAGTGTAAATGGTGGCAATGGCACTTCATCAGTGAATGCACAAGGAAATAATGGCAATAACGGAAGTAACCAAAATTCGCAAACAGCGAATAATAATAACGGAGTAAGCATTTCAAATGTAGGTGGTGGGAATGGTACTTCATCAGTTAATGCACAAGGAAATAATGGCAATAATGGAAGTAACCAAAATTCGCAAACAGCGAATAATAATAACGGAGTAAGCATTTCAAATGTAGGTGGTGGGAATGGCACTTCATCAGTTAATGCACAAGGAAATAATGGCAATAACGGAAGTAATCAAAACTCACAAGCAGCGAATAATAATAACGGAGGAAGCGTTTCAAATGCAGGTGTTAGTAACGGTACTTCATCAGTTAATGCACAAGGAAATAATTGCAATAACGGAAGTAAACAAAATTCACAAGCAGCAGATAATAATAACGGA
>CAIWVW010000103.1 GCA_903916255.1 uncultured Bacteroidota bacterium
CCCCCCCCCCCCCCGCCTCTCTTTCCCAAAATACCGATATCACCTGTCATTCCCAATGAAATGAGGAATCTCCAATTTAAGATATTCCCTTACCTTTGAAACCTATTCAACACTTACTATGAAAAAACTACTTGCCTTTTTATTTTTCGCTTTTCATTTTTCATTTTTCACTCTAAATGCTCAAGCATTTGTTCACCCTCCGGGAAAATATGTAGAAGTAAACGGAGCCAAACTATGGGTAGAAACCGCCGGCAGCGGCGACCCGTTATTCCTTATTTCGGGTGGGCCGGGTGGTGCGCATGTGGGCTTGCACAGTTTCGACAAACTGGAGGATTCATGTACACTGGTCTTTATAGACAACTTCGGGCGCGGTAAATCCGACACGGCTAAAAACGTGAAAGAATACAGCATCAACCGCGATGTGGAAGACATCGAAGGCATTCGCAAAGCGTTGGGATATGATAAAATAAATATTCTCGGGCATAGCTATGGCAGCGTGGTGGCGCAGCTTTATGCCATAAAATATGGCGAGCACGTAAAGCACCTCATCATTGCAGATGGTTTTTTCAGCGGAAAAATGTGGCAGGAGAATGATGATAACTCCAACCGGGAAATCAAGGAAAACTATCCCGAAGTTTGGGATTCGCTTATGCACATGCGTAAGCGCGGATTAATATCCGATGATAAACTTTTTTACACCGAATATGGCATGGTGCCTTATGGATTCCTGTATGCCTACAACCCAACCAATTTTTTGCACGGCACGGACCCAAGCTATCCTAACCGCTTTAACCTGAAACTCTATTACCAGTTGGTTGGCCCAGATGGGGACTTTGTGGTTGGCAACGATATTGCCAAATTTGATGTTACCAAAGAGTTAAAAAATCTGAAAATGCCCGTGCTTATTGTCGCCGGGCGTTACGACCGTGTATCTGTTCCGTGTATGGCAGTGAAGTATAAAGAATATTGCCCGCAGGCCCAGTTTGTTATGTTTGAACATTCCGGCCACAACCCCATGGTGGAAGAACCGGAAAAGGAATTTCCGATAATAAGGAGCTTTTTGAAGAATTAGCGGGAGACGTAAAGCCGCGTTAATACTAAAGTTAACTTATATAGTTATTGAATTTCGACCTTAGTAGGGAATTAACCCAAAAACTACAAACTTTATTAATAAGGTTGAACTATACATGTGGCAAAGGTTTTCTACTAAGGTTAAAAGTGATTACTTATTTCAGCATGACAACCTCCTGTTCTTGTATTTGCTGTATTTACATTCATCGCAATTCCTTAACTTTGCGATGAGATACCGACCTATGACCAAAGGAAAAAAATTCGTATTGAGTTTATCCAAAACATTGTTCTGGGATGTAGATATTAACACTATTGACCCGGAGAAACATGCGCCTTACATTGTGGAAAGGGTATTATCGCGGGGCACTATGGAGGATTTTCAACTGCTGAAAAAATATTATGGCAAACCGAAAATCAGGGATGTGGCTAAATCGCTGCGCTATCTCGATGACCGTGTCCTCAATTTTTGCAGCGCTTACTTTAATACGCCCATTACACAATTCAGATGCTACACGTTCAAGCAGTCGAAATACATAAACTGGAACTACTGAAAGACCTTATGAAAAAGGATTACCTGCAGCAATTTGTGCTGGTGGGGGGCACTGCTTTGGCTTTACAATTGGGACACCGTGAATCTATTGATTTGGATTTGTTTACTAACAAAGACTTTTCGACCGATAAACTGGTACCTTATTTATTGAACGATTATGATTTACAGCCTCAGCTCCAAATGCCACAAACACTTATCTGCTCACTTAATAAAACGAGGGTAGATTTTATTCGATTCAAATATCCCTTTATCCGCCCTATAGTTATAGAGGATGGCATACGAATGCTCTCTATAGATGATATTGCCCCTATGAAATTAGATGCTATTACAGGAAGGGGGAGCAAAAAAGATTTTTTTGATTTATATTTCCTGTTAAAACATTATTCCCTGGATACCCTTTTTTCCCTCTATCTTGAAAAATATCCGCACCAGACCACCTATCATGTGCTGCGTAGCTTAACCTATTTTGTAGATGCAGAGGGTACACCCGACCCCATTGTTTTCGACAAAAAAGTAACATGGGAAAAAGTGAAGAAAGAAATTGTGAAAGAGGTGAGGAAAATGTAGTTACTATAAAAAAAACCGGAAAAGGAATTTCCGATAATAAGGAGTTTTTTGAAGAATTAACATGCCTTTGTCATGCTGAGGAACGAAGCATCTCTTTAGTCTATCACAGGTAACTCTATGCCTTTGTCATGCTGAGGAACGAAGCATCTCTGCTACTTCTGAGATTCTTTAGGTTTTTGCGCCCTAATCTTTCCCCTAACTAATCTTTTAAATTCTTCAAAATTATCTCCAAATACTTCTTTCGGAATTACAAACCCCGAACGTTTACCAAAAAAAATCACAATCCAATTTTTCAACTCTTTCATTTTAGTGACATTTTCCCAGTGATATTCTGATTTAAAAGATTCTCCCCTAACAGACACTATATTATCTGTAAATTCATATATTCTTTTCCCATTCAAAAGTTTGCTTCCTTCATATCGCCTGTCGGAATTTCTAAGAATCCTCAAGGGTAAAACAACCAATATTATAATAATACTAATCAGTTGAACAGAAAAAATAATACTATTATCAGGAGTATCGAAAAAGAGAAAAAATATCATAATAACAGCATATAAAGTAAGCATCCGGTAGAGTGGATGTTCGTACATATAAGCGAAACAAAAATTACGGTATTTTTTTAGCGTTAATTCCGATTCAATAACCATTAGGCATAATTCTTTTGCTTATTGGCGAATTGTTCGAATGTTTGCCCTGTAATTTCAAGGTAAAGGCGTAAAGCGTCAATATCCAGATTTTCATTCCAAGCAATGCCTTCACCATCAATATAGGCCTTTTCAAAATTGCCTTTTTCCAGCCAAAATTTAAATGCTTCACCTGTTTTTAATCGGCTTAAATCGACAATCCCTTCTACCCCGTCACTAAACTTAATTTCAAGTTTGAAATCAGGTAAGGGTTTTATTGCAATGGCTTGTATCATTTAATTTACGATTATTCTAAACACAAATATACGAAATCTGTTTCAATTCGTAAAGCTAAAAATACATATTTATAATTGACCGCCGGCCTTCGGCTACTCCGGCTTCACATAGCCTTCCCGTCGGGGGTCTTGCGGGGTGCTTACCCATTTAATGGCAACCCTTGGAAGCACATTGTGATTACGGGCAGCAATCTTCATTTCTTCCGGTATGTTTTTAAAATAGATGGTCAGCATTTTATTCAGCACCGAGGCATCGCCTTTGTCAATCATGGTGAGCGCTTTCTGAAATAAGGTATCCTTAATTTTCCTGAAAGAAATGTCACGCATATCTTCTGTTTGTTCTGCATACTCGCGGTCTTCTTTAAGCCAGCGATAATGCGTGCGCGGTGTGATTTTTACTTCAATAGCTGCCTTGGTAACACTGCCGAAATTAGCTTCGAGCGCATCGATCATTTTCTTTTTTTGAAGGGCTGTTTCTTCAACACTATTCTTGCTCATTCTATTTGAATTTATTGCAAAATACAACCTTGAAAAGAGGGTTCATAAAAAGTCAATAACCTCATTTGCATTATATTTATGAGTTATTTGCTGCAAATTTTAATTATAGCTAAATTTCACTTATTTATGTGACATATGCGACACAAGCGTTTTGTGCAGACAAAGAGGATAATCGCCTCAGGATTCTTACTTTTCAGGCATTCAAAACCATGAAAAAGTGCGACATATAGCGACATATAAACCTGAAAAAAAGTGAATTTAATTCTTCACTTTTCGTTTTTCACTTTTCACTCATAAAGACCCAATCATCTTGGAAGGCACCACCCACTGGTCGAACTGCTCATTGGTAAGCAATCCCAACTCAATAGCAGCTTGCCTCAGCGATTTGTTTTCATGATGGGCTTTCTTGGCAATCTTGGCGGCATTCTCATAGCCAATATGCGTGTTTAGCGCAGTAACCAGCATGAGTGAATTCTCAAGGTTCTTTTCTATCGCTGGCATGTTAGGTTCTATGCCAACAGCGCAATGCTCGTTGAAGGAGTTGCAGGCATCGCCAATCAGGCGGGCAGAGTTGAGCAGGTTAAATATGATGACGGGTTTAAATACATTCAGTTCAAAGTGGCCGTTCATGCCGCCGATGGTAATGGCCGCATCGTTGCCCACCACCTGTGCACAGACCATCGTCATAGCTTCGCATTGGGTTGGGTTCACTTTGCCGGGCATAATGGATGAGCCCGGTTCATTTTCCGGAATAAGTATTTCGCCAATGCCGCAACGGGGGCCGGAAGCAAGCAAGCGCACATCGCTGGCAATTTTCATTAATGAAACTGCTATCTGCTTTAATGCGCCGGAAGTCTCTACCATAGCATCGTGTGCGGCGAGCGATTCGAATTTATTGGGCGCAGTTACAAATGGAAGTCCCGATATATCGGAAATCTTTTTAGCCACCAACACGGAATATCCTTTAGGAGTATTCAAACCTGTACCTACGGCAGAGCCGCCCAGGGCGAGTTCCGAGAGGTGTGTTAATGTATTTTTCAATGCTTTGATGCCATGTTCCAGTTGCGATACATACCCGCTGAACTCTTGTCCGAGTGTTAGTGGTGTGGCATCCATCAGGTGGGTGCGGCCAATCTTTACAATATCTTTAAAGGCTTTGGCTTTTGCATCCAGCGTATTTTTCAGCAGTTCAATATTGGGGATGGTATGCTCCACAATCATCTTGTAAGCCGCAATACTCATAGCGGTCGGGAAGGTATCGTTGGACGATTGCGATTTGTTCACATCATCATTCGGATGGATGGATTTCTTTTCATCCATCAAACTGCCGCCAAGCATCACATGGGCGCGGTTAGCCACCACTTCATTCACATTCATATTCGATTGGGTACCAGACCCGGTCTGCCATACTACCAATGGAAATTCATTATCTAATGCACCTGTCAGAATTTCATCACATACTTTGGAGATAATATCACACTTGTCTTTCGGCAACACACCCAATTCGAAATTGGCTTTTGCAGCGGCTTTCTTCAATATCGCGAAAGCGTAAATAACTTCTTTGGGCATCAGGTTGCCGCCAATTTTAAAGTTGTTGCGGGAACGTTCGGTTTGTGCGCCCCAGTATTTTTCGGCCGGAATCTGCACCGGCCCCATCGTATCTTTTTCTGTTCTGAATTGCATAGTTTTAGTATTGAGAAGTGAGTAATGAGAATTGTGTCATAAATTAAGAGAGCGCAAATCTAAAGGTTTTAACGAACAGCAGCAAACCGTTTAATCACATAATAAAGGAAGGCAGAAAATTATTATTTTTGAAATCCTTAAATGACAGGTATTTAAATGAAAACCCCTATAAAAATAGTATTGCTGGGCCTGGTCATCTTCTCTTCATGCACCCTGATGAAAAGGAAATATTTGCCGGGTTATACCGTGCAATGGAAGGGTAAAAATACTGCGGCACATTTTCCTGCGGTAAAGAAATCATTACCGGTGGAAAGGTTGAATAAAACAGCAGCAACCCCTCTAAGCCCTATTAATATTGAAAATACATCTAATACGGTTAAGCCCGTTATTCAGGAAAAGAATGTTACCCTAACCGAAAAAAATACTCGGAGCCATGAAGCATACAGGGAACCGGCATTCCCAACCGATACCCTGAAAAAAGCGACAGATACCAGTTCCGCAACTTTACCCATGGAACCGAATGCGGCCAAAAGCGCACATAAGGGTTGGCTTGCTGTATTGATGGGGGGCCTTTCCGTTTTAATGTTGCTGGCAGGGCCGAGTTTGGGAAGTGGTACAGCCCTGTTCATGCTCACATTTACCGTCTTTATTTTATTGGGATTATTGTGCCTTATGTTTGCCATAGATGCCATAAACTTTGCCATTAAAGCAGTTCGGCACATAAGCAAAGAACCCGGCAAATACAGCGGATTAGGCAGCGCGATATTAGCCCTTATCCTGGGGATAATCTGTATTCTGTATTGTGTAATAATTGTAATTGCCTTTGCTTCCGTACTGGAATCAGGGGCGTTGTAAAGTGCTTACTTAACCAGTTCCACTACCCTTTCAGCGGGCCGCCCGATAACAGCTTTGTTGCCATAAATAGCAACAGGGCGTTCAATAAGGATAGGGTTTTCGGTCATTACCTTGAGCCATTGGGCATCGGTCAATTGTTTGTCTTTGTAGTTTTCTTTAAACAAAGGTTCTTTCTTGCGGAGCAAATCCTGTGGCTTTAACCCCAGCTTTTTCACTACTTCTTTCAATTCCTTTTCGGTAGGAACATCCTTTAAATATTCAATTAGCTTCACCTCGCAGCCTCGCTCGTTAAGCATTCCCAAGGCATTTCGGCAGGTAGAGCAACGGGGATTGTAGAAAAGGGTTATTTTTTTACTCATCCCGCTGGTTCATATTAACCGAAGCAGCCTTCAAAGGGTTGGCGGTTGCCTGTTTGTAATCCCGTCGGGTGCGGACCAAATCAACGGCAAGGTAAACCGCATTGCGGAAGGATTCTTCGTTTGCCATGTTTTTACCTGCAATATCAAAAGCGGTGCCGTGGTCGGGCGAGGTACGGATAATGGGTAATCCGGCAGTATAATTAACTCCGGAATCAAATGCCATATATTTAAACGGGACCAAACCCTGGTCGTGGTACATTGCTAATACGGCATCAAACTTTTTATACATGCGGTTACCAAAAAACCCATCTGCCGGATAAGGGCCATATACCAACATTCCGCTTTGCATAGCAGCTTTTACGGCAGGAACAATTATAGAACCTTCCTCCCCTCCTATTGTACCGGCATCGCCCGCATGAGGATTGAGCCCCAGCACCGCAATCTTTGGTTTGTTAATACTGAAATCCTGTTTTAAGGAATTAGCCAATAGTCTTAGTTTCCGCAGAATGCGTTCTTGCGTAATAGTGGCTGCCACCGCAGCAACAGGTATATGTTCGGTGCACAGGGCAACTTTAATGTTCTCGCTCACAAGCATCATCAATGAACTGCCTTTGCCGAAACGCTCATCTAAATAAGAGGTGTGCCCGGTATAAGGGAATGCTTCGGAATGTGTATTGTTCTTGTTAATTGGGGCGGTAACTATAGCCTCAACACGGCCTTTAGACAGCGAATCACAGGCAGCTACAAAAGAACGGATGGCATATTGCCCGCCAGTCGGGGTCAACTGCCCAAACTCAATATTTACATCTTCGGAATAAATATTGGCAAGGTTAAACTTGCGAGGGGTAATACCTTCAGGGCTTGTAATAGTATTGTAATTGAAATGTTCCGCTTGCAAGGTTTTCTTATGGAAAGCCACTGTTTTAGCAGAACTGTATAGCACAGGTGTGCATACCTCAAGCATGGCAGGGTCGGAAAACGTTTTAATAATTACTTCCAGTCCGATGCCGTTAATATCGCCTTGAGAGATCCCTATAATAACGGGTTTATTTGATGTTTGCAGTTGCTGCGGGGTTGAGTTCATTTTGAATATTTTAAATTAAAAGTGAAATTCTAATTTAGGATTTTTTTATTAGTTCTGTTGCATTAACTGCGTAAATTCAAGGATGATGAATTCAGCGGGCCTTACCTGGGCGAGGCCGAGTATGATTATCATCCGCCCTTCCATTACATCCACCGCAGACATGCTAACGCCTAAACCAACCTTAACAAAAAAGGCATCTTTGGGCTTTGCTCCAGACAGGGAGCCTTGCCGCCACAAGCTAGTGAGATACGTTTCAATCATTCCCTGTATTCGCACCCAAGTGTTTTCATCGTTCGGTTCAAAAATAAATTGATTAGCTGCATTCTTTAAGGATTGCTCAACCATCATAAAAAAACGCTTTATAGGTATATAACGCCAGTCATTATCGTTACCTGCGAGTGTACTGGCGCCCCAAATTGTGGCATTACCCTTACCCGGAAATGAACGAATTACATTTACAGAAATTCCCGAAACCGGGTCTTCATTATATATTTGCTGTTCCGCATCTGTCAACTCCACTTCAATTCTTGCTACCTGGTTTAAATTAATATTTGCCGGAGCTTTCCATACCCCCTGCGAACTATCAATCTTTACGTAAGCTCCTGCAACAGCCGGTGATGAAGACATTAACACAGACTGCCCTGCTTCACATGCATTTTGCGCCAATAAATACAAATCATTGTTGGAAGACTTGAGTTTATCCAGTGTGGTATTTAGGCTCGTGTTTTGTAAAAAAACAACAAGGATTTTTGATTCATCGGTCACGCAATTTATTTCCATCCGAATTTGTGGAAAATAGGCCGCACCATATTTTAAATTAGGGCCTACCAATGCATTCCTTAGTGCCGCTAAATTCCCAGATTGATTTTGTGCCGGATCATTAAAAACATCCATTATTACAAAACGATCTTGAAGTTGACCACATTGGTTCAGGGCCTTGTTTTGCAAATTATAATAATCCGGAGCATTTGCCATATTTAATGCATCCGGAAATACAATTAATGTTATACCATTTATCGTTTCTATATTGGATAGGCCTCTCTGGAGATTATCCAACTGTATAGCCCCTCCGGAATAATTACCTGTTGAAACAATATAACATTGCCCCCCCCCATTGGCAAAAAATAATTGCAAGGCATAATTCATTTGATAGAGAGAGGGAGGATTTATAGAAGCATTTGCCACAGGCGGATTTATGCTGGTATTAATTGTTACAGTTATATTTTCGAGCAGAGGGCCACCAAAATATTGTTCATATTCTACCATTGATTCTATTGACTGAGGCACCAGTAGAAGGTCATCCGTATTTTTAAGTATTGCTTTCTCTGTATATCCAATAAAAACCGGAATTGCTGTAGGTACTGATACAACAGAAGGCGGATTTGATGGAATTTCCTGAATGTAAACTCCGGGCGTAGTGTAGTCTGCCATTCTCTATCTTTATATTAAGCTATTGCTTTCAGGCAATTTCATCCGTTGAACAGTAACCCCGAATTTTTGCAAAAAGTCGACGCCTTCATCAGAGGCTATCTTTTTATATTCGCCATAGGAATGCAAATAGAACACATGTTTGATGCCTGCTGTATATATAATACGTGCACACGCCAGGCAAGGCGAAAGCGTTACATACATAGTGGCGCCTTCCATGCTTGCTTTGTTTTTGGCAGCATATAAAATGGCATTCTGCTCGGCATGAATAGCGAGGGAACAGCCTCCTTTACTATCGCGGGGGCAGCCATGTTCGGCCCATTCAGTATCACAGTTGTGTGTTCCGGCAGGTGGGCCGTTATAGCCTAAGGATATTATCCGTGTATCTTTTGCAAGAACCGCGCCTACATGCATCTTTACGCAATGCGAGCGTTTGGACAACTTATCGGCGAGGTCCATATATATTTCATCGAAACTGGGCTTCATGTAATGGTTATAAGTTATGAGTTATAAGTTATGACCGTTTGCACTAACCTATTTACTCTTTTTCGGGAGGGCGAAATTAGCAAAAAAGAGTGCATGGTATAATTATTTAAAATCCGACATTTGTAAGCCATAACAAATTCAAATGAAGAGAGTATCCTGTTTTATGATAATAATTTTCATTTATGGCTGCGGACCTAAAAATGGATTACTCTTCAAGATGAATACTACCCCAGAAACAAATTACAAACAAGATGTTGAAGGGTACTTTGAAACCACTGTAAAATATATAGATTCGGGGAAGTTAGTTCAAAATTTAAATGATATAGATATAAATAATCCGGCAGTTTCAAGATACAGATTTAAAATCTTATCAACTCTTAAAACAGGTAAGCTCATAAATGGAATTTACTTTCCAGTAACTTTGGAATTTAATTCCTGGACAAGGAATGATAGCATCCCGATTGTTGCTAAAGGAACAACTATGTATGGCAAAGAAAATCTAGGTGAAATGCCTGTAATGGATTCTATTTCTTCAACCGGTATGAGCAGTGTGGTTAAAAAGTCTCTTTTAAAAGCAATGAACGATATGTTTTTGGAGTATTCTTTACCTGATAAAAAACTAAATATTGGTGACACTTTTACCCATTCAACACCTTTAGAAGTAGCAGTCGGAGGAAGGCCTATTGACATGACTGTAAAGTCAACTTACAAATTAATTGGTATTGGAAATGGCATCGCAACTTTTAATCTAACACAAACTTATAATATTATAGTTTCAGATTATATCGTGGAAGGAAGTGGAAGCGGCAACGGGCAAATGCAATATAATATTGGGCAGCATTTCAGTATATATTTTCAAGAGGCATCTGCTTTCACATGCAAAATGAAAATTAATGCCATGAATATAAACTATTCCTCAAAAAGTAATTTAATACAGAAAAATTCTATTAGTCCTAATTAAATCGCCTTCATTTTATTCCCTTTGGCATCATGGGTAACCTCGGCAAGGCCAAGCTTTTCCATTAATGGCGGAATATACATCCCAAAGCGCCCGCGAAGGCCTTTTTTAAGTCCGTACCAACCACCTACAGGGTTCTTTTCCGAACGGCCCCAGGCTTCCACGGTTCCTTCTTTGGCAGGTTTCTGTTCATCGGCGCTGCCGAGTTCCATCCAGTCGCCATGCTTTTTCAGCATAGCATGAAGGTCTGCAAGGCAACGGTAATCATAATGCAAAACCGTTTTACCGACGGTACAGACCAAAATCTCTTTGCCATCTTTTACATCCGCATGCATAGTAAATTCTGAAGACAGTGGCGGTGTTTTCAACACCATCGGTTTTTCCTTTGTTCCAATTTCAAACTTCATATCAAATCAATTATTGGGTTACATATTTATTAAACAGTTCCTTTTTTGTTCCAGCGTTGCCAGTTCTCGTTAATGAGCCATTGCCTGAAGCTGGTGATCTTTACGTTCGGATAGTTTTTCTTATTACCTTCTATATCCACCGAGTATCCTTTTTCATTGAACCATTTATACATGATATAGACCTCCTTATCCATAAACATTTTGGCACCAAACATAGGAAGGTTTTTGAATTTAACCGGGTGTCCGAATACTTCGGAAATAGTCGCTGCAACATGGTCGTTTTTCATTTCTTCGCCTGCAATTTCAATGGTCTTCCCCATATATTTATTAGGATTGGAATATGCATCATATGCATATGCGCCGATATCATCAAGAGCAATTAGTTGGTGGGCCTTATCGCCCTTAATGGCATCAAACAATTTACCGCCTAAAATGCCTTTATAAACCTGAAGGATATAATAATTCTCCATGAATTTAACAGGCCGTAAAATAGTAGCATTCAAACCAATTTCACGGATGTATTTCTCAATGGTATACTTTGTTTCAAAATGAGGCACTTTTGTATCCTTGTCTACCGAAGCAATGGAACTGAAAATAAAATGGGATATATTGGCTTTCTTTGCTGCATCGGCCATGTTCTTTCCAAATTGAACCTCTTTATCTCCTCCATATTCAAAATAATTTTGCAGGCTGAAGACTCCATAACAGCCTTCAATGGCTTTTACCAAAGATGCCGTATCTGCCATATCACCTTTAACAACCGTTATTCCCTGCGATTCCAACCGCTGCGCGGCAATACTATCAGGTGTTCTGGAAAGCGCTTTTACAGGTACATTATTTTTAAGCAAGGTTTTAATAACCGCCCCGCCTATTCGCCCTGTGGC
Source organism: uncultured Bacteroidota bacterium (assembly GCA_903916255.1). GTDB lineage: Bacteria > Bacteroidota > Bacteroidia > JABEUT01 > JABEUT01 > JABEUT01. The sequence continues at coordinate 11,750 of CAIWVW010000103.1, forward strand.
ACCCGCAACTAATATCGTTTTATCTGAAATGTTCATGTTGAATATATTATGCATTAAAAATATCCTTCGACGAACCCACTAAACTAAGCAGTTCCTGTTTGGGCGGAGTTTCGGGACCACTGGCTTTCAGCTGCTGCTGGAAGGAGATAAAAACAGGAAGTGTAAGCAGCACCTTTTCCGCTTCTTCCGAACTGAAAAAAGCGGTATGTGTAAATGATTTCCCATCGGCACCAAGGCAACAATTATAATTAATGCCGGGATTATTTATTTGTCGCAATTCAGCCATCACATTGCGTATGTTGGCCTTATTTTGCTCCACATATTCGGGCTTGCAGGTGTAGGTTACCCTTACTATTTTCATGGTGTAGGTATTTAGGTTATTCAATTATTTAGTGCTCATTATTTTTTCCGCCTCCTTTTTCAAATCGGATGCAAATTGTTCGAAAGACTGGTCGAAGGAAGGAATCATTTTAGCATACATGGGAAACATCAATCCTCCGATTTTCTCGGTCATGGTAAATGTAAGCATTCCATTCCCATTATTGGTAATGGTGTAAACCCGGTTCCCCTGTCCGTCGCCCCAAACCAATCTTCTGTCAGGAACAAATTCCTTTATCTTCAATTTAAAAGTGCGTTTGGCATCGAGGGTTGATTTTAGCTTTATCTTTTCGCCTAAAGCAATATTTCCTTCTATGGAAGTTACAGTTGAGTTCCAACGCGGATAATCGGATGCTTTGGTTAATAGACTCCATACAATGGCGGAGTCCGCTTTAATTTCAATACTTACAGATGTAGTTCTGTGGAATGTGGTCCTTTCGGTAGATGCCTTTTCCGTTTGGGCAGTTGCTGATGACACCATAATAGATAGTGAAGTTAAAAATGTGGTTATTCTTTTCATTTTAGTGCGGCTTATAATCTTCAGACGAACAAGCCAACCAAAACGATAGGGTTAAACCGCTTTTTCTTCCAGATATTTTTCCATCACCTGCCTATTATGCTCCAAATGATGCAGTTGCAATTCCGATGCTTTTGATGTAAAGGGGTCTATTCCCTTTAATATTTCCATACGTAAATCGAATAGATGCTCTTTATCGCCCTTCTCCGCTTCGCGCACCAATTCGATTTTCATCAACTCTTCCTGCGTATTTTGTTTCGGGTTATAAAGGCCATTCAATTCGGAGCATTGGTGGCAAACGCCCTGCTTATTTATAAGCGCACATCTTCCGTCAAAAACAGTTATCATCTTCGACCTTCCGGTATGGAGGTAATATTTTACCATAGCCTCGGTAGTATCAAGTATGGCGGCTATTTCATTCACTTTAAATCCGTACACTTCCTTCAGGAATAGACACAACTGCTGCTCCAGCGGCAAGGATTTGGAAATGCAGGTAAAACAAAAAGCAATATGTTCTTTCGCTTCAAATTGCCCGTTGGGCGAAGTATTTCGGATATGTATAGATTCCTGAATGAACTGCTTGTTGGCTAAAGCAGCCGCTTTGGTTATATCACTAACGCTTTCGGGCCAGCGTTTTTTAGCGCGCAAATTATCTTTTGCCAAATTGGATGCTATCGTAAACAACCACGTTTTAAGCGAAGATTCCCCGCGGAAAGTGCTTATCTTTTCAGCGGCCTTCAAATAGGTTTCCTGCGCAATATCCTCGGCATCGGCAACACTGGCTGTAATCCTTACAAGATAGGATTTCAGCTGCCCCAAAATTCCCTCAAATTCCTGATTTAATAATTGCTGTGTCATAAAAGGCGCTCAGATATTTTTCAAAGATACAAAAACTATCCTGCCGCATTTTATGCAATCTGTTAAACCTGATTATAAAACCAGAGAAGAAAAGAAACCCTGCTTTTTAATTGCTTTTCAGCAAAGAATATATCTGGTCTTTTAAGTGGACCCGCTTCATGTGCAGTTCGTTTACCGTATTATCCGCGGCAACTTCCGTACCTGTTTCTATCCGATGAATGCTATGATTTATGGTATCATAGTCATTGAACAGTTTCTTGAAATGTTCGTTATTCACTTTCAGGTCGGTAATTTTGTCTTTGAATTCCGGGAATTCCTCTATCAAATTGTGCTTTTCCATAGGTTTATTTTAGGATAAAAATAGGTTGTCGACATTTCCTGTTTTGTGATAAAAATCAAAAGGGATAATGACTTTCATCATTACCCCTTTTTACAGTTATAAGTACCCGCTGCTATTTCTTCTCTTCCACCAAACCTCTGTCTTCCAGCATAGGCTCAATGTGGGCATCGCTGCCGCGGAAATTGCGGTAGAGGGTTGCGAGGTCAACCGTGTTACCTCGGGAAAGTATCATATCGCGGAAACGTTGTCCGTTTTCACGGCTAAGCCCTCCATGTTCATTGAACCATGCAAAAGCATCATCATCCAGCATTTCGGTCCACAGGTAAGCGTAGTAACCTGCCGCATATCCATTGCTCCAGATATGCAGGAAATAAGTGGAACGGTAACGCGGGGGCACCTGTGGCAAATCGAGGCCGGTTTTCTTCAGCGCCTGCATTTCAAAAGTATCTACGTTTTGCAATGGCTTATCAGCGGTAATTTCATGCCATTGCATATCAAGTGCAGCGGCAGCAATAATTTCTGTAAGCCTGTAACCTTGATTGAACGTAGCTGCTTTGTGAATCTTATCAACCAATTCCTTCGGCATGGCTTCGCCTGTTTTATAGTTTTTGGCATAATTGTTAAATACCTGCGGATAAGAAGCCCAATGCTCGTTAAACTGAGAAGGGAATTCTACAAAATCTCGCGCGGTAGATGTACCGGATAGGCTTACAAATTGCTGGTCGGCAAAAAGGCCATGCAGGCCATGCCCAAATTCATGAAACATGGTGGTTACATCATCAAAACTGATTAAAGCAGGTTCGCCGGCTGCCGGTTTGGCGAAGTTGCAAATGTTATATATAACAGGCCTTGTGCCCAGTAATTTTGATTGGTCTACCAAATTGGCCATCCATGCACCGCCATTTTTGTTGTCGCGTTTAAAGTAATCGCAATAGAACAACGCCATAGATGAACCATCTTTATCGAATACTTCAAAAACTTTCACATCGCTATTATAAACAGGCAGGTCATGGCGTTCTTTAAAAGTAAGTCCGTATAACTGATTTGCTGCATAGAATACACCGTTTTTCAATACGCTGTCCAATTCAAAATAAGGTTTTACCTGGCTTTCATCCAAATCGAATTTGGCTTTGCGAACCTGTTCTGAATAAAAATTCCAATCGTATGCTTCCAGTTGGAAACCGCCTTTTTGTTCATCAATTAACTTTTGAATATCGGCAGCTTCAGCTTTTGCTTTAGCCGTTGCGGCGGGAACAAGTTGAGCAAAGAATTTTTCCACATTTTCAGGGTTCTTGGCCATCTGGTCCATCAGGGTTAATGCAGCATAATTCGGGAAGCCAATCAACTTTGCTTTTTCAGCACGAATCATAGCTAAACGGGAAATTGTAGCACGCGTATCATTCGAATCGCCTTTTTCAGCGCGGTTAATAGATGCTTCATATAATTTCTGGCGGGTAGCCCTTACTTTCAAATCTTGTAAAAGCGGTTGCTGGGTAGTATTTTGCAACTTCAATAAATACTTTCCATCCTGTTTGGCATCTTTAGCGGCGGCGGCAGCAGCAGTTATTTCAGCATCCGAAAGTCCATCCAGTTCAGCTTTATCACTAATTAATACAGCTCCTGCTTTGGCAGCAGCCCTTAACTGATTGGTATATTTAGCTTCCAGGCTAGCATCCTCACCATTTAGTTTTTTCAAGGTTACTTTGGCACTGTCGGATAAGTTAGCACCCGATAATGTAAATTTCTGGTAATAATACTCCACAAGCCTCTTCGATTCAACATCCAGTTTCAATTGCTCGTGTTGGTTATAAATGGCCTCTACCCTTTTAAATAATTTTGTATTCAGAAAAATAGCATCATTGGCTGCCGCCAAATCTGGGGCTATTTCTTCCGATACCTTATCAAGCGTAGGGTTAGTATTAGCGCCGTTTAAGAGGTTAAATACATTATTGACGCGGCGGAGCAAGGTGCCGCTTTTTTCCATTGCAACCAACGTATTTTCAAAAGTTGGGGCATCCGCATTGTTAGCTATTTTATCTACTTCGGCTAATTGCTCCTGTATGCCTTCTTCAATGGCGGGTTTGAAATCGCTATCCTTGATAGCTGCAAAATCAGCCGTTTGATACTGCAATGTGCTTGGCTTTGAAAATGAATTTGTGGTTGACATAAGAGATTTTTTTTCAGCAGTTTTATTACTACATGCGGATAATAGCGCAATAGCTGCTATGGTTGTAAGGTAACGTATTTTCATGATTCGGTTTTTTTTAATAAGTGTGCAATTAGGGTGTGCAAGATAATAAAACCAATGCTTTGAAACGGAAAAAACAGCAAACGCTTTGTAAAGTAGCATTTTAAATAACCGGAGACAGTGTTTACGAAGTGGCACCATTATAAAATTTCGGGGTTTGCATAAGCAAATCGGCATGTGAATTTTATGATTTTGCCCCTGTGTTTTACATGACTTTTCTCACACTAAAATATGACCTTTCTCCGAATTGTAACCTTCAAATATTAAAGGAGTAGAATCTCCTGTAATGAAAAAAAAGCGCGAATAAACAAACATCCCATCATGAACAAAATCTTTACAACACTCTTGCTATTAACTGTTCCGCTGGCAGCTTACCCGCAAATGCGCTGGATGCTGAATGGAACAACGCCACTCTCATTTGTGCTGAATGGCGGAACTTCATCGACACCTATTTATATAGAAGTAAATAATCCGGCGGCTAATGCGATAACCACTATAGGCAAAAATGCTGACATCATTTCGGAGAGCGAATTTAATATGGTGAAATGGGACATCAGCAATAACTCCGGCGAATACGTTGTTCCTTTCGGAGTCGGGACTTCTGAATATCTTCCATTATTTATCAATATAGGCACGGCCGGAAATACAGGAGGCTGTATTCTTTTCTCTACCTGGCACACTCCCGCTGATAATGAAGTACCCGTTTCATTCCGCCCATCAGATGTAAGTAACATGGCGGCCATGTATACATCACCGGGCGGACAGCCAAGTAATGCAGATAATAGTTGGAATTCGGTGGACCGCTTTTGGGTAATAGATACATACACTATACCTGATATTTCTTATACAACCAAACCTTCTCTCAACAACATTACATTCCGCTATATTAACAATGCAGGCAGCCCATCGGAAGCGGCAGCCCCAAATGTGTTTGCAGAGGCTGACTTGCTTGCACAGCGATTCAACAGTACACAAACTACCTGGGGCGATTGGCTTGGAACAGGAGCAACCGATTCTATTGGAAGCAACTTTAGCCAGGTTAAAAGCGGAGCCGTTTCAGCCGCTAACTTTTTCCGGTCGTGGACATTGTCCAGTCAAAACTCTCCGTTGCCCATTGCACTCAGTTCTTTTACAGATGCGTGTATTAATGGAATGGCCTATATTGAATGGACTTCGGAAACAGAAGTGAACAACGCCTATTACACCGTAAAAAAAACGGCCGATAATATTCATTTTGAAACCGTAGGAACCATTACCGGAGCGGGAACCACCAGCCTCCGGAACAATTACAGCCTTATCGATAATTCCCCTTTTGCCGGAACATCGTATTATTTTCTTTATCAAACCGATTATGACGGAGTAATGAACCCGGCTGGTTCTGCCATTCCATTTTCAGGATGCGGCAATTCAGCTGTTTCAAGTGTTAATGGATTTAATACTGCCACAGATATAGAAATCCAAATTAATTCCGATTCATACACCAATGTGAATATATCGCTGGTAACAATGCTTGGGCAGGTTATTATGAACGAAAACCATGCAGTAACCATTGGCTATAATGAATTCCGAATCAGCCATAATTACAGCGCAGGCATTTACCTGCTGAACCTTAGAAATGAAAAAATAAACTACACTAAAAAACTTATCCTATGGCAATAAGACCTCCATTCCTATATACCAACTACTAACAAACAATTCAATTAATCTATCGTTTTATGAAGCAAGCAAAAGTACTAACACTAATCATCTTATTTGGCGCCGGATTCGCGTATTCAGCCCACAGCCAAAATGCGGGAATAAATACCACAGGAGCCATTCCCAGCAGCAATGCCGTATTAGACCTTAACACAGGCAACAGTTATAATATGGGGCTTATTGTTCCGCACGTTACGCTGGGCGCATCGTTAACCACATTCAGCCCGCCAATAGCCAATGCAAAAACAGTAAAGGATACCGGCATGATTGTATATAACATGAACGGAGCCCAACCAACCGGTTACTATTGCTGGAATGGTTCGGCTTGGGTAAGCGTTTCAGGCGCAGCCGCTAATGCCTGGTTGCTGACGGGAAACACAGGAACCACAGCAGGAACAAATTATATAGGCACCAATGACAGTATGTCTTTCGAAATAAAAGTAAACGGTAAACAGCGGATGCTGTTTAACCCAAACCAATCGTGCATCAGTGCAGGCTTGGGCAATTTAGACAAAGTAACAACAGGGCACAATAACGATGCCTGGGGAAATTATGCTTTAGTCAATAATACAACAGGGAGTTATAATTCTGCGGTTGGCGGACGAACTTTATATACGAATACCTCCGGATGGGGAAATAATGCGCATGGCCACGAAGCGCTTTACAGCAATACCACAGGGCACTCCAATTCTGCCATCGGCGACAGCGCTTTATATAAAAACACAACCGGAAGCAATAATACAGCCGTAGGTATTCTTGCCTCCTATTCCAATATAGTGGCTTCAAGCACTACAACCTTCGGCGATTATGCCGGATACAACAACGTGCAAAGCAGGTGTACTTTTATCGGCGATAGTTCGGGATACAATAACACCACCGGAAAAAATGAAGCGCTGGGTTATTTTGCAATGGGTTTAAATACTACCGGCACTTGGAACACCGCAGTCGGAACACAGGCATTACGGGGTAATACAACGGCAAGCGGTTCTACAGCGGTAGGACATTATGCAGGTTATAACACGAATGCCGATTATGCTGTTTTTATTGGTGATAGTTCAGGCTATTCCAATACATCAGGAATACGGAACACCGCAGTTGGTTATCAATCGCTGGGGTTAAATACAACAGGGTACAGCAATACGGCAATCGGATATACTTCGCTTTATCATAACATTACCGGAGGCCAGAATACAGCCATCGGGTATCAGGCCGATTATTCAGGTACAGGCTATGGTTGCACTGCGGCCGGATATTCTGCTATGGGGCAAACTACCACAGGCTCGTACAATACGGTGAGTGGTTGGAATGCATTATACGGCAACCTGACCGGAAGCAGCAATACTGCCGTTGGAAGTTATGCGGGATATAACAGTGCGGCCAATCAAAACGTATTTATCGGAGATAGCGCAGGCTATGTAAATACCAGCGGAAACAATAATACCGCATTGGGATATAATGCCAACATGGGGTCCGGCGGCCTGAGCAACGCAACTGCAATAGGAAGCGGCGCAACAGTATCTTCCAGCAACTCAATGGTATTTGGAAATAATTCGGTTACACAACTTGAATTTAACGGCGCATTAATGCCTTATTACGGTGCAGCATATAATGCAGGAACAACAGGCCAGGTGCTAACCTCACAGGGCGCAAATACTGCCCCGAAATGGATTACACCATCAGGAAGTGGCAGTGGTTGGTCGCTTACCGGTAATGCAGGAACAAGCCCTGGAACTAACTTTTTAGGTACTACTGACGGTCAGGCACTGGAATTTAAAGTAAACGGACAAAAAGCAGGATGGCTGGATTATTCGAGCACCACAGCAAATGCCTTTTATGGCTATGAAGCCGGAAACAGCACCACGGGCGACTCCAATACGGCCAACGGATACCTTTCTCTTTACACTAACGTAACCGGAAATGCCAATGCTGCACTTGGATATGGAGCACTTTTTAACCAACAGTACGGTGGAAACGAAAATACGGCTACCGGTGCAGATGCATTATACAATAATAGCGGGTCTACGAATACCGCTAACGGATACAAGGCACTTTACTCCAATCAATATGGCGCAGGGAATATTGGAAATGGCTATGAAGCCCTTTATTCCAATACTAGCGGAAGTTATAATAACGCTAATGGATACCAGGCACTATACAATATCAGTTCCGGCAGTTATAATAACGCTATAGGCTACCAAGCACTTTATAATAATCCATCCGGAAACTTTAATGTTGCTATCGGTTATCAGGCATTTTACAACAACTCGGGCAATGGAGATACTGATATTGCCATAGGTTACAAGGCACTTTACAGCAATTCAAGTGGAATGAGCAATATAGCAATAGGGAATCTGGCTCTTTACAGTAACACCAGCGGAGCATATAACACAGCAACAGGAGTTGGTGCACTTCATAATAATACATACGGAACTGAAAACACGGCTATAGGTTACCAAGCTTTATACAATAACACCACCTTCGGCGATTATAACTTCGCGGGCGGATTTCAGGCTGGATTCAGCAACACCACGGGGCAGTATAATACCGCAGTGGGTTTTCAGGCGCTTTATGGCAATACAACAGGAAGTAATAATACCGCCATCGGATATAATGCCAATGTGGGTGCAAACAACCTGAGCAATGCCACAGCTATTGGAAATGGAGCAACAGTATCTTCCAGTAATACTATGGTGTTTGGAAACAGTTCAGTAACCCAGCACGAATTTAACGGCGCATTGATGCCTTACTATGGCGCAGCTTATAATGCCGGCACATCAGGACAGGCTCTTGTATCACAAGGTGCAGGCGTTGCACCTCAATGGGGTGCTGTATCGGTTGCCGGAGGCGGAACAGGTTCAGCTTCGTTCAATCCGAATGCGTTGATTTTTGAAGGGCCTACTTCCACATCACCGCTTACAAGTTCTGTGAATATGACCTATAATACGAATCATAAAACACTTGTTTTGGGTACTGGAACTTTGCAAAGCCAATCTGCTATAAACGTGTTTGGCAATATCAACAGCTATTTTCAAACACTCTTGCAAAATACCAACTCCGGCGTCAATGCAAGTACTGACCTTGTTGTTCAGGATGACCAGGATAGCACACATTACGGTGATTTAGGAATAAATTCATCTACATACAGTCAAGCCGGTTATCAGGTACAAAGCCCGGGTGATGTATATTTTTACAGCAACAAATCGAATGTAGATATTGGAACAGTGAATGCAGGCGCTAATGGAATTGACAGCATTAAATTTACCTGTGGAGGATTAAATAAAAGTAACCTTATAGAGGTTATGAACCCTGCGGGAATAACCACACAGGTTCACTTTGCAGCTGATACAATTTTAATTCCGATTCATACGGCCGCATATACCCCGAAATATGTTGGTGAAAAATGGATTTACCAACATGCCGGCGATACTACCGAATGCACTTGTGTAAGTCTTACCGCAGGAAGAAAAGTAGACAGCGTTACCTTGGGTTCTTCTATTGGCTGGTCATCTACCTTAACAGGATTTGCATCCAACGGAAGTCCAAGTTATAAGTACACGTTAGAACATAAAATTTGCACTGTTTATGTAACCATTTCAAGCAATTCCAATTCAACGTCTCTAACATTTACACTTCCATTTGTACCCAAGAATTCGGATATTCAATTAATCCCTCAATATATCAGCAGCGGCATACAGGGGAATGTCGGAGTGCTGAAATATACGGCAGGCTCCAATGTTGCTTCCTGTGCAACTAATCTGGCGTTTTATAACGGATGGGGCAATTCAGGAACAAAAGGGATAACCGGACTTGTAATGTCATATGAAATTCAATAACAGATAACTCGTTAAAAGGAAGCAATTGTTAGGGAGGTTTAGTTGGGAAGCAGAGATTAAGGAGTTAGTAGATTTTCTCCTTTTCTCTTTTATCAAAGGGTTATAACCTTATAAAGACCTGATTTCCTCCCTTATTTTCTTTGGCAAACTTTCAAACACCAACTGATACGAATGGTCGACGATTTCATACAGCATCTTCTTCGATAAACGCCCATTCATATATACTGTATTCCAATGCTTTTTATTCATGTGCCAGCCGGGTATTATTTCTTCAAATTCGGCGCGCAGTTCAATGGCACGCTCAGGGTCGCACTTGGCATTAAACCTGTCGGGTTCTGAAAGGCTGGTAATTAAAAACACCTTTTCACCCACCTTAAATACCAATGTATCTTCGCCAAAAGGGAAACCTTCCATCACCCCTTTTTTACCAAGGCAATAATCACGCAGTTCCTCTATGTTCATTCATCTGGGTTTTTATTTTTTTCTGCGCCAAAGGCCATTCATCATCTATAATACTGTAATAAGCAGCATTGCGCGATGTACCGTTATCCCTAATCCTGTCTTTGCGCGAAATGCCTTCAAACTGTCCCCCTATTTTTTCAATGGCTTTGCGCGAGCGGATGTTATTTTCATCGGCTTTTATCTGGACACGCCGGGCCTTCATTGCTTCAAAGGCAAAGGTCAGCAACAACAACTTACATTCGAAATTAATACCTGTGCCCCAATATTCTTTAGTGAGCCAGGTAAAACCTATTTCAAGTTTTTCATCTGCATGAACAATGTCCATCAATCTTGTGGACCCAATCATCTTTCCCGTTTCTTTGTGGTAAATTATAAAAGGATAGCAAGTACCTTGCTCCCTTTCTTCAATAGCTGTATTATATCTTTTGAGAAAAATTTCCTTTACAGATAAATCCGAAGGGAAATACGTGAATATCGTTTTATCGGAAGCCGAAAAATATAATTCATCCAGGTGCTCTTTCTCCAGCGGAATCAAGTCGACAAATTCACCTTTCAAAACAGTGGGATGCTTTATCCATGGCTCATTCATAAACTGCTATCCGTTTTTAAAAAATGGTTTCATTCGCAAATTTCAAATCAGCCTTATATTGCTCCGGAACAGGGTTTTCGGAATTGGGAAGCATGGAGCCTGTCACCACATAAGGGTAAATATCCGCATATGTTTTCACGATGCTGCGAGATTCTCGCTTATTAATATGGTGGCGGTTCATATATTGGGGTGATTTAACTCCAGCAGAACCCATCATATCTACAGCACTCTTCACGGTTTGGAAATGGAAGTTGGCAACTTTCACTTTTTTATCCTCTACAGATAATCCCCCTTGCAGAATTTTATCTTGCGTAGCAACGCCTGTAGGGCAACGGTTTGTATTACACTTTAAGGCCTGAATGCAGCCAAGGGCAAGCATCATGGCCCTCGCACTGTTACACGCATCCGCACCGAGGGACAATAGTTTTATAATATCGAAACCGGTAACCACTTTACCCGAAGCAATGATTTTTATATTATCTTTTATCCCAAAACCCATCAGGGCATCTGTTACAAACACCAGTCCATCCGTAAGCGGCATTCCCACCGAATCGGAAAATTCAATCGGGGCGGCGCCGGTGCCTCCTTCTCCCCCATCCACAGTTATGAAATCAGGGTAAATGCCTGTTTTTATCATTGCCTTGCAGATAGCCAGAAACTGGCTCTTAATGCCAACACATAACTTGAAACCTACAGGCTTCCCACCGGAAAGGTCACGAAGTTTTGCGATAAACTGCATCATCTCCATCGGGTTGCTGAATGCGGAATGGCGGGGTGGTGAGATTACATCTTTACCTATTTCCACCAACCGGATTTTAGCAATTTCCTCACTTACTTTTTTGGCAGGAAGTATGCCGCCGTGGCCGGGTTTCGCGCCTTGCGAAAGTTTAATCTCTATCATCTTCACATTCGGAAGTGTTGCCCGTTCTTTAAACAAATCCCCATTAAAAGTCCCGTCCTGGTTGCGGCAACCAAAATAACCTGTACCTAATTGCCATACAACATCACCGCCCGGTTCAAGATGATAGGGGCTTAACCCGCCTTCGCCGGTGTTGTGCGCAAATCCGCCAATCTTCGCTCCGGCATTTAATGCAAGTATTGCATTCTTGCTTAATGCGCCATAACTCATAGCCGATACATTCAGTATGCTTGCAGTGTAGGGTTGTTTGCAGTCGGGCCCGCCAATAATAATTCGAGGGTCGTGATTCAGTTCGCCGGGATTGGCAGGATTAATGGAATGGCTCAACCATTCATAGCCGGGGTCGTAAACATTTAACTGTGTACCAAAAGGCATGGTGTCATCCACTTTCCCGGCACGCTCATACACCACATTCCGGTTGAGGCGGCTGAAAGGCTTTCCATCTTCATCATTCTCCACAAAATACTGGTGTATCTCCGGGCCAATTCCACCTAACATATACCGTAAATGGCCAATTATAGGATAGTTATGTATTATCGCATTCTTGGTTTGCACCATATCGATAAGCCCAATAACAATAAGCGGTATTACACCTACAAGGCTCCACAACACAGGAGTATAAAAGTATCCGAACGAAAAAATAAGAGCAAGCAGCAACACGGAAATCAGAGCGAAGAGTTGGCGCATAACATGGGTTTATAAATGCAAATATAGAGTAATACTTTTTTTGATGGTTAAATGGGGCAGGAATCTGTTACATCGTGTGAATTATGTAATAATCTCCCATCGCTATGTAACGCTTCCGAGGTTGAATGTAGCCACTTTTGCATCGTATTTATTTAGTAATCATTTAAACAAAACATAAAATGACAACTTCATCAAAATCAATTAAATCAGAAAAACCAAACGTCACTTCCAAATAAATAAAAATGAGCAACACCGACGAACAACTGATTATTAAAGAAGAAGATGGAAAGAAGGTTTCTCCTGTTCTTCCGGCACACTTAAAGAATTACTTGGTAGATATAGATGGCACTATTTGTGAAGATATACCGAATGAAGAGCCTGAGCGCATGGTGTCAGCGTTAGTGACGCCCGATGCGGCAGAAACAATTAATAAATGGTATAATGAGGGACATATTATTACGTTTTTTACTTCGCGGACTACAGAACATCGCAAGGTAACGGAAGAGTGGCTTAAAAAGAACGGGTTCAAATACCATACCCTTTTGGTGGGTAAACCGCGCGGCGGAAACTATTGCTGGATAGACAATGCCCCAGTGGAAGTCATGCCAATGAAAGAAAACTTTTGGAAATTAAATTTGAACATGAACAAGCCTATCGGCTTTAAATTGCCTGCAAGCCTTTAACCTTTAAATATGTAAATTCTATGAATAAACTGCCAAGCCTACTAACCGGAGTATTTATAGCTGCTGCGTTTGGAGCCTCCGCTCAATCGCAGCTTACACCTTCACCTAATACACCACAACCTGCGGTTGTGCCGACTAATACATCGACACCAAATCCAACCAATCCTGTTCCGAGTTCAAGTACGCCATACACCACACCGCCGATGAAACAGCAAACATCACCGCCTCCGCCAACTAACCCGCCACCTTTTCCCGCAGCACCACCAAAGCCTGCTGCCCCTACTATTCCGCCAACTACCCCACCGCCAATACCACCACAATAATGCTTGAAGGCAAAACGCTTTCTGCCTTGCATTAATTTAAAATAGCTGATGAGTTTCCGATTGGGATGTCCTTTATTAATCGCTGTGTGAAAAGCAAAACAGCCAAATCAACCTGTCCTTTTTATTTATTATTACAAAAGTGTAATCGGTGCAGCTATGCACATCGAACCACTTTCCCCATGGTGGCCTTGTAACAAAACATTCCACATTATCCAAGTCTGAATTATAGAGCAACTTTGTAAAGCCACGGGTAATTTCATTGGCCCGTGAAGGTTTATTATTCTCATAGAAATGTTGGTACATTCCATAATAATAAAGATAACTGCTAAGCTCCGATTCTATTTTAAAACAATCCAGTTGTTGGAATTTTGCCTCCATAAGCTGACCATATAAATCTTCCGGGGCGGAATAAAATTCCTGTAAATGCTTTATTATGGTTGTCTTTGTAAATAGGGCCGGAATAAAATTTACTTGCAAAACGCTTGGATGGTATTCAGCGAAGAGGGTAAGCACCTTTTCAAACCCTTCATCTTGTCTGTACTCAAATTTCTTGGCGATGATACCATAAGTAGGTTCATCGTTATTGGAGTATTTCTTAATCTCCATTAAATACTCCATTCCGTTTTCCAAATCCAAATCAACTGCTGAAATGATAAGGTTTCCCCAATCAACAGCAAAGTCGGTTTCAATATTTTTTGGGAAATCTGAAGGAGGTAAAATGGGTTTCATTTTTCACTCTTATAATTTTTAGGCCCTTACGCCAGCACCACATTGCCCCACATCTTTTCCCGCTGGGCTTTGATGTTTTCATCTACGATGTATTCATCATAAGGCATACGCTTATCTATAGCGCCTGTTGGGGTAAGTTCAATGATGCGGTTGGCAACGGTTTGGGTAAACTCATGGTCATGCGAGGTAAACAAAGCTACA
>CAIWVW010000104.1 GCA_903916255.1 uncultured Bacteroidota bacterium
GCCCGCGCCCTGACCCTCCAAAAACCTTGCTAATACTGTCATTCCGAACGGAGTGAGGAATCTCTTGAATTGTTATTAATTTTGCAATCACCTACTTACTCAATGACTGTAAAAAAAACTTGTATATTACTATTATTACCCTTCCTTCTTGCAGGAAACAAGGTAAGCATTGTCAACTTTGAACAACTGCAAACCAGCGCGGCCAACAAGCACAACGATACTTTGTATGTAGTAAATTTTTGGGCCACCTGGTGCGACCCATGCGTGAAAGAATTACCCGCTTTTCAGCAGGAGCGTAAAAAATATGCAGGCCATAAAGTGAAGTTTATTTTCGTAAGTATGAATGCGGCACGGGAACTTGGCAAGGTGCAGAATTTTGTTGATAATCGGAAATTGGAAGGCACCGTTTTATTACTAAACGGCGGCAACCCCAACGACTGGATAGATAAAGTGGACAGTTCATGGGATGGCACAATACCGGCCACAGTTATATATAAATCCGGAAAAAAGGCTTATTTTCGCCAAGGAGAGTTTACCCCTGAAGCGCTCGATAAAGTAATTCAAACCAAAAATAAATAATTTATGAAAAAGTTAGGAGTTCTTGCTACAGCATTTATCACACTTTGTTCGTTTGCATTTTCAGGGTATAATGTAGGCGACAAAGCCATGGATTTTAAACTTAAAAACGTGGACGGGAAAATGGTTTCCCTATCCGATTATAAAGATGCCAAAGGCTTTATTGTGGTGTTTACCTGCAACCATTGCCCTTTTGCAAAGGCTTATGAAGGCCGCATTATGGACCTGAACACCAAGTATGCTTCCAAAGGTTATCCGGTAATTGCCATCAATCCAAATGACCCGAATGTGGTAGAAGAAGACAGTTATGCCAACATGCAGAAACGTGCAAAAGAAAAAGGCTACACATTCCCCTATTTGGTGGATGAAACACAGGATATAGCCCACGCTTATGGAGCAGCGCACACTCCGCACGTATTTGTTTTACAAAAATCGGGCAGCGATTTTGTGGTGAAATATATTGGCGCAATTGATGACAACAGCGATGACCCATCTGCCGTGAAAGTGAAATATGTGGAAGATGCTGTAAATAACCTCATCGCAGGTAAACCTGTAAGCCCCGCTACTACCAAGGCTATCGGTTGCAGCATTAAGTGGAAGAGCTAAGCGTAGGCATCTAAATTTATTTCCGGCATTTTGCAAACTGCGCACAGGTCGCATTTACTATAGGTGAGCCAGTGGTCGCGCTCATTGAACGGATATTTATTCACATAGGGCTTCAGCATCATTTTCTGTTTCAACCAAAAACTGGTTATCTTCGGATTATTTGCATAAAAGCGTAAAACACGAAAGGGCGCTTTGGGCATTTCCTTTTTCGCAATAGGGTATCTTGTTATTAGCCGCATACAGACTATATCGAGGTTTTTTTCGAGTGTTAGTTCATCGTAAACATCAATAATAATGCCGTACCCGACGGTAAGTACATCACCGCCCCACACCTTACTTAAACCGTGCAACAGCTTTTTTGCCGAAGTAGTAATTAACAATCTCCGGTCATTCAATGGCTCACTTCCACGCGCTACAATAAATAATTTGTCTTTATAAATAATATTCAAGTACACCTCATGCAAGGCATCTTCCATCTTAATTGTAAACCTTGAATCTGCTAATGTTAATGGATGATACAGTGTTTGATTGTAGTTCATCCAAAACTTCAATTCTCCAATTAATTTGGTTATATCACTATCCGAAACATGTTCTATTTTATCGGCGTTTTCCATTTCATTTCTGTAATGATGGTAAGCTAAATTATATTGCTCCTTTTCATCCAGTTTATGAAGAATCGAATTCTTTTTCATCTCACCCTCTTCAATGATATCGCCGGGGAAAGGAGTTAAAAAGGTTGTATTTTCAGTATTCCTAAAATGTTCGGTGTAATATTCCTTCAATTTTACACGGGGAAATTTCACATGGTTAATCCAACGGTTCTTTCCACCCAGCAGTACAAAACCCGGTGGAACAGAAACAGCATAATTGGGTTGCAGGTAATTTGTAAAACGGAAAAAATTATTGGCAAAATATTGCTCGCGATGTTTGCCAATTTCTATGTCATTTTTACCCGGATACCGCACCTGATTCGGGAAATAGCTGGCACCACTCCATCCGGAAATCAAATAATTTATGTTAGGCCATTTCGCTTTTAATTCTTTCAGTAGAAAGTTGGTTGCATTCTCATGATTCGAATTCAATGCATCATTAATATTAACGAGCACTTCACTACCATACTCAATCACCACAATACTTTCCAGTGAATAGCCGAGATAGGTTATTTTAACATCATTCACCGTGTAAGTATGCAAGGTTACAGCCTCCGTAACTTCAGCATACCCCAAATGATTTAAAAAACCTTTTACGCCCGCTTTCCATTGAAAAGGGAAAAACACATGCGCGCTTTTATCCAATGATTTTAATGTTTCCGGATGCAAATGGTCCTCATGCCCGTGCGATATAAGAATAATATCAACTTTCAATTTTTCGCTTCCTTCAGGCGGGAGAGGCCACAGATACCACTGATTGAGATAGGCCGGGCCTTTCAGCCATGGGTCGAAGAGTATTTTTGTTTTTCCGCATTCCGCTATAAATGAAGAATGCGCAAGGTATTTAATCTGAATCATCGGTGAATGATTTTGGGGTTAAGTAGATTTCACTTCATGCATTCTTAGAATTTATTGTTCTGCTTTCCTGGATGTGCTTCTTCAGCGAAAGGGCGCGTTTTTCAATTAAATGCCATGATAGGAAGGCTACCGGCAATGTGCAAAGCGTTCCTATAATCATCAAGGGGATATGACTCAATCTGAAAAAATATTCTAATGTTTGCTGAACAGGAAAAGCATAAATGTAAATACCGTAAGATACATCTCCTATGTGGTTTTTTATATTTCTTAGTATTGGCGCGGACGAAGAGCCAATCAATATTACCATAGCAGGCAAAACAAAATATTGCATCCATATATATAAATGGAAAAATATAGAAATTCCCCACACTACAATTAGGGCAACTATAAGAATGGATTTATAATTTACTCTTTCGATACCTACTAATGCAAGCAATGCCCCGGCAATAAAGCCACCGCTATAATCAACACCCCGCCTCAAAAAGAAAGGATACCCATGATTCATTAAATAGGGATGTATAAATATTTTCAGAAGCATTACTATGCAAAATGCAAAAGCGAGAAGGAATATTTTTTGCCGCTTACTTGAACAATAAAATAATACGGAAAGAAGAATATAAAATAACATTTCATAAGGCAGCGTGCATAATGAGCCATTAATTACCGACTTAAATGGGTTATCCTCAAATATTCCGGTAATGGAATATTGCAGTTTAAACAGGGATAAATTGAAAGGAATATAGGTCCATGTTGAAAGGTTGCTCCAATAGGTTAACAGGCTTCCTTTATAAACCAGCATCCCCAGTATTACAGTAAGTACCAGAACACCTATTAATGCCGGATATATTCGTAAAATCCGCTTAAGGAAATACTCTTTTATTGTGTTGCTCCTTTCAAGGCTTTGCATTACAAGGTAGCCGCTGATGGCAAAAAATCCGGCTACGCCTGTATATGAAAATGACATTTGATGTTGCGAAATTTGTGACACCCAATCCGGCGAAACATTGCCTGAAAGCGGATAGGCATGGGTAATTATTACAAACACCGCAAATACAACACGTAAAAAATCAAAATTATTTTTGGGGGTCAAAAGAATAATATAATGGTCATGGGGTAATTATTTCACCATCTTTCTTTTGCAGGGTTTTGGGGTTGAGCTATTTTTGATAACGAGCCATTCCGAAACTTATTGCTTTGTCACGCTTTATTTCTTCCATAAAATGTATTTTTGCAAAAATTTGAATCATGAATAAATATTCCCCTTTCATTCTGTTTGCATTCCTTGGATTTGCATATTCAGCAGTAAAAGCGCAAGACACGGTTCTTTCCGAGAAGAATTACAAAATCTATTCCGTTAAAGAAGGTAAAGAAGTTTCCTTAAAAGAAATAGTAAACGACATGAAAAACTACGATGTGGTTTTTTATGGGGAAGAACATGACGATTCGGTTACACATTTCCTCGAAAAGTCTTTATTAATGGCTCTTTATGATAAATACAATAGCGCAATTACATTATCTATGGAGATGTTCGAGCGCGACATCCAGGGTGTGATGGATGAGTACCTAATGGGTGCCATCCGTGAAAAATATTTCAAGAAAGATGCCCGGGCCTGGAGCAATTATAAAGACTACCGCCCTATGGTGGAATTTGTAAAAGCCAAACATTTGGATTTAGTCTGCGCCAATGCGCCGGGCCGCTATACTTCCATTGCAGGCAGCAAAGGTGAAAAAGCGCTGGAAGCCCTTCCGGAATGGTCGAAAAAGAATTTTGCTCCCTTGCCTTACGATACCGCTACGGGTGCCTATTATGAAAAACTACAGACAGAATCGGGGCACATGGCTCCTCCCCCGCCTTCGAAAAATGATACAACTAAACCAAAAGCACCGGCTATGATGATGCCCGCATTTGATTTGGTGGTGGCGCAATCGTGCTGGGATGCTACAATGGCTTATTCCATATCGGAATATTTAAAATCGCGTACAGGGAAAAAAGTAATGCAGGTGAATGGCCGTTTCCACAGCGATGAAGGATTTGCAGTGGTTGCACAACTGAAAAAGTACAGCCCTAAAACCAAAATCCTTATTATATCGACAGGTTCGGAGGATTCATTCCCGAATGTAGATTGGAGCAAACTGAAACAAAACGGCGATTACATAATTGCCACCGACCCGAAAGTCCCAAAGACTATTAAAGACAAAATTAATTAGTCAGCGCTATTTCCCTTGCCTTTTTGATGGCTGTAATTGTGGCATCAATATCGGCATTGGTATGTGCAGCCGAAATAAAACCCACTTCATACTCTGACGGACCAAGGTAAATGCCCATTTCCAGCAGAGCGAGATGGAAGCGTTTGAATCGTGCCATGCTGACAATGTCTATATCCTTAGCGGCCCGGATATTGTCATTATCGCTGAACACGCACCAGAAAATAGAACCAATATGATACATGCGGAAAGGGAAATTAGGCTCTACTCCTTCCATTACGCCTTTCACCAGACGTTTCATTTTCAAATCCAGTTCTTCATAGAACCAAGGCTTCAAACATTCGCTCAATTGGGCAATACCCGCAGCCATAGCAACAGGGTTTCCGGACAAAGTACCCGCTTGGTAAACATTTCCATCAGGCGAAATATGCTGCATAATTTTTGCACTGGAAGCATACGCACCAACCGGCAAACCGCCACCAATTATTTTCCCGAACGTAATAATATCAGGCGATACATTATAATACCCTGAAGCGCCGGAAAACCCAACACGGAAGCCGGAAATAACCTCATCGAAAATTAAAAGTGAACCATTAGCCGCACAAATATCAGCAAGGAATTCGAGGAACTCCCGTTTTTGGATGAGCAGTCCGTTATTCGCCGGAATAGGCTCAATTATTATACAGGCAATTTCATCTTTATAATGCTTGAAAGCATGCTTAACCGCTTCTTCATCATTCAATGGAAGTACAATTGTTTCTTTTGCAAAAGCTTCGGGAACACCCGCCGAAGAAGATATTCCGAAGGTGGCCAACCCTGAACCTGCATTCACTAAAAGCGAATCAGAATGACCATGATAACAGCCTTCAAACTTGATAATTTTATCCCGTTGTGTATACCCCCTTGCCAATCGTAACGCTGACATACAGGCTTCCGTACCGGAGCTTACAAAGCGCATTTTCTCTATATGCGGGTGGTTGCTGATAATTAAATCGGCCAAATCACTCTCTAACTTTGTCGGCGCACCAAATGACATTCCCTTTTCAGCAGTAGATTTCAGTTTCTCAACTACAGCAGGAAAAGCATGCCCTAATATCAGCGGCCCCCAGGAGCAGCAATAATCAATAAATTCATTCCCGTCGGCATCCCATATATGCGAGCCTTTGCCTTTTTCAATAAACAATGGTGCTCCGCCCACTGATTTAAATGCCCTTACCGGGGAATTCACTCCACCCGGGAAATGTGTTTTCGCTATTTCAAATAATTTTTCCGATTCAGTCCTTTTCAACATATAGTATGTGTTTTACACTATTCTTAAATTTATACAATGAGTTACAAAGATGCAACAAAATTGGATATTAGTACGATTAGCTGCAATGACGGATGTCATACTATTGCATAGTATACTGTTAATTACTTTACCGAAATGCGCCTTTATTGGTAAGGTTTTTCCCTAATTTTGCCTTCACAATACTCATTACTCAATACCCACTACATGACTACATTAAAATCAACACAAAGCATCACTTCAAAAGATAATTTGGTACTTATCGGCAACGCCAAAAGCGATTTTGCAAAACAGGGCTTATCCAAAACAGAAGCGGATTTCGCTAGTAAGCAAATAAAAGCGGAAGAGCATATCATAAACATAAACCAATATTCCCGCAGGATATTTATTTATATAGTGGAGGATAAGAAAAACGAAAACTATACCCTGGAGGCCTTCCGCAAAGCGGGAAACAAGGCATGTGGCGTTTTTAATGCAGCCAAAGCGGAATCGGTTACAATAGTTGACTTGGTAGGAAATACCGAGCAAACACTGGCATTTGCAGAGGGAATGGCGTTAGGTAATTACCAGTTCATCCAATTGAAAAAAGATGCAAAAAAATTAGAGCATTCGCTTAAGGCAATACTTATCCATTCTAAAAATGTAACGGCGAAACAAATTCAGAACTTGCAAATAGTAGTGGATGCTACCGAAAAAGCAAGGACCTTAGTGAATAAGCCATTGAACTATTTGAATGCTGTTCAACTAGCGCAGGAATTTCAGAAGATGGGGAAAGATGCGGGATTTAAAGTAGAGGTGTTTAACAAAGCTAAAATTGCAGCACTGAAAATGGGTGGATTGCTTGCCGTAAATATGGGCAGCATTGACCCACCAACATTCACCGTGATGGAATACAAACCCAAAAACGCGGTGAATAAAAAACCTTATATGCTGGTTGGCAAAGGCGTGGTATATGATACAGGCGGTTTAAGCATTAAGCCTACTGCCGGTATGGCCGATATGAAATGCGATATGGCAGGCGCTGCTGTTGTAGGTTGCACCATGTATGCCATTGCAAAAGCCGGGTTGCCGATTTGGGTAGTTGGGCTGACACCCGCCACCGACAACCGTCCCGGTGGAAATGCTTACACAAATGGGGATATACTTACGATGCATAGCGGAGCAACTGTAGAGATGCTGAATGCTGATGCAGAAGGCCGTTTGATATTGGCAGATGCCTTGAGTTATGGCAAAAAATATAATCCGGAACTGGCAATTGATTTAGCTACGCTTACTGGCGCAGCAGCAGCTGCTATTGGCAAATATGGAATTGTAGCTATGGGCACAGCCGATAAAAAACAGTTTGACGCACTAAAAGAAAGTGGTGAAAAAGTAAATGAAAGGCTCGTAGAATTCCCGATGTGGGATGAATACGGCGACTTACTTAAAACTGAAATAGCCGATATGAAAAACATTGGCGGCCCTTATGCAGGTGCCATTACTGCCGGAAAGTTCTTAGAAAAATTCACCTCTTACCCCTGGATACATTTGGATATCGCAGGCCCTGCATTTATTGACTCTGCATGGGATTACAAACCAAAAGGCGGCACAGGATATGGGGTAAGATTGCTGTTTGACTTTTTGAGTAATGTGAAGAAATAAAATGAACATCGGAGAAGAATTAGTAGGGGATTATCTTCAATTTATTGAAGGATGTGAATTTGTAAGGAAAAACTTACATACAAAGGATGTCCAGGGAGAAATCGATGTAGTTGGAATTAATATTGAAAGAAAAACCGTTTTCTTATGCGAGGTAGCTATTCACTTAGCCACAGGATTACAATATGTTCTTAATAAGAGGCCGAATAACATAAATAAATTAACCGAAAAATTTTCGAAAGATATTCTATATGCCAGAAAATATTTCCCAGAAAAAGATGGTTTTAATCATCGATTCATGTTATGGACACCTATTGTTAAAACTCCTGTAAATAAAACCAACAAAGAATTACAGGAACTTACAGATATTATTTTGGGAAAACCAAGTAAAACCCAATACAATCAATCTTTAGATGTTGAAACTGTACAAAGTAATATTAGAAAAAAATTTAATACTGATATTGAACTCATAATTAATGATGTTTTCTTGAAAAAAATGGAGGAGTTAAGGGAATATGCACGTAGTCAAACTGAAGAACTTAAATCACCCGTTCTTAGACTTTATCAAATTGAAGAAAAACTAAAAAAGCATGTAATTGGAAGATTAACTTAATTTAAATTCCAAATGTTTGTACTGCCAAAATGACCATAATCAACCAACTAGCCTCAACTATTGGGAGATAAAGCAATTAAAAAGTTAAGCAAGTAATGAAAAAACTATCTTTTATTATCCTGTTGTTGAGTGGCACATTGTCGCTTATGGAACTTGGCGGCTGTGCGCAGGGAAATCAGGCAACTACCACAAACCAAAATGATATCACATTAAAAAAAAACAAACCTCGATTCTTTAAGGAAAATAATTGCAGGAATTGCACAAGAGGCAAATGGAACAGTATGCGTATCTATGGAGAATTTGGAAACGGGCGATACACTTTCCTACAATGGCACGCACCATTCACCTATGCAGAGTGTTTTCAAGTTCCCGATTGCACTCGCTATTATGGGTATGGTGGATAAGGGTAAACTTTCGCTGGAACAAAAAATACATGTAAGCAAAGAGGATTTATCGGACACCGAAACCATGAGCCCAATGCGCGATACGCTTCCGGGAAATGATACGGACATATCGCTGCATGAATTACTCCATTATATGGTAGCCGAAAGCGACAACATTGCCTGTGATATATTACTGGAAAAAGCGGGAGGCCCAAAACAAGTGCAGGATTTTATTCATGGGTTGGGAGCAACGCAAATTGCCATTGCCGCATCGGAAAAACAAATGCACCATGACGATAAACTGCAATACCTAAGCTGGTGCGAGGCCAAAGAGATGACGCATTTATTAAAACTCTTTTATGCCGGAAAATGCCTTTCACAATCATCCACTGACTTCCTTAGGAAAATGATGGAAGGAACCCAAACAAGCGCAAAGCGCTTCAGGGCCTTATTACCCAAAGGGACTGTGGTGGCCGACAAAACGGGCACTTCAGGCACTTCACATGGTTTAGCGCCCGCAACTAACGATGCGGGGATAATAACACTGCCAAACGGGCATCATTTAATCCTCACCGTATTCGTTACCGACTCCAGAGCCAACTTTGATACACGTGAGGCCGTAATTGCAAAAATTGCAAAAGCGGCGTATGATGTGATGAGTGGTAAATAGCCACAAAAAAAATCGGGAGACTTCCGTTGAAATTTCCCGACATCTATTTAAGAAAATTTGTTCTATTTCTTAGGCGCTTGTTGTCCTGCTGGTGCTTGCTGTTGACCTTGTGGTTGGTCAGGAACAGAAGTTTGGTCAGCTTGCTGTTTGGAAATAGAAGAACTGGTGCTGACAGTTGTTCCGCCGCCAACCCATGCGCTTGCCATAGAAAGCACAATAACAGCGATAGCAAAAGCCCAGGTAGCTTTCTCAAGGAAGTCATTGGTTCTGCGAACACCCAATATCTGGTTTGAGGCTCCGAAAGACGAGGTCAATCCTCCGCCTTTCGAGTCCTGAATAAGTACTACAAGAATCAGCAATATACATGCTGCAATAATCAAAATGTCCAATAAAATTTCGCCCATGGCTTCTATAATTTATTTCTTTCCGGGTTTTGTATTTTCACTCATTAAAGCCCTAATTTCTTTAATGCGGGGCGCAAATATATTCTTTTTTTCCGGAAACTGAATCAAAAGAGTTTGATATGCCTTTAATGCTTTAGCATAACTGCCTTGCAAAAAGAATATATTGGCAAGTGTCTCGCTTACAATGGTATCATCTTCCATAATGCTCATTTTAGCAGCCTTTACCGGGGAGAAGAATTGTGCTTTCGGTCGGGAAATAGAAGGCTCTTTCTTTAAAAATTTCTCTATAATATCCAGTTTTTGGGTCTGACTCACAGGCTTTATCTCTTCCTTCTTTTCAACACTAATTTCGGGTAACACCTTTAACCATGAACTGAAATTATATCTCAGGTTAGTATCGGTAATGGGTTCGTGGATAAACTCAGTTTGTTCATCGGCTATTGGAGGTGCAACAGGCTTCTGTTCAACTTTAACTTCTTCTTTTAAAGAAACCTCCTCACTAGCAGGAGCAACCACTTCAATTTCAATCACATTTGCAGGCTCAACTATCTTTTCTTCTATTACGGGTTTTTGAATTATCTGTACTTCTATTGCCTTTTCCACTATTTCCTCCTCAATAACAGGCGGAGGAGTAGCAACAATAGTTGGTTTTGCAATAATTGGAACCTCTATGATAGGTTGTTCCATTATCTTTTCAATTGGCTTATCCTCGACAATAGGCGCTTTAACAGGAGGAGTAATAACCACAGGTGGTTTCACAATTACTGGGGCTGGTGTTTTAGGCACTTCTGGTTTTGCTTCGTGCGTCTTTTTACCAAATAAATTCTTCTTCCACTCGATTACAGGCTTTATATAAGGCTTTTTACCCGATGTATTGAGAGGTGCAGGTTTCTTTATTTCCGGTTTCTTTTCAACAATCGGTGCAACCTTTTCAACCGGAGGTTTTATATCAACCAATGGCTTGGTAACAGGCGCTTCTACCTCCTTTTTCTCGATTACTGGCGTAATATAGGTCTTTTTTGGCGGAGGGGTATAGGTTGTAAGTGGCTTTTTCACCTCCACCTTCTTTTCTTCTACCCGAATAATTTTTTCCTCCGAAATTTTGACAGATATAAAGGGTTCGATTTTTGGCAATTCCGTTTCCTTTTCTAGTGATTTTTGCGCGGCAATATCCGGTGCCTTATCTCCTTCTTTTATAGGATGTTGCGGTTTAGCCGTTTCCTGTTCATGGCGCAGGAAGGCCTCTGATAAAGTTGGTTGTTCACTTTCCACTTTCGACGGAGGGTTAACAACAGAACTATTATCTAACGTAGTTGAACTATACACAAAGTTGTACTTCACCTCTGGCTTTTCGGGCGTTTTACTAATTTCTTCTATGGCCTTTGGGCTATCAGCTATCAGCTGAGGGCTATTCGCTTTAAACAAAAGATACATGGCTTTTCTGTCGGGTGCATATACGGATGCCAGTTTAATTCTACCTGATGCCTCTGGTTCGTGGGTATCGTACATCTGTTTGGCAAAAAGCACCTGTGCCAGCTGGAAATATGGAAACGACTGCAACACATCCTGCAAGGCTGCTTTATATTCAGCACCTTCGGGTATGTTACCGCTTACAAACATTCCTTTTAGTTTTCCTTTTTCCAACACTTTTATTTTTCGCTAATGTGCTTACAATTATTTATAAGAATCCCCGTTATCAGCAGAGTCTTTATAATTTATCGACTTCCTAATTTTGTTTTCTCTATTTTTGGCTTTTTAAAGTTCCCGCGAATGCAAAGATATACCTTCCTTAAAATTACTGTTCAATTACTTATCGTCGGCCTATTTCTGTTAAATGGCAACGCTGAGGGCCAAATAACAGCCAAATCTGATTTTACTACCGTAAATTCCTCGCAGGTTAAGGTAGGTGCGGAAAGAACGGACCAATACCTTTCTCTTTTAAAAGGCAAAAATGTGGCCGTGGTGGCTAATCAAACCTCGCTGGTAAAAGGCAGGCTGCTGGCAGATACCTTGCAGAGCCTTGGGATAAACATTGTGAAAATATTTGCCCCCGAACATGGCTTTTATGGAGCCGAAGATGCCGGGGCCACCGTCGACAATTCAAAGATTCCATATACATCTATCCATATCATCTCCCTTTATGGAGAACACAAAAAACCAACTACCGATGACCTGAATGGTGTGGATGTGGTGATATATGATATACAAGATGTGGGAGTGCGTTTCTTTACCTACATATCTACCTTGCATTTGGTGATGGAAGCCTGTGCCGAAAACAACAAACAACTAATTGTATTGGACCGACCCGACCCTAACGGGTATTATGTAGATGGGCCTGTTTTAGAACCCTCTTTCAAATCATTTTCGGGTATGGACCCTGTGCCTGTTGTATATGGCATGACTCCCGCCGAATATGCCAAAATGCTGAATGGTGAAAAGTGGCTTGAAAATGGCGTTAACTGCAATTTAACTGTAATTCCGGTTACGGGCTGGAACCATAAAAACTATTACGAAGTGCCTGTAAAGCCTTCGCCAAATCTGCCCAATATGTCATCCATATTTTTGTACCCAAGCCTTGCTTTGTTCGAAGGAACGGTAATAAGCGTAGGGCGCGGAACCGACAAACCATTTGAAGTTATTGGAAACCCTTTATTAAAGGGTGCACCTTATACGTTCACACCTGTAAGTAAGCCCGGAGCGCAACATCCACCCTTTGAAGGGCAGAAATGTTATGGGCACGACCTGAGTGATTTTGGCAATGTGATGATTAAAAACTATCAGAAAATTTATCTCTTTTGGCTCAAAGGCGCTTATAAAGATTATCCGGACAAGGCTAATTTCTTTAATCCTTATTTTAAAAACTTAGTTGGGAACGATGCCTTGCAAAAGCAGATAGAGCAGGGTTTGCCTGAAGAAGAAATACGCAAAACATGGCAAGCAGATATAAATGCGTTTATGAAAATACGGAAGAAGTATTTGCTGTATCAGGATTTCCAATAAATAGAGATAAGAGATGAGTTATAAGAGATAAGCCTTATAACTGTCAATTTACTTTAATAAAAAACATATCTTTACTGTTCAAATCGCCTGTTTTGAAAGCAAAAAAACACCTGTTGCTTGTTATTTTAGTTTCTTTCATTTTTGGAATTAACGGGGTTGCGCAGAGTTTTGTAAAGGTTTATACAGACCTTGGAGCTCCCTATTATGGCATTGGGGTTGTTCCAACAGATAGCGGACGAACGGCTGCACTTGGATGGGCAGGTGGCTATACCCCCTTTACAAAACTTGTGGATAGCATTGGTAATACCGAATATACAAACACAAATTATCCTTCTACCTATGGGTATCCTTCTATTTCTAATTTAACAAAAACAAGTAAGGGATACGTATTTTTTCTCAGCTATGGTTACAATAATATGCTGGAACCAAATTATGAGAATCTTGTTTTTATTAATGATACCCTGAATTTTATTCAAACCTCACTTATCTGGGATCAGTTGTATGCCTCTACAACAAACATAAATTTATACAACGTATTGCATTATGGCACTTTTTCAAGCTGTACTATCTGGACACATGGTTTAGCGTGGCCTTATAAGAGATCTAGTAACACTTTTATTTCTGATTACGACTCCATTGGTAACTTAATATGGACCACAAATTTCGGCCCTACCAACACAGGAGATTCCTGCCAGATATTTAACTCTATCGTCACTACTGATTCATCTTTTGCTGTAATTGGCATGGTTTACGATACTATGCAACTGGAAAAATATGATTATAGCGGAAACTTACTATTTGGCCATAAATATTCAACACTTATATTTGCTCCTGCTGCTTATAGTTTTTATTCTACCTACAATTGCGGACTTATTGAGGTAAATAATAACATCCTTGCTTTTGGTGATACGTTGGATGCTTCAACTGGCAAGTATCAGTTGGCATTGGAAATAACAAGGCTGAACGGTTCACCGGTAAATACAAAGAAATTCATCCTAAACCTAGATACTGCCGATGCTTTTCCCATGGCCATTTATGCCGCATCTGACACCACTGCCATTTTAAATTATACCACTGCAAATTCATCGCTGAATTATTATTTGATTGTGGATTATAAAGGAGATTCCATTAGTAGTTTTACACTTCCTGCCTTTACGGTAAGTACTTTTGGAAATGGAAATGTTATATGTGAACTGGACAGTACCGGAACCATTATAGTGAAGGAATATAATTTACAGGCTTCATTGGTAAAAAAATATATTTATGCACCCTCCGCCACTAATACGACGTATGCTATTACTCCCCTTACCTATCCGGGGCAGTTTGTACTTACCGGAAGTGCCAACAATAATTTATTAATAATAAGGCAAGACACTAATTACTTGAATCCTTCTATTTCATTAGTCACTAACCTTATTTGCAATGGCAATAACAGCGGAAGCGCTACTTTAAATGTTACCGGCGGCACAGCCCCTTATACCTATTTATGGTCGCCTTCCGGCGGAACAAACTCTTCTGCCAGCGGGCTTTCGGCGGGTACCTATACAGTATACGTAACCGATAATAAGGGTAATTCCAATAATGCACTTGTTAGTATTACGCAACCCATGCCATTGGGTAGTATGGTAGCTACCACTAATTCAAATTGCCTTACTCAAACCGGAACCATTAAAGATTCTGCCTATGGGGGTACTTCACCATATACCTATTTATGGACAAATGGAAGAACAAATGACACAGTGCTTAATCTTTCAAGCGGAAGTTATACCTGCACCATAACAGATGCGCATGGATGCACAAAAACTGACAGTATATTTTTGCAGCAGGGGCCCCTGGCAACTATTACCTATACGAATGTTGTTTGTAACGGTGCAAGTACGGGCAGTGCAAGTGTTACCATCGCCGGGAATTATTCCTATGCTTGGTCGCCTGCGGGAGGGACTGAAAGCGTTGCCACAGGGCTTTCGGCAGGAACTTATACCGTAATGCTTATAAATATGGATACCAGCGGTTGTAATCAGGTTTATTCATTTACCCTTACACAACCCGCTCCGGTAAATGCAACCTTTACCGTAACATCAACACCTTGCAATGCTTACCAAACAATTAAAGCAATGGTATTAAATGGAGACACTCCGCCTTATTCATATACATGGTCTTACGGTGGAGTAGGAACATCTGCCGGCATAAATGTTTCTTGCCTTGCAAATATTACTACAGACACCCTTTTCGTAACCGATAAAAACGGGTGCATAAGTGATATATCTGTCAATTTAACTTCACCACTTACCTGGACAGGCACCTTTCAAACCAACGTAAGTTGCTATAATGGCAATAACGGCACTGTTACTATGCAAGTCTGCGGTGGAACGGGGCCTTACACCTATTACTGGCCATCAGATTCCGTTGTTTCGTATAATCCGAGCTATACGGTTACGGGGTTAAGTGCAGGTACTTATACAGTAACTGTTTCTGATAGCAATGCCTGCAACATTGACTATGTAAACATTAATATCAGCCAACCTTCCAGCCCTATTAATATTATTTATGATTCAAATATCGACAGCGGTAGTTGCGATGGCTCGGCATGGATGACTGTTATTGGAGGCAGCCCTTTTTATACGTATTTATGGTCGAATGGAAGTACAACCGATTCCATTTCAAACCAATGTTACGGAACCTACTGCTGCACCGTTACCGACAACCACGGCTGCATGGATAGCATTTGCGTAACTATTCCGTTGGCTACGGGAATAAATAGGTTGTCAGTGGCCAGTAATCAGTTGTCAGTTTATCCTAATCCGGGGAATGGGATTTTCACTTTGGTAATGAAGAACGAAGAATTAGAAATGAAGAATATTGAGGTTTACAATGTACTTGGTGAAAAAGTCTATTCCCAATTGTCCATTTACAATTCACCATTTACAATTAATTTAAGTGAACCTAACGGAGTTTATCTCTGCCGCGTTTTAGGCAGCAACGGCAGCCTTATTGGTGAAGCCAAACTGGTGATTCAAAAATAAAAAGCCGATTATATTTTACCGTCCAAATGTCGGAACATCTTCCGCATTGATTGCCTTATATTGCTCTTTAAAAGAAGCAAGGGGAACAGGAACCGATTTATGGCTGCCATCAGAATATGTCAATAAAAAATACACATGGTCGAACTCCATAAACCGCTGGAAAATATCTATTTTTTCATCCGTATTGGGGTCTGATATATACCCACCCGACAACCTTGCGGTGCAAATTTTCTTTTCATCATCGCATTTTTCAAACTGCACTCTTATCGGGTCCGATTTATCCATTTCAACATTCCACTTACCATCCTCATTCTTATATGATTTCGAGAATTTTAAATATATACCTGTGGGCTGTTGCACATTATCAGGAACAATAACGGCTATAAAAGCAGGGCGCTTATGGGCCCTGTCTTTCGCTACTGTAATGGTAAGGTCATCCGATGAATCCTGCCCTTGCCGTTTATAGGGAACGTCCAACAGCATCAGTTTCCCCTGCTCCACATTTTGAATTTCCCATTGTGAAGATTTTCCGGCTGAATCGGCTACATTAAAATTGTTACTCTGGCTTTGCGAATTAACCGCATCGGCAAACAAAAACGGAATGAAAACAAACAGGATAGGCTTCATGGGGTTAACTTATTTTTTATCGTCCTTTTTAATGGGAGGTGGGTCTGCTTTAGCAATGGCTGCAATGCCATCTACAAGCCTGTCCAGTTCCCAGGTGGAATTATAAATATTGGGCGAAACACGAACACAGTTCAGTTTTTCATACACTATAGGTGTGACAAATATTTTCTTGTCTTCGAATATTTTAGTGGTTATATCCCCGCCTTTCCATCCATCGATAGAAAATGAAGCAATAGCACAGGAGTACTTTGCCATGGCTGATGTACTGAAACTAACCTTCGGGATATTTTTAGCTTTATTCATCCAATAATCTTTCAGGTAACGCAACCTTGCTTCTTTACGCTGGATGCCGATACCTTCCATAAAATCTACCGCATTGCCAATGGCGAGTTCCGACGCAAAAGAGCGTGTACCCAGCCATTCAAACCGGCGAATATCGTCTCCTTCAGGTTTATCGTCGCCCAGCAGGGGCCAGATATTTTTTATTTTATCTTTTTTAATGTAAAGCATACCGCTGCCGAATGGTGCACCCAGCCATTTATGCAAAGACGTAGCAAAGTAGTCGGCACCGGTATCGGGTATTTTAAAATCGAAATGGTTGAAGGAATGGGCCCCGTCTACAATCACTTCACAGCCTTTGGCATGGGCCATATCGGCAATTTTTTTGGCTGGCATAATCTGCCCCACCCAATTTATTACATGCGTTATATGAACAATTTTAGTCTTGGGTGTAATTTTATCGGCATAGGCTTTAACTATCGCATCATCATCTTCCAGCGGAAAATCCCAGTCGACCCAGTTAAGTTTAATACCATCCCTTTTTTCACGTTGTTTCCAGGCAGTCATCATGTGCGGATAATCATATCGTGTAAGCACCACTTCATCGCCTTCTTTTAAATGCAACCCGAATATTACGGTATTCAAACCCTCGGTAGAATTGCGGTTAATGGCAATTTCTTCTTTATCGCATCCTGCCAAATCAGCAAGTTTTGAGCGTAAAGGCTCCCTTCCCCCATCCAATATGTTCCACATATAATAAGAAGGCCCCTGGTTGCAAAACCTATAGTTTTCAATATGGGCATCCTGCACAACTTTGGGTTGGGCACTTACTCCACCCGCATTCAGGTTTATTACATCGGGCGAAAGGGTGTAGCTTTCACGTATCCATGTCCAGAAGTCTTCGTCTGTTGCGCTTGCCTCCGACGACAGAAGGTTTTGTTTGTTTACTTTCTTTTCAAAGGTTTCGGCAAATGCAGGATTAGAAAATTTGAGGAAGGATAAAGAACCCGCCAAAATGGCCGATTTACTGATAAAGTCTCTGCGTGATACCATAGGTTTAGGGAATGATTGCTTCAAATGTAGAAATTAAATTTAAAGGAGCGCAAGTATGGAATTTGTCAGTTCATAAAAATTTTAATTGTTATCGTTTGTTAAAAACGTAAATTGTCATCTCCTTAGGCTTGAAGTGCTAGTATGTTTGACTAAAATTAATAGCATTTAAAAGCATTACGCGGTTCTTACTTTTTCTTTTAAAACTATTAATCTGTTAAACATGCTAAGCAGCGTTGTTAAACCAAGGGAGCGCAGCAACCTTCAAAAATTGCTCGGAAAAGAATACTTTATTTTAAAACGCAGAATTTCATGGGCCATTTCACCTATACAATATGCCCATTGCATAGATGAAGGTGGCATTGCAGGGTTCAGCTATATAAAACACAAGTCGCCGCTAATCAGAAAACTGAAGGATGTGGATATGGAACTGCAATATAACAAAGTGCAGAATTTGAAACTTGCAGTAGAAAAAATAAATTCCATTGTAATTTACCCCGGCGAAGTATTCTCCTTCTGGAAATTAGTGGGCAGGCCAACCAAGGGCAAGGGCTATTTAGACGGAATGACCTTATCGAACGGGCAAGTAGGCAAAGGCACGGGCGGCGGGTTATGCCAGTTAGGCAATTTAATATACTGGATGGCTTTGCATACTCCGTTAACCGTGAAAGAAAGATGGAGACACAGTTATGACGTTTTCCCCGATGTGAACAGGAAACTACCTTTTGGAAGCGGTGCCACCTTGTCATATAACTATGTAGACCTTCAGATTTCAAATAATACACCTGATGTTTTTGTGTTGAAGTTTTGGTTCGATGAAGAGTACCTGAACGGTGAAATACTTGCCGATAAGGAAAATCCGTTTCGGTATGAAGTTTTTGAAACAGAGCACGTAATGCAGCAGCAATGGTGGGGCGGATATACCCGGCACAACAAGATATCAAGGCATAAAACAAACAAGGTTAATAATATCATAGTTACCGAATTTATTACCGAAAACCATGCCATTATGATGTATAGCCCCTTATTGGAATCGGGGAAATGAGGCAAACTCACCCCGGCATATTCAGGCAGGAAAAATGTAGTTTTGCCCGTCTATGAATCAAGTATTAGTTACTACTCATGACAAGCCTGACAGAAGACTCACCTGGCTGGTATCGGGTGCAATTTTATTAAAGCTTTTATTGCTGCCTTTCGCACAAACGATGGACGCCGATGCCGTTTCTCGGACCTTAATTTCAACAGACTGGCTCCAGCATCCGGTGTGGATTACGCATGGTATCTGGGGCCCTTTTCATTTCTATTTAACGGGGTTTGCATTGTTCATTTGGAATAATGGCATTTATGCCCCGGTAGTTTTAAATATTCTGCTTTCTGGATTAATGCTATTGCCATTCTACTTTTTGGTAAAACGGGAATTTAATCGTGATGGGGCTTTTGTAGCTGCATGCTTTTTGGCAATTAGCCCCATTATTTTCCGCGTAAGCCTGATGAATATGGCAGAAACACCTTACCTGTTGCTGCTTACACTTACCCTCAATCTTCTTTCAAAAGGATTCAAAAGCCATCAACCCCTGCATTTTTTGCTGGCAGGGTTTTCTATCACCATCGCTTCTGGAATCCGTTTCGAGCCCTGGTTCTTTATTTCCCTTTTTACCATTGTTATTCTGTTGAGAAAAGAAAAACTGAATGCTTTCCTGTTCTTGTTAACTGCCATGCTATATCCTGCTACCGATATGATTACCAATTTCATTTCCGACCATTATTCATTCACTAACTTTTTCAGCAACTACCCCTGGAACATGCACCCCGCAGGGTACTTTGCCCCTCCCCAAACAATTGATTTCCTGCGAAGAATATGGTTCATTCCTTTCTGCTGGTTAATTTCAATAGGGCCTCCCTTTGCATTTATTACTATAAAAGAGTTGTTATTTAAAAGTAAAAAAGAGAAAGACTTCACATGGTTAGCCATTGTTTTCTGGGCCTTTTTTACATTAACTGAAGTTTCTGCAATTAGGGGTTCCATAATTCTGCATAATAGGTTCTCGGCAACTATAACCCTGCTGGGCCTTCCTTTTATCGCCCCCTATTTCAATAATTTGCAAACTTCTAAAGTGCGGCAGGCATGGCTTTTTGGAGCGTTGACCATAGGGCTCACCTTTATTTATAACATGCAAAATATTACCCCTTTACCTCGGTTGGAAGACCAGAATGGCGCCAGTGTAGCTAAACTGGTTGCGAGGAATGTAACTATGCAAAGCGGCCTGATTATCGACTTTTGGGAATGGCAGAACCCTGGATATATTGAATTGATGTCGAAATTACCGCCGCCAAATATGTTTGTTATTAATTTAGATTATGATGACAAAACCAAGTCGGATGAAACAACCAACTTCATTCAGAGTCACCCAAAGGGGGTAATAATTCTTGTGAAGAATTCATTTTTGTGGCAAAACACCTTGATTTCTGATGGCTTATTGCATTTTAAATTCAGCTCTATCATTTTAAATATACAGGAAATTTACAAGGATGACAAGGTTGCAGTATATTGCTATAAAATACAGGATTTCATTGATTACCTGGCAAAGCCATACAAGGTGTATATTTGCTTATATCCACACAATCAGGCAAAACACCCTTCAAATTGCCATATTTATGCAATATCTCCACCGGAAAGACAATTTTCAACTGGAATATAGTTGATATTTAAAAAAATATTACCTTTGCAGCCCTTTAAAGAAAAAAACAAGTTAAAAACGGAAAACATGTACGCAATTGTAGACATAGCTGGCCAACAGCACAAAGTATCCAGAAA
>CAIWVW010000105.1 GCA_903916255.1 uncultured Bacteroidota bacterium
ATAGAGGTATATTCCGTTGGGCTGGTTCAAATCAATTTTGAATGTTGGATTTTGGATGTTGAATTGCGAATACACTTTTTCTCCAAGCACATTATAAATTTCAATAGTTGCGGGCACAAAATTTTGTGCCCCTGCAGTTTGAATTGTGAATGAACCATTGTTAGGGTTGGGGAACAGGGAAACGGAAGAAGTAGATAGAACTATTTTATTCACACCGGTTTCTGTTCGCACACATTTCTGCCAACGGGTTATATAAGGAGCCGCTCTGGGAGCATTTATGGTATCCTCGTCAAAGTAAAGGCTATCTCCGCTTTCTATTCCGGTTTGATAAATATATTTACCTGAAGGGTCTGCGGCACAGCCCGAGAGGGAATTGCTATTTCCAAAACCGTTGGCAAGAAGTGAACCGCAAATATAGTTTCCTAACGAATCAACCTCCAATAGAAATGAAGCGGAGTATTTACCATACGTTGTTAAGGTATGGCCCTCATAAATAAGTGTATCAAAAGCGCCTGCCGGATTATCCGTAGAGCCTGTTAAATAAATGTGCGCCTGTGCATCGACAGATAGTTTTGTACCCTGCCAGCCTCCATTGCCGAGCGATTGTTTTGCCCAACGCACATTGCCGTTAGCATCGTAACTGGCTATAAAAAAATTATACTCCGTGGAAGAGCCTATTAAAGTAAATGTACCAAACTTCAGCGTATCGGCAAAGTAGCCTGAAACGTAAGCATTTCCGGCTATATCTGTAGTTACGGTGAGCGCCCATCCTACATCTCCGGCCGATTGCCTGGCCCATAATACATTACCACCGTTGTCATACTTAACAAGAAATATCTGCTGCCTGCCCGGCGATTTTAAAGTATCGCTGCCAAGACTGACAGTGTTGGCAAAAATACCTGTAACGAATGAGTTGCCCAACCTGTCGGCCGAAACACCATATCCACTCATATTTCCTGTCCCGCCGCTGCAAGTAGCCCAAAGCAGGTTTCCTGCCGAATCATATTTTACGAGGAACATACCGTTTAATGTGTTATAAAATGAATGCAGGGTATACGCTCCGAATTTCAGGGTATCCTCGTAATAGCCTGTAACGAAAGCATCTCCGGCTACATCGGCAGCAACATCGTATTGGTAGTACCAATTGTTATTGCCTGTAGATTGCCTTGCCCATAATACCTGTCCGCTGGAATTATATTTAGCCAAAAAAACATTATATATTCCTGTATTAACCTTTAAAGTGTCTGTTCCAAACGCCAGATTCCCATCAAAAAAACAACCTGCGGTAAAAATATTCCCGAAGGTATCGGATGCATCGGCATACCCGAAACTGCTGGACGAAGTAATGGCTGTAGGTTGCTTTGCCCACAACACACTCCCCGATGAATCATATTTCACCAGGAACGCATTATGGTAATAATAATTTAAGGTATCGGGATAAAAAATTACCGTGGTGTTATATTCTCCGCCCATATAGGCATTCCCATATTTGTCTCCCGCAACACTTATATTGGCATAAATACTTTTCAAATTACCCTCACCATTTTTACCCCATAACCAACTTTGGGCAAATGAAAAGTGAAAAATGAAAAGTGAAAAAAAGAGAAATAATTTTATATTTTTCATTTGGATATAACCAGTTTCCCTTCTCCAATCAAGTCTCCCTCA
The DNA here is from genome assembly GCA_903916255.1 of uncultured Bacteroidota bacterium. Classification (GTDB taxonomy): domain Bacteria; phylum Bacteroidota; class Bacteroidia; order JABEUT01; family JABEUT01; genus JABEUT01. The sequence continues at coordinate 1,669 of CAIWVW010000105.1, forward strand.
GCTGAAATCACTCTGTAGAGATATAGACCGTTTGGTTGGTTCAAATCAATCGTGAGGGGTGAATTGTGAGTGGTGAATTGCGAATACACTTTTTCTCCAAGCACATTATAAATTTCAATAGTTGCGGGCACAAAATTTTGTGCCCCTTCAGTTTGAATTGTGAATGAACCATTGTTGGGATTGGGGAAAAGAGTGATAGATTTTTTTTCTTCATGACTCTGCCCCTCATCGGTAATAACAACTCCGCAAGGTTGCCATTTAGCCATAAAAGGAGTTTCGTTCCCTTGCAGGGTTAAGGTATCCGTTCCGAAGATAGTTGTGGCCCACATATCACCACCAAAATAAACATAATCACCATTAGGTACGCATACCAACTGGTTTTGGTCGTCCCCGCCGCCTGCAACAATATTTCCGCATATCAAATTTCCGGCGGTATCTAATTTCATAATCAGAGAGCCCCCGTCTGTAGATGCAATATGTGTTATAAAAGTAGTTGTACCATACTTAATCGCAAAGTCATGATTTCCGCTTGCCCCAAAGGAAACAAAAACATGCCCATTGGTATCTGCAGCAATAGTGTAACCTTCCCACACATCATTATCGAATGTTACAGCCGTTTTGGCCCATATTAAAGTTCCGTTGGAATCATACTTTGCAATAAAAATATCATAGGTGGATGTGCCTTGCGCAATTAATTGAACATTGCCAAAATTGACAGTATCCTGAAATTCTCCTGTCATGTATACATTCGAGAATTTATCTACTGCAATTCCCATTCCGCCGGCATTTGACTTGAATGAATTTGATTTAGACTGTCTTGCCCATAATACGCTTCCTGATGCATTATACTTTACCAGAAACATATCCCCGAATCCATTATATGCACTATAAAGGGAATCTCTTCCAAAGTGCGTGCTGTCTCTAAACCCGCCGGTAATATATATATTGTCTTTTGAGTCTGCTACAACTCCATTACCCTTTGAAATATCGAGCGTAGAAATAGTAAATGCCTGTTGTGCCCATTTTACATTGCCCGAAGAATCATATTTCACCAAAAAAGGAGATTCGGAATTATCAATGAGCGTATACGAACCGAATTTTATAGTATCTTTCAGGTATCCGGTTATACATACATTTTTTTTATTATCCGTACAAACACTGTTTGTTTGCCCTACGCATTTTGGAGATGCCCCTATGGATTGTCTTAACCATAAAATATTTCCGTTGGAATCGTATTTGATTAAAAAACTATTAGGATTTAAAATATTGCTATGCAATGCGAGATAACTATTTCCAAATACCGTATCAACTCCAAACCTGCTGGTATCTATTGCTGAACCTGCCATGTAAACATTTTTTGTCAAATCGGTAGCAACACAAAATCCGGCAGTTGAACCATACTGTGTGGTGTTTATTGATTGACCTACCCATAAAGGAACTCCATCAGCCCTGTATTTTATAATATATGCAGTACTGTTAGCAACTGGACCGGACAACATAAAGCTCCCTACAGTTATATTACCGGCAAAATAACCTGTTCCATATACATTACTTGCCAGGTCGACAGCTATGCCATAGCCTTCTCCGGGGGCATTTGATGTGGTCCCCTGTGTACCCCAAATCCAACGTTGCTGACCGTTTGAAATTGAAAAGCTAAAAACAAATAGGAACAGTAAAAGTTTTTTCATAAAACAAAGGTATTAATAAAATAATACCGAAACATCTTTATATCATTACCTTGCCATGCACGCTAATTTCCGAGCCTTCTGCCAGATATACAGAGTTAGGTTTCATTCCGGTGAGCGATTTGAAATCGCTTCCGTAGTTCTTTTCAAAGTCGCATTGTATATTATATTCCTTTACAGGATAAACCATCCAGCGGGGATGTTCCACTTTATATTCTCCTGTTATTTTTTCATCGAATTTGGAATAACCATAATAATGCTCCGTAATAAATTCTTCACCGGAACCAGTAGGTATTTCAAGCATTTTATTTTCTGCTTGTACTGATATAATGTTCGTCATTGCGAGGCTTTGTGAAGCAATCTTACACAAAACACTTTTATTTTCCCAGGAATAATTTACGTTCAGCATATCATCCTTTTCTTCCCAAGAATGATTCATTTTGCAGGATTTATAATGTTCTTTGTAAAGTGTATTTGCCACCCACGCTATCATCCTTTTGGGAACAATTTCCTTAATAAATACAACGCCTCTCTTCCATTCATTATTTTCTTTATAACGCACATAAAACCGCAAGTTCACTTCTTCGAATGTGGTATGAAATGGAAATGCAATTCCTTTTACTCTCGTATTTTTAAACAGAAAACCCACCAGGCTTACATAATCTTTGCCGCCCCAACTGTCAAACTCTGTTTTAGCAGGAAGATACTTTTGCAAAATAGTTCTGTTAAACTCATAATTGGCAAGTATTAATTTTCGCCATTCTGCTTTTAAAAATACTGCATTCATGGTGCAAATATCGGGTTAAATGGCTTGCAGGAAATATCTGTTACAAATGCTTCGCATTTGCCCCACACCTTAATTGCAACAGTAGTAAAAAAATGCCGGAATAATATAACACATTGATTTTATTAAACTTACAAGTTTATAGAGCAACTTAAAAACCGCATAAAAGTGTAGCGAATAAAAATTTTAACTATGAAAATATCTGCTGATTATTCCACCGAACTAATAGTTGGAAAATGCCTGATAGGAAAATTGACGGAATTGGCAATAAAGCATACTTTATTGGCTTCATGATGAAGCTCTATAGCTCGTTGAATCATAGTTTTATCGGTAATAATAATGGTTGGGTAAAGGCATATCTCCTCAAAACGGCCGCTTCCATCGGGGCTTTCGAGCATTTTACCCATAGGGTTGTCGCTATAATTAACCACTACAATTTTATTAACGACGCACAAATGCAAGTAGGAAAGCATATGGCAGGAACTGACAGCGGCCAGCAGCAATTCCTCGGGGTTGTACCTTTCAGGGTTACCTCGGAATGCTTTATCGGAAGAAGCCAAAAGGTTTGGTTTACAATTGGCAGAAATGGTGTGGTCGCGGGTATATCCACGGTAAGTTTCAGTGCCCGTACCTAAGTTGCCGGTCCAGATAAGGTTTAAAAGATAGGTATGATAGGTTCCCATAAAATGCTTCCAAAATTCAAATATAAGGAACATTAACAACCTTGAATGGAGGCAGTAGAAGGGAATATTTTACCTTTGTATCCTAACATTATACCATGATACACAGGGAAGGATATAAACTTATTGCCGGATTCTTTGTTTTATTAGCGTTAATAAATGCGGTTGTACTCTATTTTGGGCCGCCTATGTGGCTGCTATACGCCTTGCTTATATTATCAGTAGGCTTCTGGATTCTTATCATTCAGTTTTTCCGCAACCCAAAACGAAGCACCCCTATTAATGTTAACCAAGTTATTGCCCCTGCCGATGGCAAAGTGGTGGTGATAGAAGAAGTGGAAGAGCCTGAATATTTTAAGGACAAGCGCAAACAGGTTTCCATATTTATGTCGCCCCTGAACGTGCATATTAACCGTTTCCCTGTTGGCGGAACAGTATCGTATGTTAAATATCACCCCGGTTTGTATCTGGTGGCATGGCATCCTAAATCATCTACCGAAAATGAACATACAACAGTAGTAGTCAAAACCGATAATCACGGAGAAGTGCTTTTCCGCCAGATAGCAGGTGCTGTGGCACGCCGGATTGTATATTATTGTAAAAACGGAGATAAAGCAGTTCAGGGTGGAGAAATGGGATTCATTAAATTTGGTTCGAGAGTAGATATTTTTTTACCTTTATCAGCAAAAGTTACATCAAATCTGAACGATGTTGTGAGAGGAGGTGAAACAGTTATCGCAGAATTTTAACTATGAAGAAAGCCCTGTTAATAGCAGCAATTCTTGGAAGTATAGTTCCACTGTATTCCCAGAAGCATGCTACTTGCGCAGATGCTATTCATATTACCGCTTCTTCTTATGGGCCTGTTACCCCGCAAGGGTGGGCCGATGCATCTTTATGCATGCCCAATAACGAAAATATGTATTTCGGCAAAACCCATAAGGTGGTTTGGTTTTCATTTATAGTACCGTATGATACGGTACTTACTTTTCAGATAGTTCCTGAAAACGCTTCAGATGATTTCGATTTTATCCTCTTTAAGGCAGAAAGAGGCGATTTTTGCCAAAAAGAGAAACTGCAAAAGGTGAAACCCATACGCACCAACTTTGCCAAGCCGACCTTATTCAGTAAAGGAATATGCGGACTTTCCGCCAAGGGAACACAGGAGTTTGTGCCACCGGGATTTAATAATCCGAACAGTTCGGTGCTTCAAGTGAAAAAAGGCGAGTGGTATTATTTGGTGGTAGACAGTTATGCGAATGACAAAGGCGGATTTACATTGAAAATCCCATTACAGTTCAATGCAAATCCAAGCCAGGGCGGAACTATAAGCAACTCCAAACCAAAGCCTGTAAATGTTCCTGATACTACTACCACGGCTGTTAATAAATCAAATATTACTACCGATAAATCATATATGGATGCTATGCCCATTAAGGCACCACCTATACAATTTGCTTCGGCTCCTAATTTTTTTATTCATGTACTGGATAGTATAGGCCACCCTATTAAAGCCAGTCTGGTTATTGATGGTGCCGGAAATGGCCCGCCAATAAAAATAGATACATCTTTATACCCATTGCAACTCAATAAATATCAGACTATAAAAATCCGTGCAAATGCCGCAGGCCACATGCCTTATCAATCAAGCTACTCTGAATCGGGTGATACTTCTTCTGTTACCTTTTGGGTTCGTTTGCAACCCATTAAAATGGCAGAGAAAATAACGCTGAAGGATATTTCATTTGCCGGCGACAGTCCGGAAATTCTTCCAGCCTCAAAACCTGCATTAGATTATATCCTTCAGTTTTTGTTAAACAACCCCAATGTTAAAATTGTTATTAAAGGCTATACCAACGACCCTAACCATACTGCACCTGAAAAATATGACCAGGTATTGTCTGAAAAAAGGGCGAACTCTATAAAAAGCTATCTTTCATCGCATGGGGTTGACAAAAAACGTATGGAATGCATAGGTTATGGAAGCACCAAGCTGGTGTATCCCCGCCCGGTAAACGAAGAGCAAAAGATTGCCAACAGGAGAGTGGAGATTGAGATACAGTAAATTGTATTTTAGTTGCCACGGCCTTTAGGTCGTATTGCCTTTTTCCAATAGGTAAATGCTGTGGATTGATGCCGAAACAAGTTCGGCATGACACTGGTACTTGCTTTTATTGAGGGGAAGGGAGGGGCGGCGAAGCCGCCCCTCCCTTCCCCTCCCAATCAATAGCTGATTCTGTCATGCCGAACTTGTTTCGGCATCTGTTCCGTTCGTATTGACTAACTAAGTTTAATTGGCTATAGCAGACGGCAATTTACAAAATACGGTACCCTATTTTAAAGCCTAAATCCAAATTTGGAAATATCTCCTTTCCGCCGGGATAGGTTGACCAATAAACTTCAGTAGTGTTGTATGGATTATCGTTGTTATTATATTTCAATCCGCTCATCTGTTGCTGAGTCAGGGTAGAAGTAATGTTTTTAAACCTAATACCAAGACCAACATACCAATCAATAATAATTCTGTGTTTATATACTATTAGTTGACCAAATTTTGCATTAAAACAATAAACACTTACAAAGTCAGGAAAAGTTGTAAGATAAGCAGGTGTTAAGTGTATTGAATCTTGCCAATTGAACGACTGTTTTTTATAAAACCCTTCTAATGACAAGTAATATCCATTTGAAGTGTGCGTCTTATTTAAATAATATTTAAGTTCACATTTGATGATATATCCCTTGGCATCAGACAGTCGTCCACCATCATTCAAAGTTACTTCATTTACATTAAAATACCCGCCACCTTCAACATATAAAGATAAATTATTTTTTAATTTAATTTCCGAACCAAGTTGATATGATGGTGGGGCATCAAAGAAACCAAGTGGAGATATTTCAACACAAAGTTTGTTATCACTAAGGGTATCTTTTCTTATAATAATAGGATTTTGCGCGAACGAATAAGACACCAAAAGTGCTAAAAGAAATGTAATCAGCAGTATTTTCCTCATAAAACCATTCAGCCTTTTAACAAAGATAAAGGTATATTATAAATGGCAAGCATTTGCCCTGCACTTGCCGGGTAAATGGTGAAATGCAACACTTGTCAAAAAGATGTTGCATAGAGTTAATAGTTTGATTATCAAAAATTAATGATGGAAAACAATAATTTAAAACCTATATAAAAGTGTTGCATTTCATGAGGAAAATCATGTAAAATTTAGCCGGAAAATGTATCTGTAGTCATGCTGTCGCCACGCATAAGGAGAGAAAGAAGGGTATCGTTCATAATTTATCGCCCATAGTTTATCGTTGTTTATATATCTTTGAACATTCAGAGAGAGAACCATGTCGGATTTTGTAGTATCAGCCAGGAAATATCGCCCGTCTACCTTTAAAGATGTAGTAGGGCAGGGTGCCATAGTAAACACTCTTAAGAATGCTATTGCCAATAACCATTTGGCGCAATCGTTTTTGTTTTGCGGCCAGCGTGGTGTGGGCAAAACCACCTGCGCTCGTATATTGGCAAAGACCATCAATTGCCAAAATTTAACTGCCGATACAGAAGCCTGCAATGAATGTGAATCGTGCAAAAGCTTTAATGACGGACGCTCTTTTAATATCCATGAGTTGGATGCCGCATCGAGCAACTCGGTAGATGATATACGTGCGCTGATAGAACAGGTACGCTTTGCACCGCAAGCCGGAAAATACAAGGTCTATATCATAGACGAGGTTCACATGCTTTCAACCAGCGCATTCAATGCGTTTTTGAAAACATTGGAAGAGCCGCCTCCACATGCTATTTTTATATTGGCCACTACGGAAAAGCACAAGATAATTCCGACCATTCTTTCCCGTTGCCAGATATTCGATTTCAAACGGATTCAGATAAAAGATATAGCCGGACACCTTGCCTACATAGCCGGAGCAGAAGGCATTACCGCCGAACCGGAAGCCTTGCATATTTTGGCAGAAAAGTCGGACGGAGCCATGCGCGATGCGCTTTCTATGTTCGACCGGATGGTGAGTTTCGCAGGGAAAGAACTGACCTATAAAAAGGTAATTGAAAACCTCAACATACTCGACTACGATTATTATTTCAAGGTAACACAAGCTATCCTGAATGCAGATATTTATTCTGCGCTTTTAATATTTGATGAGATACTTGGCAATGGCTTCGACGGGCATTTGTTTATAAACGGACTTGGAGAACATTTCCGGAATTTACTGGTCGCTAAAAATCCCGCGACTGCGGTATTGCTTGAAAAAGGCGGGGCCTTAAATCAGAAATATATTTCACAGGCATCGGCCTATACGGAACCACTTTTGTTTAAAGGGCTGTCTATTATCAGCCGCACCGATGTAAGCTATAAAATGGCGGTCAACCAGCGTTTGCTGGTGGAAGTAGCGCTTGTAAAACTTACAAATCTCTTAATTGCACCTGATGACCAAGTATTGACTCCGGTTAAAAAAGCAGAAACGGCAGGTCCTGTAGCGAAACCTGTTGCTGCGCCATCTGCCTCTACCTATAAAGTGCCTGCGCCCGCTGCGCCCAAAGTTGCAGAACCTAAGCAAGAAGAATCGGTTCAGCCAAAGGCTGCGCCTAAACCCAACTTTGCATCCACTTCCATTAATAAGCTGATATATGAAACTCCTGCCGCTAATGAAGCATCAGACAAGCAGGAAGCGGGCGAACCTGAGAAGTCGGAACCTCTGCCTGAGGCTGCACTGGCGGAAGCATGGAACGAGTATGCCCAATCTATAAAGGAAAAGAAGATTAGCTTTTATTCTATTCTTATAAATACAATTCCGAAGGTGATGGCGGATAATCCATCAGCGTTTGAAGTGATTGTAGACAGCAACTTTCACCAACAAGCTATAGAAGCTGAAAAAACAAACTTGCTTGATTTTATTAAGGCCAAACTCCAGGTTAAAAAGGCAAATATGGTTATTACGGTTTCAAAAACAGAAACTCAGAGAAAGCCATACACCGCCCAGGAAAAATATGCCGCAATGAAGAGTAAAAATCCTGATATAGAGAAGTTAGTGGACCAACTCGGGCTGGGGCTGGACATGTAGGAAATCAGTTCATAAAGTAGAAAGTTCATAAAGTTATAAAGTATGAACTAAAAACTTTACGAACTTTGCGAACTTTATAAACTTTATAAACTCATATGAACCCACAAAAAATCAGTATTGACAAAGGAAAATTAGTTGTTCCGAATAATCCTATCATCCCCTTTATTGAAGGCGACGGAACAGGCCGAGATATTTGGAAAGCATCGGTACGCGTAATAGATGCAGCCGTAAAAATTGCATACAACGGCGAACGCCAAATTGCATGGAAAGAAGTATTAGCCGGGCAAAAGGCATTCGACCAAACCGGAAACTGGCTACCCGATGAAACCCTTGCAGCATTTAAAGAGTATTTAGTCGGCATCAAAGGCCCGCTTACCACACCAATCGGCGGTGGTATCCGTTCGCTGAATGTGGCACTGCGCCAGATATTGGATTTATATGTTTGCCTTCGCCCTGTACGTTGGTTTGAAGGAGTTCCTTCGCCTGTAAAGAATCCGGGAGCTGTGAACATGACTATTTTCCGTGAAAACACTGAAGATATTTATGCCGGAATAGAATTTGTTGCCGGAAGCCCGGAAGCGCAAAAAGTGCTTGACTTTATTGAAAAAGAATTCCCGAAAGATTTTGCAAAAATCCGTTTCGGAACAAAAGAAAAAAATGCTGAATGGTATAAAGAATCAGGTGTAGACAGGCCATCGGATGTGCAGGTTGGTTTAGGCATTAAGCCTGTAAGCCGTGCCGGCAGCACACGTTTGGTTTACGCCGCTATTGAATATGCCCTCAAGCATAAGAGTAAATCAGTTACACTTGTTCATAAAGGAAATATTATGAAATACACCGAAGGAGCTTTCCGCGATTGGGGCTACGCTATTGCAGAGGGTGCGTTTGCCGGTAAAGTTTATACATGGAACACTTGGGAAAAAACCAAAGCTGCTCAAGGCGAGGATGCTGCCAATGCAGAAATGAAAGCTGCGGTTGCTGCCGGAAAACTCATCATTAAAGATGCTATTGCCGACATTACTTTGCAACAAGTTCTTACCCGTCCTGAAGATTTTGATGTGATTGCCACCCTCAACTTAAACGGAGATTATTTATCAGATGCGCTTGCTGCACAAGTAGGCGGAATCGGTATTGCTCCGGGTGCAAATATTAACTACCTAACAGGCCATGCTATATTTGAAGCTACCCATGGAACAGCCCCTAAATATGCTGATTTAGATAAAGTAAATCCGGGTTCAGTAATCCTTTCGGGTGCTATGATGTTGGAACACCTCGGCTGGTTAGAAGCCTCTGACCTTATTTATGAAGGTGTTAATGCATCTATTGCTGCTAAGCGTGTTACTTACGACTTTGAAAGATTGATGCCGGGTGCAACCTTGCTGAAGTGTTCAGAGTTTGGTGATGAAATCATCAAGAATATGGCTCCTGTGAAAGCATAAGTTATGGTTACTGCCAGGCAATTCAAATTGGAAGAACAGATTCGCGAATTGGTCCGCAAGGATAATAAATGCGATGTGCAGTTTATCTATAACAGAGATGCTGATAAATGGTCTGTGGACGTTTTTACAGTGAACCCTTCCAATGGTGAAACCTTTCTGATGAAATCGGAACCAAGTGCAGATGCAAATTATGAACTGGCATTAGAGCGCGTTCTGCAATATGTTAATACACATAAAAAGGACTATAGTTCATACACTGTTGAGTGGGCCAAGAAAGGTGAGAACAGCAATACAACTTCCTATTTTTATTGTACCGGAATGTATGATGTACTGCACAAATTTTATGAAGGGAAAACCAATCCTGACAAGTATATCATCTTTAGCATTAAGCTGAATGCAGTAGGATAAAATGTAAGCTAGAAAAAATGAATAACCCTGACAGAAATGTTGGGGTTATTTTTATTTCCCCGTTCTTATAAATTCCAAGGCCCTTTGGATAATGGGGTCTGTGTGGTGTAACATTGATTGTAGAGTGTAATCCACTTTAATATCGGGAACTATGCCTATGCGCTGGGTTTGCCTGCCATCGGAATAATACCATCCCAAACAAGTTGCCCAAACACTGTAATTACCCGGAAAAATAATGGTTGAAACATTACCATCGGCTCCGGCGGTTTGAGTTCCAATTAGAATTGAGTTAGGAATCAACTGTAACGTCATAGCTTCATACTCTGCCTGGCTTTGGGTTCCATGATTAACCAGTATGATTGTTTTTCCATTAAAATAATTGTTTCTCTTTCTTCCTATCGTTTTTCGGAAAAGTCCTATTATCCGGCAGTTCGGATGATATACGAAGTATCCCGGATATTTGTAATCGGGAGTCGTATATTTTGCGAAATATTTCCTGCCTTTGATTAAGTTGTTCGCTAATCTTGTCCAAGCCCTAAAATCTTTGGGATAGTTTCTGTCATCCAGCATAAGGTATTCCACATTTTTTAATTCTTTAATCAGGGGTTTTACCTCCTTCCTGCAGAGCATTCCCATATTGACATAAAGATATTTTTTACCCGAAGAACTATCCGTTCTTAAACTAAAACTGCCATAAGGTTTGACATTTTTTAAAGGTGGTTTAAAAAGCCCGCGAATCTTAATGTATTGCGCTAGTGAATAATTTTTGACCCTTGTATGTATTTCTTTTCCATTGCGTATAATAACTAAATCGGAAGAATCCTTGTCTGACCTAATTAGTTCTGAGGATAGCGCATTCATATAAGTGTAATAGCTTTCGTTAGAAGCGGAATGGTGCTCTTTCAAATCTCGCCATAGTGAATGCGGAGACGCGCCATTGAAGGCAATTATTTTATCTCCCTTCCGGATATTAAATAGCCCGGAAATCGAATCATTCCAGACATAAATAATATACATGGTATCTTCATGATAAAAGGTGTTCAAAGGCGGGAATTTATTTTTGGAAATCCAGCCACTGGGTGGCGTAACCCAATTGGCATGACTATCATCTGTTCTTGCAGTTACCCATTCTATAGCCCGGTAATATTCCATTGTATCTTTTGCATCCATAAATACCGGAATGGCTTCCTTAAGGGAAATGTTCCAATCTGTATCTATCAAATATTTATCAGGGAAATAGTATTGTATAATATTCCAATACCTTGCCAGCGCCAGGAACCTATATGACTGATCAGGGAATTGCATTCTCGGAAATGCGTCTTCCTTTAAAAGTGGATTCCCTGCCCCAGGTATTGCTTTAACATATTTATTCTTAAAAGGTAAATGATTTAGTTTTACCCTTTTCAAATACTCGCATAATTGCGAACTCAATATAGTTGTATCATCCATCCATTTAAAATCAGCATTTATAGCTTCCGAATCAGAAGGATGAAAAGAATGTTTCACCGGTTTAAGTTCTCCCGTTTTTTGAGTGATGGAAAGCAAAATCCCGTTGAACTCTTCCTTGCTTTGTGCCGCTTTTACTTTCTGATAATTATTAACCAGAACCGTATCCCAATCAACACTTTTCCTGGAAGGATAAGGATGGTAGTATTTTAAAAATCCCCATACCTTGCAGAAGGCAGCTAAGTTGTTTATCTGAAATGTAGTTTGTGAGTAAGTCGAAGAAAATAATCCGATAAAGAGAAACAATAGTTGAAAGGCTTTCTTCATCCTGATTGATTTGTTAAAATGTGTTATAACCCCATCAAATATATGGGGTTTTGGCTTTCATCCCTATGCTTTGCCCGAAAATTGCTACATTTGGCGTCTTAATTGAAAGCCCGCATGAAAACGATATTCAACGAAGCCGATAAAAATGAAATCCTTGCAAGGATTGAAAAGCTTACTCCGGAGAGTAAAGCCCTTTGGGGAAAGATGAGTGTATCGCAAATGCTGGCACACTGCACAGAGGCTGCTAAATTGGCGAGCGGAGAGATTAAAACCACCTTTGCTCCGATACAGATAATGGGCAGTTTATTTAAAAATTCTTTCATACATCAGGGAAAACCCTTCCGGAAGAATTCACCTACTTCACCCGACCTTAAAATGGTGGAACCAAAAGAATTTGAAAAGGAAAAGGCCGATTTTATTGCATCGGTTAACAAGACTTTTCAAGAAGGTGAAAAGGGTGTAAAATCGAACAGGCATCCATTTTTTGGAAAAATGAATGTCGCAGAATGGGGGTTATGGGGTTATAAGCACTTAGACCACCACTTAAGTCAATTTGGAGTTTAAAAGCACATTATTATTTATGTATAGAATCAAATTAGTACTCTTATCTATCCTCTGTTTTATTGGAATTACGGGCTTTAGCCAGAAAAGATATTACGTTTCGACTCTGGCAGGCGATACAACCAACTTGGCTACCAGTCCATTTTTAAATGCGAATGCAGGTTACAAAGATGGAGTTGCAAGCCAGGCTTTATTCAATGGTCCTACGGGAATTGCAGTTGATACAGCAGGTAATGTATATGTGGCCGACACATATAATAATGTAATTCGTAAGGTTAATGTCTTATTTAATACTGTTACTACTATTGCCGGAGATACAACAGATATTAAAAAAGGCCTCGACTCCAATATCGGGTATATGAATGGAAGCGCTTTAAGCGCTAAATTCAGCAACCCTATTGGCATTTGTGTAGATAAAGATGGTAATGTTTATGTAGCCGATACTTACAACAATGTTATTCGTAAAATAACTACCAGTGGGGTAGTAAGCACTTATGCCGGAAAACAGGACAGTTCAGGTATTGTTACTTATTTTGGGTATGTAGACGGGCCCGATTCGACAGCCGAATTTTTTGCGCCTACATCATTAAGCATTGATGCTTCAGGAAATATATATGTAGCCGATGAAGGCAATAATGTTATTAGGAAAATATGGGCCATAGGAGATTCCGTTAGCACAATTGCCGGGCGAGGCCATGATACAGCAGGGTATATTAATGGTGCGATAGATACAGCTTTATTTACAACTGTCTTTGGGGTGACATACGATAAAAAAGGAGCCGTTTATGTTAGCCAGTTTGGCGATGGAGCCAATGCTATACGGAGGATTTACAACGATACCGTAACCACCTATGTTGGGTATGATACAGCAGGTTTCGATACGAATGTATTAGCGCCTCCTTACACCATTCCTATCGGGTACCAAAATGGAAAGGATACAGACAGCCGCGGCGACACCTCTATAGTTGGTATTTTGTTTAATGGTCCTGCCGGAATATCTTTCGATACTGCCGGAAATTTACTGATTGCCGATGAATACAACAATGTTATCCGTTTGTATAATACCAAAGATTCAATTGCGAGCACATTTGCAGGCAATCATTCTAATGATACGGTATCCTTCCATAACGGATGGGATACATTAGCGGTTATTTACAACCCTATGGGTGTGGTAGCCGATAAGGTTGGCAACGTGTATGTATCTGATTTGGGTAATAACCTTATCCGCAAAATAAAACTGCAATCTATTACGGCGGTTCCGCAGGTGAAAAAGCAGGAATACACCTTACATGCTTATCCTAACCCATGTTCCGACAGGCTGAATATAGTTTCAAACTATAATGGCAAAGCTGATTTATTGGATGTTACCAGCAGGGTTATCTGGACCAATGACAATTTTAAATCGCCATATATATTAAATACTTCTGATGTTGCTCCGGGGGTTTATTTCCTCAGGATTACCTCAGCCAACCAAACCCTTATACAAAAGGTAGAGGTTATTAAATAAGGCGCCTTTTCCAGGGAAATTTATTTTTTTATTCGCAACACTTTTATTCGGTTTAAAATTGGTGCATAAGCCTGTTAATTACAAATAATCAATAGGTTACATTATTGCAACGTTTTTTAAACTACTGTTGCAATTAAGTTGCATGGCAAATGGGAGGCATTTGTTTGGCATTTGCCAGTAATCCCCCCATTTGTGTTCTCATTAACCCATCTGATATTGTTAATTTAATGTTATTTTTTTTATTTATAAGAAAAATAACACCTGAAAATGCCAGAAAAACAAGCATTTGCAAGTATGTGACAAAAGTCACATTTAAGCATAGCCGATATCATCATTTCCGCAAACGGGATGGACTTATTTCGCGTCAGTTAATAAAGGAGTTGTTTATCCATTAATCTAACATTAAAATGAATCTACAAGGAAGCACAATCGAAATTGAAACACTGAAAATTAAATTGGAAGAAAAAAGCAACAGCATCTTCGACGCTAGGGTGAAAGACGAGCTGTTAAAAGCCAACATTATTAAAAGCCTGCGGTGGTTTTCGCGCATACCGCTGGATAAGGTAACCCTTACTGTTAAGTATGGATACCTTACCCTGGAAGGTTCAGTGCCGTGGACCTATCAGAGAATAGTTACAACTACTATGATGCAAAATATTAAAGGCTTGAAAGGAATAACCAACAATATCAAGGTGGTTCCATATCTTATTTCGTTGGGCAGCATAAACTAGCTTTAATTCACCCATCCTTCTCGTTAAAGAAGATATTCTCAGGGAGGCAATGAAAGCGCGGAGGAACATTTGTTCCTCCTTTTCATTTTATGCCACCATTACCCAACCTTTTTATAAAATACACCGTAAAGGTGCATAGTGTAAGGCAAACTATAGATACGTCTTACTTTTACAGATGCCTGGTTCAAAAGGGAATTAAGTGGTATTTTTTCCTTTGAGTTCCGGGCATCTTTGATTTTTTGGGCTGGCTTTATAATTTCTTTGTTTAAGAGGGGAGCAAAAGGATATGTGTGCATCTGTAATATTTCGTATAATAAAAAGTTGTATATTTGTTTTATAAAGATGTTAGATATGCCGGAAGCAGAAAAAACAATTACGGAAGAAAATAGCTTTTATTCGAAAAGGAAGATCTCTTCTATTGCAGGGTATAAAAAATGTTTGGATGAGTTTTCAAAAAACTTTGACAAAGAGGTTTCTTTAGAATCAGATTCTCCAATTTTCTTGGATACCAATGTTTTGTTAAGGTATTATAGTATTTCATTCACAGCGCGAGCTAAACTATTGGAATTCTTACAGAAGCATCAAAAGAGAATAATAATTACTTCCCAAGTACAGTACGAGTTTCTAAAAAATAGGGAAGAATTAATTCAGCGGTTCTTTGAGCAAGTAACGA
This sequence comes from uncultured Bacteroidota bacterium, assembly GCA_903916255.1. Lineage (GTDB taxonomy): Bacteria > Bacteroidota > Bacteroidia > JABEUT01 > JABEUT01 > JABEUT01. The sequence goes on from CAIWVW010000105.1 coordinate 16,992, forward strand.
GTAAAATTCCAAGAGCTTTTAATAGTGACATTGTTAATAAAATGAATAGTTTTTTAGAGGAGAACAAAGATGTGTTAAAAGACTACTCTTTTGTTGAAGCGGGAATTGTTAAATATCAGACTGAACTTGAAGATATGCTTAAAAAGCTACAAGGAGAAGTGGCTCTCAAAAAAGAAGAACACACTAATTTGATTGTTAAAGATAGCTTTTTGGATTTTTTGGCTTCTTGCATACAATGTCCTAGCTTAAATGAAGTTGAACTCAAAGTAATTAAAGATGAATTTGGATCGCTTTCAAAAAACTTGACCTCTGACAATGTTTCGAACTTCCTGAATAACCCAAATAATGCATTTCCAGGTTGTGCTGATATTAAAGAGAAGCCAGACGATCCATTTGGAGATTATATTATTTTCCATGAAATAATGAAGTTCATGATTAATAATAAAGCAAATGCGGCCTTTATTACATTTGACAATGCAAAAGGAGATTGGATGAGTAAAAATAAAACCCCTTTGTTACACTATACTCAAAATGCTTATTCTAATACTGGGAAATTACTTTATATTTTAGATGCAGATAGAACTTTAGGAGAATTACTTAAAATAAATATTGACTCTTTAGTTCCTAACGAAGCAAAAGTTGACTTGCGTCCGATCACCAGTGATGCATTAAATGAGTTTTTTATTAATTGTGGTCTTTTTCCTGGGAGAGTGCCAGCCCACTTTGATGAAGAGGATATTAATGAGTTTGCAATTAATGGATATATATACATGTCTCAAGTTGAACGAGACATCATAAAATCAGCTCCGAGCCATAAGAAGTATTTAGAAACTCAACCTCATTTAAATTCTGTCGGAGTAATTCGTTCTGGGTTAAGGGTTGCCAACCCTAATTACACTATAGAGATACAAAAGATAAACGATGGAATTCCAACCTTCATGGATAAAGAATTTCTTAAGCAGTACAGGGTATTCGATAATTGAATAAATCTGCGGCAATTCCTTACTTCTCCCTCACAAAAACAATATAATCTGTAACCGGCATTTGCGGCAGTTTGCCTATCAGCCTTTCCACTATCTGCCCCCGGTGGTAAGTACTGTGGTTAAAAGTGTGTGTTAAAATTTGTGTAGCCGTATTGCTGAATTTTTCCCCCTTCGTGTTTTTGTAATCTACAACCTCGTTCAGCGTATCCTTGGTTTGCTTCTCTATAAATGGAGTAAGTATCTTTTTGTTTACTTCATACATGTCTTTCAACTGTGCCAACGATTTCTTTTCCCAAACTGCCGGAGCGGCTACACCCGCCAAACGGGAATACCAAACCATTTGCACCAATAATATGTGCGCCATCAGCTCCAACGCCTTCTCATCGGTTTCCGGTAATTGGCCCAAAGCCTCTATAATACGGGCATTGGCCCAGTTTTCATACTTAAATAGGGAGGTAATTTGTTTGTTCATGCTGTATACTATATATAATGTAGAGACAAATTTAAGAAATAACATAGTGCCACATACTTACACAGGTCTAATAATTTAAAACTGCCGCCATTGCCACATACGACGCAGATTAACAGTCTTTTATATGATTATTAAAGGGGCTTTGTAATTTTAATCTGTGCAATCTGCGGCAATGGTGCTTTTCCTAAAACATTTTCTCTTTTTATCCGTTTAACCCTATCCCGAGAGTTATTTAGCGGGAAAGGTTCAAAAATTATTATGCTGATTTGTAGTGTGTTGCAAGAAATGTTACCGAAATATGAACACAGGCATACTTCCGAATCAATAATCGTACTACTTTTGCGTCCCTTTTGAAGAAAACGTTCTTAGAAAATAAAGGAAAAACAAGTTTACACAGATAGCTCCGAAACTCGCAGAAATTAACCATTTCAGCGTAAGCCTGAAAGCAAGGTTTTGGAGATATAAACAGATGGTCGGAAAAAAATATTTTTCGAAATATGTTGGAGATATCAAATTCATGTGTACATTTGCAGCCCTTTAAAAAATAAAGGTAACAGAAACAGAATGTAAAAAACCTCCTAGAAATAGTAGGATATATATACAGAAAGTTCTTTGAAGTATTGAAGAAGAAAAGATAGCGGGCCAAGATTGCCTACCCGGTTTTATTCGGGTAGAACAATTAGAGCTCAATTCCAAAATGTAATTTTTTAACCAATGCAGGAATGCATGAAGTTAGGATAAACTCAAACATACAATGGAGAGTTTGATCCTGGCTCAGGATTAACGCTAGCGGCAGGCCTAATACATGCAAGTCGAGGGGCAGCAGGAGTAGCAATACTCG
>CAIWVW010000106.1 GCA_903916255.1 uncultured Bacteroidota bacterium
AGGTGCTTGAAGCCGAAAGCCTTTTCATATTTCTTATAAAAATTAGCTAATGACCTGAACTCCAGTCTTACTTGTTCCATATTCGGTGTGTTGGTTGCCATACCCATAACCCCTGTTATCTTAATGTTTGGAAATTTTTGGACTTCATTTTTCAAAAAACCTTCGGCTTCTTCAAAGCTCATTCCGAATTTGGTTTCTTCCGAAGCTATAAATACTTCCAGCAGGCAATTTATCACCCTGTTACATTTTTTGGCCTGTTTATCTATCTCGGCAGCCAGCTTAACACTATCTACCGACTGAATTAAATGTACAAAAGGAGCTATATACTTAACTTTATTGGTCTGCAGGTGGCCAATTAAATGCCATTGTATGGAAGGCGGCAGAAGTTCTTGCTTCTCCAATAACTCCATCACTTTATTTTCTCCAAAGGCAAGCTGGCCGTTGTCGTAAATAGCTTTTATGCTTTCTACCGGATTTTTTTTGGAAACAACGATTAAATCTACTCCCTGCGGAATAGTATCCCTAACTGAATAATATCGTTCGGTTAAATTCATCTAGCAAACTCTTAGCTCTTAGTTTTTAACTCTTAGCTTACAGTTTCGCTTTCACTTCTACCTGCTCGTACCCTTCAATAATATCGCCTACGTGAATATCATTAAAACCCGAAATATTCAAGCCGCAGTCATAACCTGATACAACTTCCTTCACATCATCTTTAAAGCGTTTTAGCGAAGCCAAATCGCCGGTATGCACCACAATTCCATCATGGATAACACGGATGCGGGTATTGCGGGTAATTTTTCCGGTAAGCACCATACAGCCTGCCACGTTACCCACTTTGGTAACAGCAAATACTTCGCGCACTTCAAGGTTGCAGACAATCTTTTCCTGTACTTCTGGGCTCAACATACCTTCCATTGCGGTTTTCACCTCTTCAATGGCATCATATATGATAGAATAGAGACGGATATCGATTTGTTCCTGTTCGGCTATCCTGCGCGCATTTTGCGATGGGCGAACCTGGAAACCAATAATAATGGCATTGGATGCGGAGGCTAAAAGCACATCTGATTCGGTAATGGCGCCAACACCCTTGTGTACAATATTTACTTGTATTTTAGGGTTAGCCAGTTTCAATAATGAATCGGACAATGCTTCAATAGAACCGTCAAAGTCACCTTTCACAATTACGTTCAGCTCTTTAAAGTCGCCTATGGCCAAACGTCTTCCAATTTCATCAAGGGTAATATGCTTGCGTGTTTTCAAACCTTGTTCACGTTGCAATTGCAAACGCTTATTAGCAATTTCACGCGCTTCCGATTCACTGGCCACTACGTGGAACTGGTCACCCGCCTGTGGAGCGCCGTCCAAACCTAATATCAATGCCGGCATAGCAGGGGTTGCAGCTTCAATAGGCACGTTACGTTCATTATGCATAGCTTTCAGCTTACCGCTGAAACAACCTGCCACAATAACATCGCCTACGTGCAGGGTACCGCCTTCTACCAGTATGGTAGCCACGTATCCTTTACCTTTGTCTAATGCCGATTCGATAACAATACCGTGTGCTTTTTTATTCGGGTCGGCTTTCAATTCCAATAATTCTGCTTCCAGCAAAACCTTTTCCAAAAGCTCGTGTATATGTATTCCTTTTTTGGCAGATATTTCTTCCACCTGGTATTTGCCACCCCAATCTTCTACCAAAATGTTCATTTGGGCCAGCTCTTCTTTAATCCGGTTTACGTTAGCGCCTTCCTTATCTATCTTGTTAATAGCAAAAATCATTGGTACGCCCGCAGCCTGTGCGTGATTAATAGCCTCTTTTGTTTGAGGCATTACACCATCATCCGCAGCTACCACAATAATGGCTAAGTCGGTTGCTTGTGCACCGCGGGCACGCATAGCGGTAAACGCTTCGTGGCCGGGAGTATCAAGGAACGTAATCTTTTTACCATTTTCCAAGGTTACGTTATATGCACCGATGTGCTGTGTTATACCACCCGCTTCACCGGCAATAACGTTTGTCTTTCTTATATAATCGAGTAAGGATGTTTTACCGTGGTCAACGTGGCCCATAACAGTAACAATGGGAGAACGGGGAAGCAAATCTTCCTCTTTGTCCTCTTCTATTCTTACCGCTTCCTGAACATCAATACTTACAAATTCCACTTTATGGCCGAATTCTTCCGCCACAATGGAAATGGTTTCCGCATCTAACCGTTGGTTGATTGAAACGAACAATCCCAAACTCATACAGGTTGAAATAACATCCTGTATAGGAACGCTCATCATCTTTGCCAATTCATTGGCCGAAACAAATTCAGTTACTTTTATAACTTTTCCTTCCGCTGCAATTTGTTCGGCTTCCTGCTGGGCTTTTTCATTCATCAAATCGCGTTTCAAACGGCGGTACTTGGCCGCTTTTGATTTGCCGGAACCGCTTAAGCGGGCCAATGTTTCCTTAATCTGATTTTGAATTTCTTCATCCGTAAGTTCAGGGCGTTGTTCACGCGGCCTGGAGGCTCCGCCAGGGGCACCCGGTTTGCCCGGTGCTGAAGGGCGTGCTGCCTGATTAATATCTTCCTTGTTATATTCTTTTTTGAATATGCGTTTTCTCTTCTTTCCGGCTGCGCCCGGGCCTCCGCCTTTTGGGGCGGTATCATTATTAGATGAAGCTACAGGTTTTTGGGGCAGTTCTATTTTACCAATAATAGTAGGGCCTTCCAGTTTGCTGAACTTAGTAGGAACAAAATCTTCTTTTATTCTTTCTACAGCCGGAGGAACTTTTACTACAGGCGACTCAACAACGGGAGGTTTTACTTCTTCTACCGGCTTTACCTCTTCTTTCTTGGTTTTTGCAGGTTTCTTAGGTTCTTCGGCTTCCTTTTCTTTAACCGGAGCTTTCCCTTTTTTAGGAGATTCGGGCAATTCTATTTTGCCAGTAATCTTAGGGCCTTCCAGTTTTACTTTTTCACGGGCAGGCTCAACCGGAGGCGCTGCAACTACCGGAGGAGCTTTTACAACGGGTGTTTCAACAACAACCGGCGGAGTTTTTTTAGCTTCTTCTTCAGCAAAAATGGTTTCCTTTTCTTTCTGAATAAGTATGGCCTCGTCCTTGGTTTTCTTTTCGCCTTCGTACTCTTTTCTTACCAATGCATACTGGGCATCGGTAATTTTGTGGTTGGGGTTCGACTCCACCTTATGCCCGTTCGCGTTCAGGAAATCGCTGAGCGTTCCCACACTCACGTTGAGTTCTTTTGCAACTTTACTTAATCTATGTATGCCTTCTCCTGCCATGTTTTTAGTTATGAGTTATAAGTTATAAGGTATGAGCGTAAATAACTCATAAGTTGTAACTTATAACTTCATTATTATCCTTCAAATTCTTTCCGTAAGATACTCTGTACTTCTTTTATTGTTTCTTCTTCCAGGTCGGTCCGCTTTGCCAAATCTTCCACAGTAAGTTCCAATACGCTCTTCGCTGTATCGCAACCAATGCTCTTTAAGGCATCGAGTATCCAACCTTCTATTTCATCTCCGAATTCATCCAACGGAACGTCTTCGGTATAGTTTTCCGCATCCCTGTAAACATCTATTTCGTAGCCTGTCAAACGTGCCGCCAAACGGATATTATGTCCGCCTTTACCAATAGCAAGTGATACCTGGTCGGGTTTCAAATACACATCGGCATGTTTGGTGGCTTCATCAATTTTTATGCTGGTAATTTTAGCCGGATTAAGTGCACGGGTAATAAACAGGGTAGGGTTGGTAGTGAAGTTGATTACGTCGATATTTTCGTTTTTCAATTCCCGAACGATTCCGTGAATACGTGAACCTTTAACGCCTACGCAAGCTCCCACCGGGTCGATACGGTCATCATACGATTCTACGGCCACCTTGGCTCTTTCGCCCGGTTCACGTACAATCTTCTTAATAGTAATAAGCCCGTCGAATATTTCAGGCACCTCCATTTCAAACAATCTTTCCAGGAATGAAGGAGACGTGCGAGACAGGGTAATTACCGGATTTGTTCCATTCATTTCTACCGAAAGCACTACCGCACGGATAGTATCGCCCTTCTTAAAGAAGTCGGATGGGATTTGTTCTGTACGCGGTAAAATAAGTTCGTTGCCTTCATCATCCATAATAAGGATTTCCTTTTTCCAAATTTGGTAAACCTCGCCGCTGATAATATCGCCTTCTTTATCTTTATATTTTTTGAAAAGTGTTTCTTTTTCCAGTTGTGATATGCGTGAACTCAGGTTTTGGCGCACAGCTAAAATGGCCCTGCGGCTGAAATCCATAAAATTTACGGGTTCCGAAACATCTTCGCCTACTTCAAAATCAGGCTCAATCCGAATAGCTTCGGAATATGCAATTTGTGTATTCGGGTTTTCAATTTTATCGTCTTCCACAATCACGCGGTTTCTCCATATTTCCACGTCGCCCTTGTCCGGGTTAACGATGATATCGAAGTTTTCATCTGTTTCAAAACGCTTGCGCAGCATAGCTTTAAACACATCCTCAATAACGTTCATGAGGGTGGCTTTATCGATACTCTTGATTTCTTTAAATTCGGAAAATGACTCAATAATATTTAAGTGGGTAATTTCCTTTAGTTCAGCTACGTTTGCCTTCTTTGCCATGACAATAAATTTTAAAACTTACAATTTTATTAATTCAAGCGAGTTATATAAACAACAAAGGAGGTCGCTTGAGCCCTCCTTGCAAGTACTTAATTAATGGGAGAATCCTATCCAAATCACATAATCCGGTGCAAAGATATAAAAAATTTACAGAATAAATGGCTTTAGCAGGCAAAATTGAAAAAAAGAGCTGGAAATTTCATACTTTTGAATCTTTAACAGTAACACTGAGAGCACTATTTCCGTTGATAACCAAAATGAAAAGACTTTTTCTTGTTTTAAGTTCAGTATTACTGGGGGTAGTTTCACTATCTGCCCAAAAAACCTCTGAAATAGGAATATTTCTCGGAGGTTCCTTTTACCTGGGCGATTTGAACCCCAATGGGTTCTTTAAGTTTACCCAACCCGCCTACGGATTAATTTACCGCTATAATATCAATAACCGCTTTTCTTTCAGGGGTAATGTATTAATTGGTGAAGTTACGGCTTATGATAACCAATCAAGCTCGGCATATCAACAGCAACGCAACCTGAATTTCAAGTCGCCAATTGATGAAGTTTCGGGACAATTTGAGTTCAACTTTTTCGAGTATGAAATAGGCAACCCGAAATATAACTTTAGCCCCTATATTTTTGGTGGATTTGGCCTTTTCAGGATGAATCCGGAAGGAAAAATAGGCGACCAATGGGTTGATTTACAGCCGCTGCATACCGAAGGGCAAGGAACACAATATAATCCCAATGCCCCGTACCATTTAATTCAGCCTTGCATACCATTTGGCATTGGTATAAAAACAAACTTCTCGCCCAGCATTTGCCTGTCCATTGAATGGGGTTTGCGTAAAACATTCACCGGGTATATAGATGATGTGAACGGTGTATATCCTAATGCGGCGCAATTAGCGGAGCAGGCAGGGCCCAATGCTTCACTGGCATTGCAAATGTCGAACCGCAGCAATATTCCATCGGCGGCATTAACCGGCACACAGCGCGGCAACGGTAAGGACGATTGGTATTCCTTCGCCGGAATAATGCTCTCCTTCCATCCCAAGCATATCGTGAATGAGTGTTTCAGCTATTTTTGAGAAATCAGGCGTGTTTCTCGCAAAGGCGCAAAGACCGCTAAGCGAAATACATTTTTTTACTTTGCGAGCTTTGCGCCTTTGCGAGAAATAGCCTACTTATACAACTCCACATCATTATGTTCCTGTGCCTGCTCGAAGGAGTTGAGTTTCATTTTTTCAACCAAATCCATTTTACGTTTGTTGAGCAAAATCTTTTTGATGTTTTCCCGCTCAAAAGATAATGGTGATATGCTATTCTTAATCATAAAGCCTTTAATGCCGAGGTAATAGGTGTTGGCTGTATCGGCAATTTGCACAATACGGTTATTGTTGTTTTGTAAGAAAATATCTTCGTTGGCAGTTTCAATCGGGACTTCTTTCAGCACATCATCAAACATAAGCCAGGCGTTATCATCGAGGAAATAGTTGGCCGCATTCTGGTTGCAATAAGTCGCCAGTTTTTCACGGTCCTTAATATCGTTGGAATACATCCAGCCTTTCAGTTTTTCCTGTCCGGTTGCTTTCTTGGGCACTTTCACATAAATGATTTTCACAATGTCGTTTTTCAACTGGAAATCTTTTTTATTCTTGTCGTAGTAATCGTTAATTTCGTTTTCAGCAATATTGGTATCAAGCTTCTCGCTTATCAGTTCCTTTTCATATTCATATATCACCAATGAGTTTTTGTAATCTTCAATTTGTCTTGTAAAATCAACCTGTTTTGGGTCAAGGTTATTCATCGCCTGGTGGACAATTACCTGTTGCTGCATCCAACGGGTGAGATATTCATTTAATATCTTCATGCTGTCGGCAGGTTTAGTGCCTTTGGGCACAATTCCTTCAATGTCTGCCATGTATAGGTAGGCGTCAAACGCCCGTGCGACAGGTTTTTTAGAGGGGTCGCTGTTTTTCTTTATTACATTGCAGGAATCAAGCCCGATGAGCAAAAATAAAAATGGCAGATATGTTTTCACACTTTTTAGTTCTATTGCCATTGTCTCAGTAGTTCAATTAAATCAGCCATCAGGTGGCCTTTGGGAGTATCAGCTATTGGGGGATATATTTCCATGATCTTGTTTAGAATTGCTTCCGCCTGCGTTGTGGTAATCAGTCCGTGCATATTTTCGATAGAGGTAAGCGCTTCCATAGCAATAGGGAAATCTTCTTTCATCACAATATCGGCAAACATTTCGATATGCGGGGTACAATCCAAATCGGCTTCCCAGCAAGCGGTAAGTAATTTCTTTTTGTCAATCGGCCCGGCTTCGCCGATGGCGGTCATAAGCAGTTCGGCGGCTTTAGGCTCCTTCTTTATAAAAGCCAATACCTGCACACGGTCTTTTTTATGGCGCTCATCGCAAATCAGTTCAATGATAATGTCCATCTGTTCCTTCTTAGCTTTGTTTTCATCTTCAATATTGATGTAAACTGTATTGTAAGCTTTCGGGTCCAGCAGTTTTTCTTTCAGCAAATCTCTATTTAATGGCATCGGTGAATCGTATTTTAATTGTAAAATTAAGGATTAATGTAAATGCAGCCCTAAAATTGTGGCTATATCATCTCTCCAGATAAGCACATACACCCCAAATATACTCACAATTCCTGCGAAAACAGTTTGTATAGTCATCTTTTCTTTATATAAAATATAAGCCACGGGCATAATGATAATTGGAGTGAGTGAAAGTATTGTTTGCGCAATGGCAACCTTGCACATAGTAAGGCTCCACATTACCAAAACGATAGATAAAACCAATCCGAATATGGTTGCAAGCGTGGCTTTTAACAGCGTAGTTTTCTCTTCCAGAATAGGAGAAATTACTTTTTCTTTTAATTTTCCGGTTGCAAATGTGAAAACAAAATAAGCGAGTGTTGCTGCGAATACACGAATCCATGTGGCATGTATAGGCGATATTAAAGTGGTTTCATCGGTTAATCCTTTTTTAGAAAGCGTCATGTGCAAACCCTGGCAAATACCTGCCAATAGCCCGAATAGAACTCCTTTGCTCACTTTTCCATATTCATGGGTAACATGTTTATCTAACTCTTTGGTATCACTGGCTTGTATAAACCAAATCATTCCGGCAATACTAATAACCATACCAAGAATACCAATAAAATCAAGCCTTTCGCCAATCATTACAAAACCAAAACCTAAGGCTGCACCCGGGCCTATGGTATTTAAAATGCTGTATTTCTTTTCGCCGAGTATTGCTAAACAATGAAACCCAAAATAATCGCCGATGGCGAGCCCGAATATTCCGGAAGCAGATAAATAGAGGTATTCTGTTGATGATGGAGATGTAAATAAAGTGATGGGTGTTTTTTTATCAATAATCATTACGATAATACTCAACACAATGAATGCCAATAATAAACGAAAATGGTTCACCGCTACCGGTCCCCATTTCCTTGCCACATCGGTAAATGGAAACGTGGACAATGCCCCAACTATCATGGCGAAAAATGCAATTAAATAACCGAGGCCGGAGCCGAGTTGAAAGTTCATAAAGTAAAAAGTTCATAAAGGTAGATAACTTTCAAATTATTACCTTTCCACGAACTTTATAAACTTTTACCTTTACAAACTTTATAAACTTATTGATACATGAACATTATAGTTACCGGAGCGAGCAGGGGGATAGGATACGAACTCGTAAAACTCTTTGCCGCTGACCCAAAGAATAAAGTGGTTGCCATTTCCCGCAACCGTTCCCGATTAGAGCAACTGAAAAGGGAAGCAAGGGGTGGAATGGTTTACCCTGCTGTAGTTGATTTTAGCAATAAAGATTTTAAAAGGGATATTACCCTGCAGGTGCTTTCGCATATAAGTACGGTAGATATTTTGGTGAATAACGCCGGAGCATTAATAAACAAACCGATGGAGGAACTGACTCCTGATGATGTAGAGAAAATGTTTCGTGTGAATGTAACTTCCCAATTTGAATTTTTGCAAGCCTTACTACCTTATATGGGCAAAGGAAAATTGCCCACACATATTGTAAACATAGGAAGCATAGGCGGTTTGCAGGGCAGCATGAAATTTCCGGGATTGAGCGCTTACAGTGCCAGCAAAGCGGCCCTTGCAGGATTAACGGAATGCCTTGCAGAAGAATTTAAGGACCGCAATATATCCGTTAATTGCCTGATGCTTGGTGCGGTGCAGACGGAAATGTTTGAAGAAGCCTTTCCCGGCGAAAAAACAGAAATGACTCCTTTATTAATGGCTGCTTATATCCGCGATTTTGCATTAACGGGAGCTAACTTTTTCAATGGGAAAATAATTCCGGTGGCAAAGGGGACGCCGTAGGGTTTATTTTTTCTTGGCCTTTTTTGTTCGATTACCTTTTGAAGAATTACAATTTCTGCATAATAAAGATGCATTATCGATTTCACTTCGACCTCCTTTACTATGAGGATTGATATGATCTATTGTGAAGTCATTCCAAGTAAGTTCTTCTCCACATTCCGTGCAGATTTTTTCAGCAGTTGAATTCCAGATTAGTCGCCTCTGTTCTGGGCTAAACCCTCTTTGTTTGTCCTTTACTTCAAATAAGTTTCGCAATATCCCGTCAAGTATATTCATTCGTTTTCTTCTTTGACTGATTTCATCAGTAGCCTGAGAAACAGTTAATAGGTACTCGCGGTAAATACTATCGGATTCCTGGACACCCTCAACTTTCTTTTGTTTTAATCTTGCTCTATCCACACCATCTGAAAATTCCTTAAGCAAATCCCATGCAAGTTTATTTCGCCGTTTGTCAATTAAAATCAAACCTTCTTCTTCGTATTTGGAAATGAGAACAGCTAAGACATAAAAATCAGATAGACCATTAAACCTTGTTTCTTTCGTTTCATGTAAACGAGGGAACATAGTTTTGATGGTATTGAGTGTTTTAACAATCTTTCCTTTCAGTTTAGAGATTTGGGAAGGAGTCAACCCTTTTCCCATAATTTTATCAAGTGCTGATTTTTTATTTATTACATCATTTTCTCCAATTGAAAGCATGATTTCACAAATCAATTCAACATGCTTCATTCTTGAGATTTGAGCTGAACTTAATATTCGTGCTTTGATAAAATATTTTTCATATTTCCGCGCTATGCCTACTGCGGCTTTAAGAAATGGACTAGTGTAATATTTTGCGTGTTGTTTTTCTGCTGAAGTTAGTGCCTTTCCAGTTGAGTTAATTCGCACGAATACCTCAATAATATCCGAAAGACCACCTTGTACCTCAATAGTGGATAGTGTATATCCCGTTATGCGAGTTTGCTCACTTTTCTTTTTCAAATAACCCCAGTCAACTTCAATATAATTAGGTTCACTATCAAGTTGGGTTTTAACTGTATAACGATTGCCATGAATAACACCCATGAACATTAAGATAGATTCTAGTCTCTGTTTACCATCAATTACATCATAAATTATAGTTCCATTTTCTTCCCTTCTATAAAGAAATATAGCTGGTAAAGGATAATTTCTGAAAATACTGTCTATAAGTTTAGCCCGATCCTTTATTGCCCAAACAGAACTGCGCTGAAAGGCGGGACTAAGATTTAACTGACCTTTTTCATAAAGGTTAACCAAGTCATGAATTTGTTTCGAATAGGTGTGATGACTAAGTTCGTTTTTCATTTGAATTAATTTTTATTTCACAAATGTAATATAGATTATCAATATTACAAGAACTTCCCACTTTTCCCCTATCTTCGCATCCCATGAACCACATTAAAAGGAATTTTCATAAATTTGCTTTTCAATACATTTAGTATATGTCGGCTGCTGAAATAAACGGAATAAAGCTTAATCTCATCGCTTGGATTAACCAGCTTTCCGATACTGAACTCATTACTTTTTTGGATGGCATAAGGGCATCGAGGGCTAAAAATGATTGGTGGGATGAACTGTCCGACAAACAAAAAAAACAAATATTGGCAGGCATTAAAGACGCAGATACTGGCAAATTATCTTCATCAAAAGAGTTTTGGAATAAACTGAAAGATGCCTGATTTCTATTTTAAGCAAGGCTTTATCTGTATTTTATAGGATACAAAGGGATAAAATTGAGGTTCTTGCAATTTTAGATAACAGGTGCGATTTTAAAGAGTGGATGTGATTACCTATCTTCGCACTCCATGAACCGCATTACAGAACTATTTGATATTAAATATCCCATCATACAAGCAGGTATGCTGTGGACCAGCGGCTGGCGTTTGGCTTCGGCTGCATCTAACAGCGGTTGCCTGGGGCTTATTGGCGCGGCAAGCATGTATCCGGATGTGCTTAGGGAGCATATTCAAAAATGTAAAAAAGCCACCGACAAACCTTTTGGTGTGAATGTGCCATTGCTTTATCCAGATATTGATGTGGTGATGAACATTATTGTAGAAGAAGGTGTGAAGATTGTGTTTGTCTCTGCGGGCAATCCCAAAGCATGGACGCCATTTTTGAAAGAGCATGGGATAACAACTGTGCATGTAGTTGGCAGTACCAAATTCGCCCTGAAAGCACAAGATGCAGGAGTTGATGCCGTTGTCGCCGAAGGCTTTGAAGCAGGCGGACATAACGGTCGCGAAGAAACTACTACGATGGTTCTTATTCCGTTGGTGAAAAAAGAAATTAAGATACCTTTAATTGCAGCCGGAGGTATTGCAAGCGGACGCTCTATGCTGGCAGCTATGGCTCTGGGAGCCGATGGGGTGCAGATTGGCACACGTTTTGCAGCGGCGGAAGAAGCATCTGTTCATCCGAATTTCAAAAAGCGGATTATAGAGTCAAATGAGGGTGATACCGTCCTTACATTGAAGAAACTGGTGCCGGTGCGCATTCTGAAAAATGAATTTTATAAAAAAGTGGAAGAAGCGGAGAATCGAGGCGCATCAACCGAAGAACTGAAAGAATTGTTAGGCCGGGCCCGGGCCAAACTCGGAATGTTTGAAGGCGATATGGCGGAAGGCGAATTGGAAATAGGGCAGATAGCAGCGGCAGTAAGGGAAATACAACCCACGAGTGTAATAGTAAAAGAAATAATGGGTGAGTTTCATGCAGCGATTGCAGAAGCAGGACAATATGATATACCTAAATAACAAATACATTGGAACGCTGATGACGCGGATTGCTTATGATAATACACGGATTCAAATCTTATTTAATCTTAAGCAATCCGCGTAATCAGCGTTCCAATTTTTAATAAAACTATGATAGACTTTGAAAGATTCACTTTAGCTAACGGATTAAAAGTAATTGTACACCGGGACACATCCACCCCGATGGCCTGTGTAAATATTTTGTATGATGTTGGCGCTCGTGATGAAGACCCTGAACGTACAGGCTTTGCACACCTTTTCGAGCATTTGATGTTTGGCGGTTCTGTTAATATACCCGAATATGATACTCCATTGCAAATTGCAGGTGGGGAGAATAATGCCTTTACTTCGAACGATATTACCAATTACTATCTCACGCTTCCGGCAGTGAATTTGGAAGTGGCTTTCTGGTTGGAATCGGACCGGATGTTGAGTTTAGCTTTCTCTGAAAAGAGCCTGGAAGTGCAGCGTAATGTGGTTATTGAAGAGTTTAAACAGAGTTATCTTAATCAGCCTTATGGTGATATCTGGCTGGAAATTCCAAAGCTGGCATATAAGGTGCACCCTTATTTGTGGCCCACTATCGGTAAAAATATCGACCACATAAAATATGCGGTGATGGAAGATGTGAAAGCATTTTTCAAAAAGTTTTATTGTCCGAATAATGCCATACTTGTTGTTACCGGAAATGTAACTGTCGAGGAAGTTAAGCGTCTTTGTGAAAAATGGTTTGCACCTATACCGATGGGTAATCCGCCTAAGCGGAACCTGCCTGTTGAGCCACCGCAAACCGAAGCCCGCATGCTGGTGTTGGAACGCGATGTGCCTGCAAGCGCCATTTATAAGGTGTATCACATGGGCAAACGTGCAGATAAAAGTTTTTACACGATGGAACTGCTTGCTGATATCCTAACGGATGGTAATGCTTCACGCTTGTATGTAGAGTTGGTGAAAAACCAAAAATTATTCAGCGAGATAAATGCATTTACGTATGAATCGCTCGACCCGGGGGTATTTATTATAACAGGTAAGTTATTGGATGGCGTTACATTGGAACAAGCGGATGCCGCCATACAAAAGGAAATTGCAAAACTTCTTGTTGCCGAAGTGCAGAAAGATGAATTGGAAAAAGCAAAAAATAAAGTAGAAGCGCAACATGTTTTTGCAGAAATAAGTATCCTGAATAAAGCCATGAACCTTGCCATGTTTGAATTATTAGGGGATGCAAATGATGCCAACAAAGAAGTGGAAAAGTTTTTCAGCGTTTCAGAAAAAGATATACTGAATGAAGCCATAGCAGAGTTAAAGGAGTCGAACTGCTCTACCTTATATTACCGTGCCAAATCAAAATAAAATGCCAAAGGAAATGATGTTAGATAGAAAATCAATGCCCGGACTTGCGCTGGAAAGCAAGATAAATATTATTCAGGCGCAGAGCCATTCTTTGCCAAACGGAATACCGGTTTACTATGTAAATGCAGGAACGCAGGATGTAATTAAAATAGAAGTTATTTTCCGGGCCGGTTCGCGCGAACAGGATGTGCCGTTGGTGGCGGGAAGTACAAACTCCATGCTGGAGGAAGGAACTAAAAAACATACCTCCGAGGAAATTGCATCCTTGCTTGATTATTACGGTTCTTTTTTAGAAACTTCCGTTCAGCAAGATTATGCCTCGGTAACTATTTACACCCTCGGAAAGCACTTAGACAAAGCACTTCCCATTTTGGAAGAAATAATAAAGGAGCCTTCCTTTCCGCAAAGCGAATTGGAAATTTATTTACATAATAACAAGCAACGCTTTTTAGTAGATGAACAGAAAGAACGTGTGGTGGCTGCAAAAAATTTCCCTTCACTTTTATTTGGAGATTCGCACCCTTACGGACATAAAACCCGTTTGGAAGAATATGACGGAGTGAAGAAAGAATTCTTGGAAGCTTTCCACAAAAAATATTATACCCCGGGGAATTGCGCTATCATTGCATCCGGAAGGGTGAACGATATATTGCTGAATAAAATTGGAGATTATTTTGGCAAGGATACAATTGCTCATCATCTGCCATTCACCACTCACAATTATGTTCCGCATTCGGCTAAAGAAAAAGTAAATTACATTCCAAGTCCGAAAAAGGATTCCGTTCAATCTGCTATACGAATGGGCCGGGTTTTATTTTTGAAAACGCACGAAGATGCTATCCCTTTTCAGATATTAAATACCATTCTCGGTGGTTATTTCGGTTCCCGTTTAATGAGTAATATCCGAGAGGATAAAGGCTATACCTATGGAATTTCATCCTCCGTAGTCTTTCTGCAACATGCAGGATATTTTAATATAGGTAGCGAAGTTGGAAGCGCTGTTTGCGAAGCCGCAGTGATTGAAATTTATAAAGAACTCGACCGGCTTTGCAATGAACCTGTTCCTGCGGATGAACTGCAACTGGTGAAAAATTATTTACGTGGTAATTTCATGCGCAGTATGGATGGGCCGTTTGCGCTTGCCGACAGGTTCAAACACATTTGGCTGCACAATATGGACTATTCGTATTATGAAAAATATGTAAATGCATTAAGCACCATTACTGCAAAAGAACTTATGGAAATGGCCAATAAATATTTGCAGAAAGAGAGTATTTACGAATTGGTGGTTGGAGCTAAAAAATAAATAATTTTTACCGTGACTAAACTAAGCGTAAATATTAATAAGATAGCCCTCATCCGCAACTCGCGGGGCGGGAATCTGCCCGATGTAAATAAAGCGGCCTTGGATATTGTGCGTTTCGGTGCACAAGGTATTACGGTGCACCCACGGCCAGATGAAAGGCACATCCGTTATAAGGATGCCTATGCTTTGAAACCATTATTGAATGTGGAGTTCAATATTGAAGGTTATCCGAATGATACATTCATGAAAATGGTAACAGAAGTGAAACCCGCGCAAGTTACATTGGTACCTGACCCGCCGGAAGCGCTTACTTCTAACGCAGGCTGGGATACAATAAAACATACAGATTTTTTAAAAGAAGTAATTTCTATTTTGCATAAATCGGGCATACGCACTTCCATATTTATCGGCACTGATTTGAAAATGCTGGATGAAGCTGCCAAAACAGGCACCGACCGGATAGAACTATACACCGAAGATTACGCTAAAAATTATTTTGCATCTCCCGAAAAAGCCATAGAACCTTATCGCCTTGCAGCCATCCGGGCCCATGAACTGGGACTTGGAATAAATGCAGGACACGATTTGAATTTAGATAACCTTGCATTTTTCCATCGACATATTCCTCATTTGGATGAAGTAAGTATTGGACATGCACTTGTATCAGATGCACTTTATTTAGGGCTGGAGAAAACGGTACATTTATATCTTGAAAAGCTAAAATAGATTGTTATGAATACATATTTTCAAGACGCATTTCTTTTCAACCCCAAATCCCTAAGGGGGCTTTTAGGGGTTATAACGTCATTGCGAGGAACGAAGCAATCTCACCCAAAAGTTTTTATCCGGATTAGTAAGATTGCTTCGCGGGGCCTCGCAATGACGAACGGAAGCTATTTTAGGAGTTTGAGACAGAAAGCAATAAACGCATGAAACTCTTCTTTCGCAAACTCGGAACTGGCAAGCCTCTTTTTATCCTGCATGGCTTATTTGGTTCATCAGATAACTGGCAGACCTTGGGCAAAAAGTTTGCAGAAAATTATACCGTCTATTTTGTAGACCAGCGCAACCATGGCCGCTCACCTCATAGCGATGAACACAGCTATCAATTAATGAGCGATGATTTGCTGGAGTTAATGAACGACGAAAATATTGATAAGGCCATACTCATGGGCCATTCCATGGGCGGAAAAACAGTGATGCACTTTGCAGTGAATCATCCGGAACGAGTGGAGAAATTGGTAGTTGTTGATATGAGCCCGAAAAAATATCCCGTCACTAACCTTGAAATTATTCAGGCTATGGAAAAGGTAGATTTAGATAAGGTGAAATCGCGCAAAGAAGCAGAGGAAATCTTATCGGCGGATATTAAAGATGCAGGGGTGATGCAGTTTTTATTGAAAAACCTTTATTGGGACGATAATCAAATCAATGACGTTAAAAGTCATGATGGTGACCGGAGCGTCACCAAATTAGCGTGGCGATTTAATCTGCACGGTTTAAAAACGAACCTCTCACGGGTTTCTGAAATTACACCCATGCCTTCGACTCCATTGCAAATGCCTGTTTTATTTGTGAAGGGCGGCAAATCAGACCATATGTTTAATGCAGACAGCAGGCTGATACATGAAATGTTTGCCAACGTAAAAATTCTAACTATTCCCGAAGCCGGGCATTGGGTTCATGCGGACAGGCCCAAGGAGTTTTTTGAAATTGTGAATAGTTTTTTGAAAGAATAAATCATCTCCAATTTTTAGAATCTGATATGTCTTTCTGCCGGAAAGGTTCTGCATAACGGATAATGATTATTTTTACCCGATATAATATATATCCCCGGGATTTAAAATGACACTCAAGGAAAAACTGCCTGTAAGTTATTTACTCTTCACCTTACGTGGACGAATTTCCCGCCTCACCTATTGGACCGTGTCCATTTTTATCTGGACATCATTTTACATCCTTTTTAGCGCGTTGCATTATTTCATTTCTTATTCTGCAACTTGCGTTATATATCCGCTTTTATTCTGGGCGCTTATTGCCACCGCCACCAAAAGGCTCCACGATAATGGCATTACCGGTTACTGGATTTGCATTGTATTGCTGCCTGTTGTAGGGCCCCTCGCATTATTTTACTTTTTGGGCATGCGCAGAGGTGATAGTTTGCCGAACCGTTTTGGGCCTGTTCCCGGCTCAAAACCCGATTATTTTAAAAATAAAGACGCGGAAATAATTCCGCATTTGAAATCGGATGAGCGTATTGTGAATGATGTTACCCAATTGAACCCTGTCCTTGTTTCGAAAGTGGAAACACCAACTACTGTTGAAGAATTGCAAAGCATCCTGAAAAATATGAAAGGGCCTTTTTCCATCGGGGGTGGAAGGTTCAGCATGGGAGGGCAAACGGCAAGCCCGCAAAGTATCCACATTGATATGCGCAAGCTGAACAAAGTGCTTGAATTTTCGGCAGAAAATAAAACTATAAAAGTACAGGCAGGTATACGCTGGTGCGATATTCAGCACTATATAGATGAGCATAATCTGAGTGTTAAAATTATGCAGACCTATGCCAATTTCACGGTTGGCGGAGCTTTAAGTGTGAATGCACATGGGCGATACATTGGTGTCGGGCCGCTAATTTTATCGGTCAGGTCACTTGACATCTTGCTGGCAAACGGTGAATTAAAGCATGTTTCGAGAGAGCAGAACCCGGAATTGTTTTTTGCATGCGTGGGCTGTTACAATGCTATTGCAGTTATTGTCGACGCAGAATTTGATTTGGAAGATAATGTTGCGATGAAGCGCACCCACCAAAAAATGAAACGCAGCGAATACCGGGAATTTTTCTTTAATGACATCCGGAATAATAAGGATATTGTTTTTCATAACGGGGATATTTATCCTCCCTTATATAAAAATGTACGGGCCGTAAGCTGGGTTAAAACCACTAAAAAACCAACCGTAAAAACCCGTCTGATGCCGCTTGCAGCTTCCTATCCCCTTGAAAGATATTTTATTGGGAGCTTCAGTAAAAATAAATTCGGCAAGTGGAGGAGGGAACATATTATTGACCCCTTGGTTTACCTAGAAAAGAAAATACACTGGCGGAATTATGAGGCAGGTTATGATGTTGCGGAGCTGGAACCTGAATCGAGAAAGGAAAGCACGTATGTGTTGCAGGAATATTTTGTGCCCGTAAATCTGTTTGACGATTTCAGCGAAAAGATGGCGGAAATTTTTATCCGGCATAATGTAAATGTGCTGAATGTATCTATCCGGCACGCTTTTAAAGATAGTGGTTCGTTGCTGGCATGGGCGCGCGAAGAGGCATTTGCTTTCGTGGTATATTATAAACAAAATACCGATGATGTAGAAAAAGGAAAAGTCGCCGTGTGGACAAGAGAGTTGATTGATGCCGTTATTTCTGTGAATGGCGCATATTATCTGCCCTACCAGCCGCATGCCACCCCGGAGCAATTCCATAAATGCTATCCGGATGCGGAAAAATTATTTGCGCTAAAAACAAAGCTCGACCCTGATTTTAAATTCCGGAATGTTCTTTGGGATACCTATTATAAACCTGCCAAATCCTGAATAATATGAGCAATTCCAACTCAGAATTCAAATCCGTTATGGCAGACGCCCGTTGGAGCGATGCCCTCTATCGCTTCCTACAGGTAGTGTTTCATCTGTATCCCGAAGATAAATTTCATCACTTGATTTCCACAACCACCCAGGAAAAAAATTCGGACGAAGAAATCTATAAATTTGTCCAGGCAAAGCTTTCAACCATAAAACCCTTCCTTTCGGAGATTACCTATTCGCTACCTGCATTAAAAAAGCAGAAAAAGGCGATGAACGGCCAGCTTTTAAAATTGCTGGGCGTGAGAAATCAAATAAACGGGTATTTAGAGATTGGAACAACGGGAAGATATATAAGCGTATTGCGAAAGCACATTCCCGTTAAGGGAGCTATTTATCTTACCAATGATATCGCACCTACGAATGGCGTTGCAGATATTTTTGAGCGCGGCCAGCTAAAAAAGATAGGGAATTTCATTCCTTTGAATGATTATAAACCCGTTAGCCAATCGCAAATTCCCGATGAAAACCTGGAGGTGGTCACCTGTTTCATTGGGTTGCACCATTGCCCGCCGGATTTGTTGGACGGATATATAAAATCGATACACCGCATATTACGCAAGGGCGGCTTATTTATTATGCGCGACCACGACGTGAAAACTCCTGAAATGGCTGTTTTTGTTTCGCTGATACATACCGTATTTAACCTGGGATTGAACATTCCCTGGGAAACGGATTCAAAAGAATATAAAAAATTCCGGCCGGTGGATGAGTGGAGTAAAATGCTTTTATCATACGGATTTGAAGACAGCGGAGAAAGATTATTACAGGACAAGGACCCTTCAGATAATACCTTAATGGCATTTGAAAAAGTTTAACCGATGCGAAGACTGAGAATACTTACCCTTTTCACCGTAGCATTGTCAGCTGCTATTTTCTTTCTCAAGAAAAGAAGCCCAAGTACTATTCAGGCCGGTGATGGGCTGGTGATAAAAAAGGAATGGCTCACAACTAATAAAAACCCGGTTACACCAAAATCGGATATTCGCCCGGCGGATCAAACCTTCCTCACTTTTCCCGAATGGTATTTGGTTTTTAGTCCCGAAGAACAGGCCCATTACTTCAAGACACATACTTCTACAACTTTCCCGTATATGAGCCATACGGCACAAATTTGGCAGAGCTACAGAATTGTATCAGACCAAATAAGAGGGAATTATCCGCCTAACCCCGGTTATCATTTTATGATATGGGTAATTGGTACAAGCGTTACTGTAGAATATTCTTTAAAGGCATGGTACGAAACTATTATCGGGCGGATGACAGATACCCGTGAAGTGTTAACCGATGAGGATAAATTCAATATCCAATTTACGGACGATTATGTTACGTTTATTAAAGATAAACCCTGGTATGAATTCGATTTTAAGAGCCGCTTGGAATCCCTTTGGACTAATACCCCATTTTTCGGGAACCATTTTTTACGAAAGCTGGAAAGGAGATATATTCTCACATCCGAACTTATAGTGAAAACCGTTTATGGCAAGCTGATAAAACTCGGAACAAAAACGGTGTACGATGATGCTTTACCTACAACTACTGTATTGGTTGACTCAATCCCGAAAAATCTCCCGGATATAAAAGTCCTCCAAAAGTTTCCTGATAAATCAGCATTGGTGAGCCTTCCACGATATGATAAGTTTAATCCGGTGGTATGCGAACTGGCAAAAGAAAAATTTAGCTTCAAAGAAATTGCAGGAAATAATTCAGCCATATTGCTTACGGCTTTGGTGCCTTCAACCACGAATATTTCTTTTGAAAACACACAGATTGTATTCACGCAGCCTGTTTCTTCCGACCCAACTATGAAAAGGGTTGCGCTTGCTACGCCTGTCCCTCAACTGCACAAACTATTGAACTACCTGATGCAGCAAAACGTGAAGATTGAGCATATTTTTGATTATTAAAATACATCGCTGTTTCATAAACGGGAAACCTGTTTAAAACTTTTCACACTCATTTCTCCCATTACTGTGCTACATTCCTACTTTTGCACTTAGTATGATAGTAGATATATTTATTCCCTGCTTTGTCGACCAGCTATATCCGCAAACGGGCTTTAACATGGTTAAGGTTTTGGAGCGTGTTGGCTGCGATGTAAATTATAATCCGGAACAAACCTGTTGCGGGCAACCTGCATTCAATGCGGGTTATTGGGCCGATGCCAAAAAAGTGGGTGAAAAATTCATCAAGGAATTTCAGCATGACCGATATATTGTTTCCCCTTCCGCGTCGTGCGTGGGAATGATAAAGAACTATTATCCGGAGATGTTTCACAACTCTGCCCTGCATAATGAATACAAGCAGCTGGCTAAGAATATCCACGAGTTCAGCGACTTTTTGGTGAACGTATTAAAGGTGTCGGACATTGGCGCTACGCTGGAAGGTGTCGCCACCTATCATGATTCATGCGCCGCTTTGCGGGAATGCAAAATTAAGGATGAGCCGCGCGCTTTATTAAGTAAGGTGCGTAAACTGGAGATGAAAGAAATGAAAGACACCGAATCGTGCTGCGGATTTGGAGGGACCTTCTCTGCCAAGTTTGAACCGATTGCCGTTGGAATGGGCTCGGACAAGGTTAAAAATGCCATGGAAACTGGGGCTCAATACCTAATTTCAACCGACCTTTCCTGCCTGTTGCATATTGATGGATATATTAAAAAGCAAAACCTGAATTTGAAGACCATGCACCTTGCCGATGTTTTGGCAAGTGGCTGGTAGTTCCGAAGTCTTAAAATAAGTTAAATATCAGCGGGTGTTAATAACAATTATAGAGCCAAAATAAAGTTTTTCTCGCTGATTTACTGCCGGGTTACGTTTTACAAGCCGTTTTTATTAACAAACCACAAATAAACTTAACATTAATTGCTTGGATTAGTAACAAAAAGTGATTACTTTAGTATTCTAATAGTGAAAGACTATGTTTGAAATGAGTAAAAAAATCCTGGAAAAGGTTAGTTTTGACAGGGCTTTGTTTTATAAGGAATTAGTCAAGACTCTAAAATGGTTGAAGCCCGATGAAAAAACGCTTTTAAAAGTTTGGTGCCTCACCAACTTCGGACATATATATAAGGAGCAAATTATGGATGCATTCCGACATGTCGCTAAGCTATAATAAAAAGATAGCTGGCTTTGCTTTTAATGCTGTCCTTTTCGGCAGCATTTATTTCTTTTGGGATTATCGTTCTGTTGCCTTACCCGGGCGAGTAGGGGAAAGTTTAATTTCCGGACTTATTGGAGCTTTCCTTGTATTGCTAATTGGCAAACTGATAGATAAGCCGCTCGCTGCGTGGAAGGCTGCTAGGAAACAAAGAAGAGCAGACCGTTAAACCGAGACTATATTTAATCTAGGTTCTGCAAATTTCTTTTTATTCCTTTATATCCTGCCCGCTGCAAAGGAGAGTCTTTAAAAGTCTTTTTAAAAACATCTTCCGTAATTTCTTCCCAATCCTTTTTGCTCATATTCAATAAGGCAGGGTTGGGTTGCATTTCTTTTGTTTTGTGGGGAAGCGAGAAACTGTTCCATGGGCAAACATCCTGGCAAACATCACAACCGAACATCCATCCGTCGAGTTTGTCTTTGTATTCTTCCGGCATATTTTCCTTTAACTCAATGGTGAAGTAAGAAATGCACTTGCTGCCATCTACTATTTTCGGGCCAACTATTGCTTGTGTGGGACAGGCATCCATACAGCGCGTGCAAGTGCCGCAATAGTCTTTTTTAATAGGGGTATCCGCGTCCAAGTCAATATCTACAATCAGTTCGGCAAGAAAAAAGAAAGACCCTTTTTGCGGACGAATCAACATAGCGTTTTTACCAATCCAGCCCAAGCCGCTTTTGGCTGCCCAAGCCCTATCCAATACTGGGGCAGAGTCTACAAAAGCCCGGCCATGTATTTCGCCTATTTCTTCATTCAGCACATGCAGCAACTCCTTTATTTTATCCTTAATTACAAAGTGATAGTCCTTTCCATAAGCATATTTTGAGATTTTTGCTTCGCCCGCCGTAGCTTTAGCGGAGGCGGGATAATAATTCAGCATGAGTGATATGACAGACCTGGCCCCATCTACTAATAATCGCGGGTCAAGGCGCTTATCAAAATGGTTTTCCATGTATTGCATCTTGCCATTCATGCCTTGCTCCAGCCACTTTTCAAGGCGGGGAGCTTCCTCTTCGAGGAATGCAGCTTTCGAAATTCCGCAGAAATCGAAGCCGAGGCGAAGGGCGGTGCGTTTGATGATTGAGGCATGGCTTTGCATAAGGTAAAGGTAAAGCAATTATAGTAACTTTACAGCAAAAGAAATATCATGGAACAATTAAGAAATAAAAATGTTATAGAGAAGGATTTGGAAAGTATTTTTACAGAAATTACTTCTCTAGAAAAGAAATTTATAGAAGAGTCCAAAAACTTTTTAGAAATTGGAATGGACAAGGGGAAAGGTGGGACACTTACTTTAGACTTCTATGTTTCAGCTATCGTACACCGTTCCATTCATTTAATGAGTGGGTTCTTGTTATTATCAAAAGAAAATAATTATATCGCATCTGTACCCTTGGTTAGGTTGCAACTTGATAATTGTTTGCGATTCTTTGCCTCAACTTTAGTTACAGACATAGATGCCTTTTTTCTTGCATTTTTGAGCGGTGAACATATAGAATACCTTAAAGACCATTCAGGCAATGAAATGCGAGACAGTTATTTAGTAAAAAAGTTGGAAAATCTGTTTCCGGGCATCCTTTCACTTTATAAAAATACTTCTGGCTATATTCATTTTAGTAATGCTCATGCAATTGATCAGACCAATATCCCAAAGAATAAAGAAAGAACCATTGGAATAAGAATAGGAAGATATGATATGTATCCTATTGATAAAAAAGTTGATTTTGCCTATAATATGTTAAGAATTAGTCAAATTCTTCTGTACTTGGTTAAATCTTGGACAGAAGAGAAAGCAGAAATTATGTCCAAACTAAAACCAGAAAATAATGCTGCTGATATTTCCGACTAAAACAACCTATTCGTCCCCAAATTCGGAATCTTCTTCAGGTGCTTGTATGCTTTGTCGGTTACTTCACGGCCGCGCGGGGTACGTGCCATATAACCTTCCTGTATCAGGAAAGGTTCATACACTTCTTCAATGGTTCCGGCTTGTTCCCCTACGGCAATGGCAATAGTGGTAATGCCTACAGGGCCTCCTTTAAACTTTTCTATAATGGCTGTAAGTATGCGGTTGTCCATTTCATCCAACCCGTTTTCATCTACATTCAGGGCTTTCAGCGCGAATTGGGTAACCTTCAAATCAATAGTGCCTTCGTTTTTTATTTGTGCAAAGTCGCGCACACGGCGTAGCAATGCATTGGCAATACGGGGAGTTCCCCGGCTGCGGCGGGCTATTTCCCAACTGGCATCTTTACTGATGGGTATATTTAATATAGCCGAAGAGCGCTCCACAATTTTTTGCAGGAGTTCTGCATGGTAATAATCGAGACGGAAGTTTATCCCAAAACGGGCGCGCAATGGTGATGTCAAAAGTCCTGACCTTGTAGTAGCGCCAATAAGTGTAAATGGGTTTAATTTCAATTGTACGCTGCGGGCATTCGGGCCGGTATCGAGCATAATATCTATACGGTAATCCTCCATAGCGGAGTATAGGTACTCTTCCACAATCGGACTCAGGCGATGGATTTCATCTATAAATAAAACATCAAAGTTGCCAAGGTTGGTAAGCAGTCCTGCCAGGTCGCCGGGTTTTTCAAGCACCGGCCCCGAAGTAATTTTAATATTCACTTCCAGCTCCTGTGCAATAATATTGGCAAGGGTTGTTTTTCCCAATCCGGGAGGGCCATGCAATAGAACGTGGTCAAGCGCCTCTTCCCGCTGTTTGGCTGCCTGAACAAATATTTTCAGGTTCTCGATTACCTTTTCCTGTCCGCTGAATTCATCGAAATGCTGGGGGCGCAAGGCCGTCTCCACCTCTTTTTCGGCGGGAGAAAGGTTTTCACTGTCGGGATTCAGGTTTTCGTTCATTAAAACAGTTTATAAAGTTTGTAAAGTTCGTAAAGTTTTTAAAGTTGACATCATGTTTTTTTACTTTATAACTTTATGAACTTTTTACTTTATGAACTACTCCTCAATCATCTTGGCCAATTTAGTTTTAGGAAAAATGCCCGCGTATATTTCCAAGGGATAAATTAATATACCTACCGAATAGGTTACGGAGTTAAAATCATAGCCCAGCAGTTTATTATTTACAAGCATGTAGCGGTAGCCAACCTGCGTATATAGCCCGCAATATTTATTGAAGTTATAATCCAGTTCCACTTGCGGTTCCAGCGGAACAATGGTTTTATTACTTGCAATAACCACTTTTCCTTCATCGGTATATTGGTAGTTTGAAGTGCCGATACCAATGAAAACCGGGATGTCAATCCGCCAGTGTTTGGAGAGGGTCATAATGTATTCTACAAAGTATGACATGAAAACAAAATTAAGCTTGCCTTTAATGGTATCTCCATTGGTAATTTTGGTATCATAAATAGTATTTGAAAGGAAGTTGGGACCGCCTCCGATGGTGAATTTTTTACCAAAACAAACCCCGATACCAAACCCGAAAATATTGGCGCTGTTATTGCCTATATAGGAATTTCGCGTGGTGAAGCAAAACGAAAAATTGCCTTTGTGTTCAATAGCAGATTGGAGCGTATCGATAAACTGACACTTTGCGCTTATTACTGTAACACAAAAGAGGATTATACAAATGATTCTTTTCACGGGTTTTCAAAAGTACGTCATTAAATTAAAAGCAGCCACAGATTACACCGATTGAATTATCAAGAATCTATCGGTTGGTTTTAATCTGTGGCAAGGTTTTTTTCTAAGACTATTGTTCACAAGCGCAGCTCGGGGTAAACGCTATTGTCGTGTTCGGTAGTTCAGCCTTCAGCGATGCCTGCAGCCTGCTGCTTATAAGCACATCCTGCAACTCGAGTATCCTTAAATTATCGCTCAGGTAACTCAGTTCGAAAGGAAAATAACTCAGGTTAGAACCCCATAAATCCATATAGCGCAACTCTTTCAGTTTACCGATTGTATGCGGCAGCTTCTGCAATTCGGAACGGTTCATTATAAAATATTTCAGATTTGCAAGGTCGCCGAATTCGGGAGGCAGCGAATCGATTTTAGTTTTTGAAAGCACCAGGAACTGCAGGTTTTTCAATTCACCAATCCAATGCGGTATTACGGTAATTTTGTTTTTGCTGAGGTCAAGGTATTGCAGGTTAGTCAGTTTACGAATATCTTCCGGCACTTCCGTCAGTTTTTGTTTGCTGAGGTCCAGTTTTATAACGCTTTCAGGGTTAACAGCAGCCTCCTTAATACTGTTAACCGCAGTCATGGTATCGAGCGAAAGGGAGTCATACATTTGACTATACCCTGCCATAGGCAAAACAAAAAACAAAATCAGAAAAAGGCTTTTCATGAAAGACTATTTTTTCTCAACATAAACCCCCATATCGCAAAACTTATCTATCCGTTTCCGGATTCTTTTTTCAGGGTCCATTTTCGATAGTTTTTCTATTTGCTTGTGGAGTTCTTCGCGCACAAAGGCAAAGGCTTCCTGCGGATTAACATGCGCCCCGCCCAATGGTTCTTTTATAATTCCGTCAATCAGTTTATTGTGCAGCATATCTTCCGGGGTAAGTTTTAACTGTTCGGCTGCTTTCTCTTTAAAATCCCAGCTTCTCCAA
Source organism: uncultured Bacteroidota bacterium (assembly GCA_903916255.1). Lineage (GTDB taxonomy): Bacteria > Bacteroidota > Bacteroidia > JABEUT01 > JABEUT01 > JABEUT01. The sequence continues at coordinate 25,840 of CAIWVW010000106.1, forward strand.
AGGATAGATGAACATGATTCCGGCGAGATAACCGAATACCAGGTATTTTCCAGCATCAGCACTTTGTCGCCGATACCTATGCCCAATGCACCGCCCGATGCTCCTTCGCCAATTATTATACAAATTACGGGCACTTTCAGGCGCATCATTTCAAACAGATTGCGGGCTATGGCTTCCGCCTGGCCGCGCTCTTCGCCTTCCAGTCCGGGATAAGCCCCTGGGGTATCGATAAAAGTAACGATAGGCACATTGAATTTCTCCGCCATTTTCATCAGGCGCAATGCCTTGCGATAGCCCTCCGGATTTGGCATACCAAAGTTGCGCATTTGACGCAGCTTGGTAGTGTTTCCTTTCTGCTGGCCTATAAACATGATGCTTTTTCCGTCTATTTTTCCAAGGCCGCCCACCATGGCTTTGTCGTCTTTTACGTTACGGTCGCCGTGGAGTTCAAAAAAGGTGCCCTGGGTAAGCGCTTCAATATAATCGAGGGTATAGGGCCTGTCAGGATGGCGCGACAGCTGAACCTTTTGCCAGGGGGTAAGTTTCGCAGCTATTTGTTTGCGGGTTTCTATAATTTTATCCTCCAGTTCCTTTACGGTTCCTTTGGTATCTACTTTACCTTTTTCGCCTACCTGCTTTACTTTTTCTATCTGTTCGAGCAGTTCCTGAACCGGTTTTTCAAAATCAAGATAGTTCATTCATTGGGTTTTGGGACTGCGAAGATAGAAAAAAGGGGGGAAAGCTATAAACTATGAGCTATGAACGATAAACTATGAACCTAAAACTCTTATATAAGGGCTCTAAACCTTGGTAGGCGCTGATTTGCAATCAGTGCCCAATTACTTTATAATTTAATTACAAATTAAAACCTTAATAAGCACTGATTGCAAATCAGCGCTTACGGGTGGAAAGCTATAAACTATGCTATACTAACCCAAAAATGATGTAATAGAATGCTTGGTAGGCGCTGATTTGCAATCAGTGCCCAATTACTTTATAATTTAATTACAAATTAAAACCTTAACAAGCACTGATTGCAAATCAGCGCATACGGGGGGCTTCGAAAGACCCGATGTATCTTTCGGATATGCGAGAAGTGAATAAAGATTTTGACCCCATAAAGTAGGCGCTGATTTGTAATCAGTGCCTACCTAATTTGTAATCTTTGATTAAATTGCCGGGTAATTAGAATTCCCAATGTCAGAAAAGTATAAAACAAGCAGTGACGGCTTATATTTCGTCACCATGACAGTTGTTGGATGGCTTGATGTATTTACAAGGCGTGAATACCAACAAATTTTAATAGATAGCCTCACCTTCTGTCAACAACATAAAAATCTTAAAATTTATTGCTATAGTTTAATGCCGAGTCACTTCCATTTTATTACCTATTCAGAGAATGGGGAATTATCCGGTATACTTAGGGATATGAAAAAATTCACAGCCAAACAACTTATTAAAGCAATAGAAGAAAACCTGCAAGAAAGCAGAAGGGAATTATTTTTAAACCAGTTCGCCTATTACGGTAAAACTAGTGGAATGAAACAAGAAATGCAATTTTGGAAACACGATAATCATCCCTTTTTTCTTTATACTAATAAAATGATACAGCAAAAAGTAAACTATATATTGATGAATCCGGTTGAGGCAGGTTTTGTAAATTTACCGCAAGAATGGAGGTTGAGCAGCGCCAATGAACAAAGCCCGATAAAAGTGGATGAAAGAATTTAATTACAAATTAAAACATTAGGTAAGCACTGATTGCAAATCAGCGCTTACGGGCGTAAAAAGCTGCAAGGCTGCCCAACCCACAGCAGTATTGCTGTTGCCAAAACCATTATATGTTAAATTAGATGTTAAACTTTCAAGGGCAAAATCGCCAATAGCTACATTTTTACAGCCGTAGTAATTGGAGCCTGATACGCCTCCGGTGTTTTTTAACAAGGCATTATAGCCTACGGCTGTGTTCCAGATACCTCCAGTGCCGGCAAAGTTAATGCCTGTTTGATTGCCAACAAACGTATTATAACTTGCCGCCGACGATGCGTGGGGCGTAGAATACCCTGCATGTATGCCACAATATACGCTTGTTGTATCGCCAGAGTGCCATAAAAACATTTGGGGGTATAAATTACCCGAGCCATTAAGTGCGCCGCCTATGCTATAACCTACAGCATTAGAAGGCCCATTTACATTAACACCATCGCCCACAAAAATGCCGAGTATGTCTGTCATATAATTTGGGCCGGGCTGGTTTACACCAAATGCAGTCATGGCAGTACCGGCCGCAGTACCGTTTCCTGTCATTATTGCCATTACACCATTATTAGTTTGAAGTTCGCCATGATTAATTGGAGATGAAACAATAAGACTATATGTGTAGGCTTGTCCAAATACTCTGTTTTGAAGTAAGAATAAGACTGAAACCATAAAAATTATTACAGGTAGTTTTGTTTTAGCTTTCATGATATTTTGTTTTTAATTGTGAATGATTAGTTTTTTATTGATGTATTTATTATTGAACTGAATGGACAAGATATAAATTCCTTCCTGTAAATTACCTCTATCAAGAATGCATACATTCCCCGACTCTAGTATCTCGAAACATTCCTTTTCCCCTAAGGCGTTATATAAATTGAATGTGGGATGACATAATAAAATTTCATCGGGTAATAAGAGCGTACACGTATTAGTAAATGGATTGGGAAAAGCTACAATATTTTCCTGCGCTGCTTTTATGTTACTTGTGCTCGTTGAGCTATCAGGAATGAACTTATTAAATGTATTAAAAAAACCACCTGAACTGTCTACTCCTAAACCTAAATACCCCGTATCACCTATAGCAAATGAATAACAAACGGATCTAGATAAACCCGGATAACTTAATTCTTGAGTCCAGCTATCATATATAGCATTATAACGCCAAAAGTAAGGAAGAAACTTGAGTGTGTCATTATTTTTACCCTCACCCGTACCTAAATAAACATAGTTTCCAATAATAAAACTGCTTGCAGTATATATGGAATCTCCCGGATAATTTGCTTTTTGAGTCCAAGCATTACTTCCTGTGTCATATTCCCAAACATCATTATAGAAAATATGGTCAGTACTGTCTGCCCCAAAGCAAACATATCCGTTCCCATTCATAGCAAAACCACAAGAATTAATTCTTGATATACTCGGAAAATCTGCTATTCTTGTCCATGTATTTGTGGCGGTATCATAACAATAAAAATCCCGCTCTTCATAACGGTATGCCTGCCCTCCTATACCCACATATCCTTTGCCCCCAATTGCAAAACCAACATCATAGCCTCGAGGCAAACCGGGAAAATTGGCTTTTTGAACCCATGTATCATGTGCAGGGTTGTATTGCCAGCATTCGTTGGAATAGCCATGCACATCACTATCCACCCCCGTCACAACATATGCATAATTACCAATAACAAATGAAGCCGGGCAAAACCTTGCTTTGCCAGGGAAATTGGCTTTTTGAACCCATGAACTCGTGGATGGGTTGAATTGCCAAAAATCTTTGTACCAATAGCTGTTAGCTCCTTTAAAACTATATCCTAAGCCAACATAGCCATAATTGCCAATTGAAAAACTAATCCCCCCATACCTTGCTGAATCGGGAAAGATAGAACTTGGAGACCAGGTGCCTTGTGAGAAAGCTAAGAGTGAAGAGCTAAGAGTGAAGAGAGTGAGGAGAAGTTTTTTCATTTGCTTGTACTTTAACCATACAAATGTAAAAATAAAATTGATATACGGAAATAAAAGTGCATTAATCTTTTATTAACAAATTTGCAATACATTTATGTGGCATTTGCATTATAATTGCCTGTCGGGCTTCGGCCTAATTCGGTACCACTAATAAGTGTATTTGGCTTTTTTCCTACAATGTTTGTCCATTTACCCCACAAATGCCACGCATTTGCCTGTCATCAAAAATGTCCAAAAATGCTAAAAAAGCAGGACATGCCTTAAAGCTATATCCAATAAAGGATATAAGGGTTTGTCCATTTTCAAATACGCGTAAAACCCGGACATTTCACCGGAAGGAAAATAGCAGGTTTTAATAAAAAAGGAGTGTGCTTACTGGCTGGTGTACTTCCTCCATTTCTCTATTACCTGTTCCATATCATCAGGTAAGGGAGATTCGAAATACATTTCTTTTCCTGTGGTGGGGTGCGTAAACCCAAGCGACATGGCATGCAATGCCTGCCGTGGTAATAGGGTAAAACAATTTTCTACAAATTTGGTGTATTTAGCAGTAGCTGTACCCCGGAGGATTTTGTCGCCCCCATATACTTCGTCGTTAAACAAAGGGTGTTTCAGGTATTGCATGTGTACCCTAATTTGGTGAGTACGGCCCGTTTCAAGTTTGCATTCCAGTTTGGTTACATAATGAAAGCGTTCCAATACTTTAAAATGGGTAATGGCATTGCGGCCATGGTCTCCTTCGGGAAACACGGCCATTTTCTTGCGGTCCTTGTGGTCGCGGCCAACATGGGCATTCACAGTTCCGCTGTCTTCTTTAAAGTCGCCCCAAGCCAAAGCAATGTATTTACGCATTACCTTCTTTTCATGGAATTCCTTGGCCAGTTTGGTCATGGAGCGGTCATTCTTGGCAATAACCAATAGCCCGGAAGTGTTCTTATCTATACGGTGTATCAATCCCGGGCGCAATTCCCTGAAGGGGTCTTTACTGGGGTGAGTCGATTTTGGAAGATTGCCTACATAGTAAACCAAGGCATTCATAAGGGTTCCTGTAAAGTTGCCTGTTCCGGGGTGAACTACCATTCCGGCGGCTTTGTTTACCACCATAAGGTCATCATCTTCGTAAACTATATTAAGCGGGATATTTTCAGGAATAAGTTCAATTTCCCTTTTAGGATAAGGAAATACCACGCTTATTTCATCAGCGGGCCTGACTTTATAGTTCGATTTGGTGTTTTTGCCATTTACCAATACATTGCCTTCTTCAATAGCGTATTGCACACGGGTACGGGTAGCATTCTCGATTTTATGCATCAGGAATTTATCGATACGCAAGGGCTCCTGACCAAGGTCAACCTTAAAAGCAAAATGCTCATAAAGGTCTTTGTCGTCGGCAAGGGTGTCTAATTCTTCGGGTTCTTCAGAGTTCATAGGTGAATTACAAAAACAAAAAAGGGATACCCCCAATCGAGGATTCCCTTTTTATACTAATAAATTGCTTTCTTAAAAGCTTACTTAGCAGCTGAATCTTTCTTGGTAGAATCGCCCATGTGTGCTTTTGCAGCTGAATCAGCTTTCGCTTTCATCATTGCAGCAGCGGTAGCAGCTTTTACTGAATCTGCCATGTGCATGGAATCTGCCTTAGCCTTTTCAGCTTTAGCTTTGTCTTCTGCACTTGGACCACAAGCGATAAATGCTAAGAAACCAGCAGCGGTAGCAATTGTCAATAACTTTTTCATTTTTTGTGTAGGTTTGATGGATTAAAATAGGGCGCAAAAGTAGTATTTTTTTTCAAATCCAAACATTTTTTTGTTTTTTTTTGAAAAATTTGCAGTTACTTCTGAGTTATAATGAATTCCGTGCGCCTGTTTTTCTGTCTACCTTCCTCAGTATCATTACTTGCCACCGGATTTGCGGCTCCATATCCCTGAAAAGTCAGTCGTTCCGCTTTTATGCCTTCCTTCACCAAAACCTGCATAACGGTGAAGGCGCGGTCCGATGAAAGTGACTGATTGGATTGGGCGCTTCCAACATTATCAGTATATCCGGCTATTTTCACTTTTATGGCAGGGTTTTCCTTCATATAATGAGCAAATTCCTTTACAACTGCGAGCGATACCTGCTCTAACTGTGCCGAATTGGATTTATAATAAATATCATTCAATACATAATTACCCCCCGATGAAAGGCTTTTCATATTAAAATCCATATTGGCAGGTTTGCCCGTAAAGGTATCTTTAGCTGTAATAATATGTGAATTGAAAGCATAGCCAGGTTTATTTACCGTTACCACATATTGCTCGTTTTGCGATTCTGTTACAACTGCCGCAAAAGATGCATTTACGGTATCGCTCATTACCGCCGCTTTTTTGTGGGTTTTAGCATCGGTAATGCTGATAGTGGCTCCGGTAATGGGATTTCCGGCATCATCTTTAATGGTGCCTACTTTCAGGGCTACTTTTTCAGGACGAGCTTCCGGGTATAGCGGAAACTGGTATATATCGTAGCCACCCATATTTTCGCCATTGGTGCGGTTAGGGTCGTTGGAGCAGAAATAGCCTGTCCGACCATCGGTGCTTACAAAAAAGCCTACTTCATCCTGATTGGAATTAATAGGATACCCGATGTTTTTCGGTTCACTCCATTTACCACCGGTATCCATCCGTGAATAAAAAATATCTAACCCACCCACCCCCGGCCATCCGTCAGATGAGAAGTAGAGGGTGTGGCTATCGGTATGTATAAACGGGCTCATTTCATTTCCGGCAGTGTTAATCCCCGGACCCAAATTTTGGGCAGGCCCCCATTCTCCGCTGGCATCTTTTATGGTTTTGTATAAATCGCATTTACCCAATCCGCCCGGGCGGTTGCTTGAAAAATAAAGGGTTTGCCCGTCAGATGCTATACTGGGCTGGCTGTTCCACGCCGAGGGGTCATTCACCTGCTGCCCCAAATTTTTAATATCGCCCCATTGGCCGCCTTCCATGTCGCTGCTATAAAGCTGGAAACTTTTGCCGCCATCTGCCGATGGCTTTCCGATGGTAAAATAGAGGTGTTTATTGTCGATGGTGATGGTTGGGCCGCCTTCGTTCAAGCCGCGGTTAAAGGGCGGGGGCAAAGGTGCACCTGCATCAAAGGTTCCGTCTTCCTGCCGATGGCTTACCATAAAGTATTCTTTCTTTGTCTCTTCGCTTTGGGTAGACGAAAAACTATTGTGATAAGGCATTACCCTAGTGAAGAAAGCCAGCTGGTTATCGGGGGATATGATTGCCAGATAATCATTATATTCTGTACAAAGGCCTTTTACCATGTGTGGGTCGAAGGGCACTTTTTTGGTAAGTATTTCGAGATAGAACTTGGAGGCTTTCAGGTCCTTTTTAGCTTCATACGTATAGGAGTCATAGTCTTTTGAAAACTTCTTTACATCATCATCTTTATAGTCTAAAAATTCCTGAAGGTAGATGATAGCCTGGTCGTAGGCATTGGCTTCAAAAGCGCTTACACCAATAAAATAATAGGGGTCGGAATGATAATGGGGACAGTTTTTAATAACCGCCTGAAAATAAGGTACTGCACCATCGTAAGGGGCTTTGTTCATTTGGGCTGTTTTGATAATTTCCTGAGCCATAGCAAAGTTGGCAGCCACATAATCGGGTTCCAATGCCAGTGCCTGTTTCAGGAATGCCAGCCTTTCCTCTTTCTGGTATTTTTTCTTGTCTGTCCCTTTGGTATATTGGTCAATCGCCTTTTTATCATCCATTTGGGCGCAGGTAGTATCGTTTGGCGTTCCGGCTTTTTGGGCAAAAACCCCCAAGCCCTGAATAGTTAGAAAAACAACCAATATGATTTTTATAGAACCAATGCGTAACATGATAGCTGAACGGAATTAAGACCTCAAAATTATATAATTAGGATAAAGGGAGGGTAAAGAAACCAAAAAGAAATGAACAGTTTTTTTGAAGGCTTTAAAATGTATTCGCTGCACTTTAACACGGTTTTTAAACTACTGCATAAACGCAGTATGCCCTGACAAACAAATTATTACGCTATTGCAACAATTTTTAAACTACTGTTGCGAATAAGTTGTGGGGCAAATGCCATGCAAATGCAATGCAAGTATTTGGCGAGAATTGAAGAAAAGGCCAATCCATTAGTTAGTGGTACCGAATTAGTGGAATAGTAAAATAATAGATATATGAGGTGCATTTTTTGATGAAAAGTAAATGTTTTATAATTATAGTACAATAGAATTAGTATCTTTATGGAATGAAAAAGATATTATTTGTGCTTTTTGTTTTTCTATTTGTGAGGGGCAGGGTTGGGATTCTCTTGGCGGAGGTGTAAAAAGTAGTATTACAGGAAAAGTTAGTGCTTTATGTATTTATAATAATAATTTAGTTGTTGGAGGGGAATTTGATACTGTAGGAAATATCCCCACCCATAGTATTGCTCAATGGAATGGTACTACATGGAATTGTATTCAAACGGGCCCCGAAGAAGTATATTCCTTGTTAGAATATAATGGTAACCTTGTTGCTGGTTCTGGGGAATCTGGCTTTAGCATTACAACTATACCCGGAAGGTATGGTGACATAATTGGACAATGGAACGGGACATTTTGGGACACAATAGGCTCAGGAATAAATGGGATATTACCGTATCCCACTATGTACTCACTATGTGAATATTTTGGAAATCTTTATGCTGGGGGCATTTTTAATGGCACGACTGCCCACATTTCATACAACAGCATAGTAAGATGGAACGGTATAACATGGGACACTCTTCCCAGACAAGATACTATTGGTGAAGTAAATATAATGACAGTGTATAATGGTACACTTTATGTTGGAGGTATATTATTTTTAGATAGAAGTAATAACATTGCCGCTTGGAATGGTTCAATATGGTCTGCTGCTGGTAGAGGTGTTAATGGTCACGTTTATTCTTTGGCTGTATATGGAGGTAAATTATATGTAGGTGGTGCATTTGACAGTGCAGGAGGAATGCCTGCAAAAAATATTGCTACATGGGATGGTTCCGTATGGAGTGCAGTCGGCAAAGGAATAAATGATACCGTTTATGCTTTGACACCTTATGGTAGTGTTTTAATAGCCGGAGGGCTATTCGACAGTGCGGGAGGAGCATCTTGTGATAAAATAGCACTATGGGATGGTACTTCGTGGTCATCTTTAGGTAGGGGAATAACAGGGAAAGGTGTTTATTCATTGTGTAATGATAATGGGAATCTTTTTGTAGGAGGAGTTTTTGATACAGCGGGAGGAATCCGCGTAAATAATATTGCCCAATGGAGAAGTCCACTTGGTATAAAAAATATTCAAAACAATTTCAAACATGCACTAATATATCCCAACCCCTCCTCCGGCATCTTTACTTTGTCTCTATCCAATCCCGATAGCTATCGGGAGGAAAAATGCGTCGTGGAAATTTATAATGTGCTTGGAGAACAAGTGTTGAAAGAGACCCTTCGCTACACTCAGGGTGACAATCTTATTAACTTGAGCGGTCAACCCAATGGCATTTACCTTTACAAGGTAATAAATGAGGATGGTGATATTTTGGGAAGCGGAAAGGTGGTGATAGCGAAATAAAGTTTCTCGCAATGACGCAGAGTGCGCAAAGTATGATTTGTATTTTCTTAGCGTTCTTTGGGCCTTTGCGAGAAATATAGTTTATATCGCCCCTGTTTCAATTAACCCAATAATATTTTCGATTTCTTTGTCTTCTGTTTCGGGGTCGTAGGTGTCTTTCAGGTTGTTGCCAAATATACGTGCCACTGTTTGCCACATAAAAGCAGATAGGGAACCACGGAGTTCTTTCACCATTTCGTAAGATGTTGTACCCGTTTGCCGGTTAATGAGTTTAATAAGAATGCGCCCCTGGTTCACGGTCATGTTTTTAAGTTCCTCTTTATATTGGGCCATCATAATTTTTTCCATCTCTTTCAGGTACTTTTTCTTCTCCGATTCCGAAGTCATGGTCTGCATAGTAGCTTCACATTGCTTAAAGGTGGCTTCCGCCATAACCGCATAAGGATAAGCTACTTTCACATCACGCCGCAGTATGTAATATTTCATGGCTTCGTTTATATCGGCAAAGTGCCTTTCGGAAATAACCATTACAGGGCGAATGGTTATCAGGGGCATAGTGTCGCCATCTATAATAGTAGCAGGCAGTTTACACTCGAGCGGTATAAGCGCGGGGGTGGTGGTGGCTATTTGCGCAGTGGCACCTAAATATGTGATTAAGAGGAATATGTATATAAATGAAACCTGTTTAAGCATGATGCTTATGTAACGGGGATATTAAAATATGGTTAATTCACCAAGCCAAATTTACAACTTAATTAGGACATTCCAATATTATTTTTACATTTGCGTCCGGTTACAACTTCTGTGAGATGGGTATAGAGATACTAATATTCTTAGTTTCATTTTTTGTAGTTTTTGTGTGTACTCCGTCACTCATTAAGGTTTCTCATATGAAAAACCTTACCGATGAACCCGGAGATTTACGAAAAGTGCATTCCAAACATATCCCTACATTAGGCGGCGTAATCATCTTTGCAGGAACCCTTTTTTCCATTACCTTATTAATACCAACACTGGTAGCTACCTATCCGGGTAGTTTGCATGTAGCGCTTTCCGATGTAAACTATCTTATAGCCGCTTTACTTATTTTATTTTTTATCGGAATAAAGGATGATATTGTAGGCACTGCGCCTATTTATAAACTGCTGGGACATATTCTCGTTGGTATGATATTGGTGCTGATGGCCGATATACGCATAACGGGCTTCCATGGTTTATTCGGCATACACGAAATACCCTATTGGGCCAGCGCATTTTTATCGGTATTTACTTTTGTTGTGGTGGTAAATGCATTTAACTTTATCGATGGGCTCGATGGGCTTGCAACAGGCATAGGGCTTATCGGTTCCATAAGTTTTGGTGTATGGTTCATGCTTAGCGGAGCGCCTGCATTATCTGCTTTGGGTTTTGCGCTCGGTGGTTCCCTTTTCGCATTCCTGATTTATAATTTTTCGCCTGCAAAAATTTTTATGGGCGATTCCGGTTCGCTTTTTGTAGGATTAATACTGTGCACGTTAGGCATTAAATTAATCGAATACGATTCTTCCCTTATTCCCAATTACCTTGTTACTATTTCAAGGCCATTGTTTGTAATGGGTTTGTTTGCATACCCGTTAATGGATATGCTTCGTATTGTAATTATCCGCACCATGAAAGGGGTTTCCCCGCTTTCAGCTGACCGCAACCATATACATCATGCATTAATCGATATTAATTTGGGCCACGGAAAATCTTCGGCGTTGCTATATGCATATACGTTAGCGGTGGTAGGTATGGTATTCCTGGTTAGCGGGCTGAACCCAACAGTTTCTTTTTTGCTTGTGGGCGGTTTTGCCATTTGTACGTTGCAAATTCCTGTTTTTCTTAAATACAGGCAGCGCAGAAGCAAAGCCGGCATCATGAAGAATATGGAACACCACCATGCCATGTAATGGGTAAACGAATACCTTTTTCATTCCTCTTTTTAGTACTTGCTTTTTATGGCAAAGGGCAAACCAATATGACCCTCGACAGAGATTTTTTATTGCCTTACCAGTCAGATTTTAACAATAAAAACTGCACGGTTTTTACCAGCGTAATGCCTTATGATATGGAGACAATCGAGACTGTTGTTAAACATGACAGTTCAACAAAATATAAAGATTATATTTATAAAAAGAAAGACCACCTTTTTTCTTCCGGAGCTTTAAGCGCAACTATTTATCCCCTGGCAGGCGGAAGCGGAGGCTATGATATGTATGGCAAAAGTTCAACCTACGATTATTCCGGCGGACTGCATTTAGATGGTAAAATTGGCAACCATTTTTCATTTTCGGGGAACTATTTGGGAGGCGATATTTCCGGCCTGTCTTTTATGGATAGTATTGTTAAACGCTACCGGGTTGTTCCCGGATTGGGCTATGCCTATGGTTCTGCATCAAGCGGATATTCATATCAATACTGGGACGCATATGTATCTTACACCCTTAACAGTAATTTCAATTTCCAAATTGGAAAGGGCAAAGAATTTTTGGGTGACGGATATCGTTCTTTGTTTTTATCGGATGTTTCCACCAGCTATCCATACTTTAAAATAACGGCTACCATTTGGCACATCCAATACGTAAGTATATTTACCATTATGCAGGATGCCACGAACCCGAGCGGGCTTTCGGCAGATTGGAACACCAAATACAGTTCCTTTCATTACCTTACATGGAATGCTTCCAAACGCTTTAACTTTTCCATTTTTGAGGCTATTACGTATGATGGCGACAGCAACCGGAATGTACGTGGTCCCGACCCATCTTATTTGAACCCAATTCTGTTTTATCAATCGGCAAACTATAACATGGGCGACCCTGATAAATCGAATTTGGGTGCAGCTTTTAAAGTAAAAGTTGCCAAAAACGAACAGTTCTATGGGCAGGTATTAATAGATGAATTTAAATTGCAGAATGTAATACATCACACCGGGTGGTGGGCCAATAAGCAAGGTGTGCAGTTTGGGTTTAAAGCATTTAATATGTTCAAAGTGCAAAACCTTTCTTTTCAAACGGAAGTAAATTATGTGCGACCATTTACCTATACCGCTCGCGACCCGCTTCAGAATTATTCTAACTTCAACCAGCCGCTGGCCGACCCCGAAGGTGCCAATTTTATTGAATCGGCATCATTCCTTACCTATTACCACAAAAACTTTTTGATACAAGGAAGCGCTGTAATATATCATTACGGGGGTGATAAAAATGGTAGCGATTATGGCCAGAATATATTTATTATTTATACCGACCACGAGTATAATTATGGAAACTATGTAGGGCAGGGAGTATCAACCTATCTGGCAACTGCCGGAGTGAAATGCGATTATATCATTTCGCCAAAAATGAATTTGAAGGCGGAACTGGGAGTATATATGATAGAAGAAGATGTTGCCGGAAACGAATTCAGCGAACCCTATATTACAGTAGGCGTTAAAACATCATTGGGAAATCTCTACAGCGATTTCCGGTAAGAAAAAATAAGGAAGAAGGAACGATTAATCGATAAGGCCTTTGTCCTTATGGCTTGAATAATATTTGTTCATAACGAACATCCAGCCAACAAAAAGCACACTTAACAAAAGGATATAAAATACACTGGGGCACCAACGCAACTTCTCGAGCAGGTGGAACGATTTAATAAACATACGGCCAAGCCAATTCCACGCACCTGTAATTGAATAACTATACCAATTGAGCAACATAATGTATTATTTTAGGGGCAAAAATAGTAATTATATGAAACCGTTGCTTTTTATTTGCGAATTTTACGGCTCATGTTGTTGAAAATATTTAAAACCAACCCCTTGCTTTTGCTGATTTTCGGCATTGCATTCAGTGTTTTTCTTTGGGGTTCAACGGTTTTTCATGCAGCGGTAACCCCCCGCACCTATACCGACCTTACTTTGCTGGCTCCCTTTTTCGACCAGATTCACGACAAGGTTCTGCTGAAAGCAGCCATGGGTTTTGCCATTTTAATTATTCAAGCTGCCACTTGGAACACTATTGTAAATAAGCATTCGCTGTTAAGGCAATCAACCTATTTTCCCTTCTTTTTTATGGTGCTGCTGCTAAGTTGCAGGTCGTCACTTATTGGGTTTTACCCGGCATTGGTTTCTTCGCTTTTTCTGGTTCTTGCAGTGCATAAACTCATTTCATCGTATATGAATGAAAGGGCATTGTCGGAAGTTTTTGATGCGGGACTTTTTGTCGGAATTGCCACCTTGTTTTATATCCCTTCTATGCTGTTTCTCATATTGCTTTGGATAGGGTTACTCGTTATCCGCACCGTTAACTGGCGCGAATGGGCATGTACTATTCTCGGTTTTCTGGTGCCTTTTCTTTTTACCTTTACCTATAATCTTGTTTTCTTTCCGAAATACCCCTGGTACAATAAAATTATGAGCGAATTTTATTACCACAGCACCCATCTTTCCTTTTCATGGGAACAGATTACAGTTATGGTTATTATATGCCTTGCTGCCGCCGGAAGCCTTTGGTTTTTTGTGAACAGAATAACCGATAATGTAGTAAAGGCGCAAAAATTCTGGATACTCATGCTGTGGTTCATTCTTATAGCAGCCGCTTCGGTATTAATTTGTCCCGTAAAAGATTCCCGCGCTTTTTCCATAGTAGCTATTCCGGGTTCATTTGTACTGGCTGCATATTTTTTAAAAACCCGCGCCAAATTAATCCCTGAATTAATATTCCTGTCTTTATTGGGAGGCGTTATTATCAGCATGTTTTTCTAGGCCGGTAAGATTCCAAATCGGTCTCGCAAAGACGCAAAGCCCGCTGAGTTAAATCTGTATTTTCTTTGCGGGCTTTGCGTCTTTGCGGGTAGTGTCTCAGTTTGAATTTTTATTTTTTGCGGAGGTAAATATATAGTGTTTATCTTTGCCCCATGCGACAACCCAAAAGACCGAAGGACACAAACCAACGTGCAAAATATATTGCAGACCTATTAACGGGAGAGGCAACAGAGCCAAATCCTGACGAGGGTAAGAATCCCGCTGCGGTCGCATTAGGGAGATTAGGCGGTTTAAAAGGCGGCAAAGCCCGTGCTTCCAAACTTTCAGCCAAGAAACGCAAGGAAATAGCCCAAAAGGCGGCTAAAAAGCGTTGGAGTAAGTGATTTTTTTTAAATGACCCACTACCCTCTATTTTCTCAATAAATAGATTTATGTTGTTTTTAATAAACTACACAAATGGGCTGTATATAACCTATTGTACTACCCAAAATGATGATATGAAAGTACAACTATACAACAACCGTAAAAACAACTACAAAACATAGGCAAAAAAATATTTTCATAAAAAACTAACTTAGTATATAAATAAGTATTATATTTGCGCTGACTTCAAAAAAAACAAGATGGCACAAATTGATGATTCAACTAACCTTTTTAGAAAGGAACGGGCAAAACTAAAGAAATCCTATGAAGATAATCTAAAGGAAAATGAAAGATTAGCCAAACTAATCCATAACCTTGACATTGTTTTGGGGGAGAGTATTGTTGAATTATCCTCTGTTAATAACGGAGACAATAAAATTACTTTAAAACCTGAATGGTCAAAAGTGAGTTTTGCGGCAGTAGATTCGCCTGATGTTAAGTTAATGACTTCTGGCGGAATAGTCAGGGCTAAGTACCCTGATGTTACGGGGAAGGTTAAAGTACGATATTTAACTGCTATTTCTAATGCCTTACAGCAATTAACTGAACAAGGAAAACTAAAACGTGCTGAATGGGGCGGCAAAGGATGGCTATATGGTACGCCTGACAAATTTAATGACGATAATACACCTAAAACAGAATATTTACCAGCAGATTATAAGGAAAAAAAACAGTAATAGTCTGATTGTCAGACTTTAAACAGATATTGGCGGAGAGTGGCTGAACAAGCCAAGTGCTACAACACTAAAAATATGGTGAAAAACCAAACTCCGCCCACCGTATTGCCCCCGACAACTGCATAGTGCATTAGGCTTTCTACCTATGTACTTTCAGGGTTCGCCAGAGCCTTAGGGGGCAATTATTTTTAGAACGCAGGACAAAGATATATCATTTTTTGTTCCCTTCAACATCTTTTCCCTAAAAAGTTCTAAAAAAAATTACATCTTCGGATGTTAGTATCTGTTATTGTCTGTACGTAAAAAATATAATAATCAAGTAACCAATGATATAACAATGTAAATGAACTTTATGCTTGACAAGTCAAGAATAAGTATTATATTTGTGTCCTAATTCAGACGCTATGAACGTATTACCATTAAATAAAAGAGTGCAAATCATTAACTTACTTGTTGAGGGTAGTAGTCTTAGGGCTATATCAAGAATAACGGGTTGCTCAATTAACACGGTTACTAAATTACTTGTAGATACTGGTAAAGCCTGTCAGAAGTTCCATGACGAACAAGTAAAGAATGTAAAAGCTAAAAGAGTGCAATGTGATGAGATATGGTCTTTCGTATATAGCAAGCAAAAAAATGTTCCCGAAGGTATGCACGGAGAGGCAGGTGACATTTGGACATGGACAGCGATAGACAGCGATACTAAATTAATTATTTCCTATTATGTAGGTAACAGGGATTATGAAAGCGCACATGAGTTTATGAATGATGTTGCAAGTAGGGTAAAGAATCACATACAATTAACTACGGACGGATTAAAAGCATATTTGGAAGCTACCGAAGATGCGTTCCCACAAGGAATAGACTTTGCCCAACTTCATAAGGTATATGCAACAGTAAGCAAAGAGGATTCACGTAGGTATAGCCCTGCCGCTTGTACTGGAGCAATCAAAAAGCAAGTAATCGGTTCGCCCGACCCGAAGCATATAAGCACAAGCCACGTAGAACGCCAAAACTTGACTATGAGAATGCACATGAGAAGGTTTACCCGCTTAACAAATGCTTTCAGTAAGAAGGTAGAAAACCATTGCCACGCAATCGCATTACACTTTACTTACTACAATTTTTGTAGGATTCATAAGACTTTGCGGGTTACTCCTGCAATGGAAGCTGGATTAACCAATGACATTATGGAAATAGAGGATATTGTTAAATTGACCGATAAATAATGGAGATATTATGAGTTGCCGTCATAATATTTGCCTACTCCGAATCCACCCGCAAAAGTAAAAACAGCGGTGACGAAATATTTTAATATTTCAAATTGTTTTGAGTAAATGAGTAATCCTCCGACTAATAGTACAAAAATAAGTGCCGTAACCATTATTTTATAATTATGCCCTCGTTCATCTTTTCTCTCTTGCCTATCCCGCTTATCTTCTTCGTCTGCATTTGTTAAGACTTTGGTAATATGCTCAGGAGTTATTTTAGATGCAATAGGATTGGGCAAAGGCATCATACCTTGAAAGGATGTTATTCTTTGAATAATTTTCCTTTGGTCTTCAGGTAAGTCTTTTAGTAGGTCTTCAGGTATTGCCTCGTGAAGCGGGTCTTTTGAATCTTTATTAGGGCCTTTGCCCTTTGTGTCATCCGCTTCCGCCTTTGTTATTTCCCCCTCTGCCATAATTATCTAAACAATTCTGTTAATTGCTCATTGATTTTATTCTCTACTGTAAACGTAATCCTATTCTCAATGTAACTCGCTAAGATAAAGGTCAATAATGTGGAAAAAAGAGCCTTGTTGGAATCGTTTCTCTGTTCCTTCATTTCCCGTGAAATGATTTTAATTTCATTTCTTAAATCATCATCAATGGAGCTTCTAACTATAAATCCCCGATGTATCGGGTGGTGAAAGTGATAAAAGCCACCATGTACTGGTAAGTGTCTTACCTTGCGTTCTTCTTCAATGGTTGGCATATCTTGGGTTTTTTTGTAATGAGACGGTACAAATGTAAAACTATTTTAGAAATCAGAATATGATGCTTATTAAATTATAACATGACAAAATTCATTCTTAACATCATCTTAACAACATCAAATATAGGGTATTTTCTCACAAAGGGTTGTTAAAAATCGTTAAACCGGTTTTTTCATAAGATTAACCCTATAGGTTATACATTAAAATTATGTTGTTTGTTACAGGGACAAATAAACTATTTTCAAACTGAGACACTACCTCTTTGCGAGACATACATCTCTTATAGCGCTCTTTTACCTATATTTGCAGCATAAAATCCATTCAAAAATGTTGAAGTTCGGTGTAGTTATAGTGCCCGGTTCCAATTGCGACCACGATACTATTTATGTACTTAAAAATATATTCAAGCAGGAAGCAGTTCCGCTATGGCATAAAGATACCGACCTGCAAGGGTGCGATGCCATTATTGTTCCCGGAGGGTTTTCCTACGGCGATTATTTACGTGCCGGAGCTTTAGCAAAATATTCTCCCATTATGAATGAAGTGGCATCCTTTAGCCGCGACGGCGGTTTTGTATTTGGTATTTGCAACGGTTTTCAAATTTTATGCGAAGCAGGGCTATTGCCGGGCGCACTTTTATTGAACACTCAACCACATTCGGGCAGACATTATTCCTGCAAAAATATACACCTGATAGCTCAGAATGATAATACTGCACTCACTAGCGGCATACCCAAAGGAAAAGTGATGACTATCCCAATTGCACATGGCGAGGGCCGTTATTTTGCCGATGCGGAAACATTGGAAAAACTAAACAAAAACGGGCAAATTCTTTTCAAATATTGCGATGAGGATGGCAAAATTACGCCCGACTCCAACCCGAATGGTTCACTCGAAAATATTGCCGGAATTTGCAATGAAACCAAAAATGTATTTGGCATGATGCCCCACCCTGAAAGGGCTTCCGATGAGTACCTCGGCAATACCGATGGCAAATTCATTCTGCAATCGCTTATCAAAACTGTTGAGGCTAAGAAGGCGGAGTATGTGAGTGTGTAGATAGTCTACCATAGGTAGTTAACGATTTATAATATGTTTGGGAATAAGGGCAATTGTAAAATAATACCATTAAACCCCCAAAACCTACCGTTTAATAAATCAAACCCACCGTATAATAATTGTGGCTATAACACGCAATAATATGGATTACCTTTGAGTTATAATTTAAAATATTGAACCATGAAAAAACTATTTATATTGTTTAACATATTTTTATGTTTAGGAATTAGATTAGTCGAGGCACAATATAATGTCCTTCTTAGCTTTAATAATACAAGTAACCCTCAGGGCAATTTTCCTTTAGGAAACCTCACTGTTTCAGGGAATACAATGTATGGAGTAACGCCCATAGGAGGCGCGAGCAAAAATGGGTGTGTTTTTTCTTTAAGTACTAATGGTAGTAATTATAAGGACTTATTCGATTTTAATGATACTGATGGTTCTTATCCGGAAGGAACCTTAACTCTTTCAGGAAACATACTATACGGAACAACCTATAGAGGAGGAATAAGTGATAGCGGCGTGATTTTTTCAATTCATACTGATGGAACCGGATACAAGATTTTAACTCAATTCAGTGCTATAAATGCTGATAATCCTTATGGAAAACTGGTATTGTCGGGGAATAAATTATTTGGCAAGGCACAATATGGCGGTGCGAATCATTGGGGCTGCGTGTTCTCTGTTGACACTACCGGAACTGGATTTAAAGACCTCTTTGATTTTCTTTACCACGAAGACCCTTGGCCTGTTATAGGTTCACTAACTATATCCGGAAGCACGTTATACGGAATGACTTTTTATGGAGGCACGCTTCACTATGGAAATATTTTTTCCATTGATACAAATGGCACAGGATATGCGGATATATATGATTTTAATGAAGGATATGGAGATGCCTATCCTTTTGGCTCATTAACCCTATCAGGAAATACCTTATATGGAATGACGAACGATTCATATTGTTCATATATTTTTGGTAATATATTTTCCATAAAAACAGACGGAAGCGCATATAAAAATATACATAGTTTTACATCAGCTGAGGGTGAATGGCCAACTGGCGATGTAACTCTTTTAGGGGGGAAATTGTATGGAATGATTCAGAATGGCGGCTCAGACGGTAAAGGGTGCATTATTTCCATTGATACAAATGGGTCAGGATACACCCAATTAGTAAATTTCAATGGAAGTAATGGTCAGTTTCCCCAGGGTTCAATGGTCTTTTATAATAATGTATTTTATGGAATGGTATCTGAGGGGGGCGCTAATGGTGACGGGCTTATTTTTAGTTTAGATACAACTTTTATAAATGGTATAAATACGGTTAAGAATGTATTTGGCAATATTACTATTTCCCCAAACCCCTCCACCGGCATTTTTACTATTCAGTCATCAGTTGTCAGTGGTCAGTCATCAGTTGAAGTTTATAATGTGCTTGGAGAAAAAGTGTATTCCTCAAGCCATTCACTATCCACTAATCACTATTCGTTTGATTTAAGCAACCAGCCCAACGGAATCTACCTATACCGTGTTTTAAATGAAGACGGCAGTTTGCTTGGGGAAGGGAAGGTAATAGTTCAGAAATAGGAACAAATATATTTTCGCCCCTGGCGGGAGATTATGAGGGGTCAGTAATATTGTTTTCCCCTTGCTAATCATATTAATACCTTAGAGTCTTTTTTTATTTTATTGGGTTGATTGTTTCTGTAACTATTTAATGGTATTTTTGTATAAAGATAGGAAGCAAATAG
Organism: uncultured Bacteroidota bacterium; assembly: GCA_903916255.1. Lineage (GTDB taxonomy): Bacteria > Bacteroidota > Bacteroidia > JABEUT01 > JABEUT01 > JABEUT01. Next base: position 45,834 of record CAIWVW010000106.1, read on the forward strand.
CCATTGCATTAGTGTGTATTTATTAATTCCCCTTAATAATAAACCGGGTGAAGAATATTCCGTTTCTCAAGTGGTTCCGGAATGTATCCCTTACAAAAAAATTATATTTTGTAGTGGGTATTATGGCTGCATTGATAGGGGTGGAGTTATATGCCCTTAATTTTACTATTCATACCCTTTCAGCTACCAGGGCACTGGTGGGAGGCGAGGGCCTCTGGTCGAAGGCAGAAAAGGAAGCGGCTTCAAGCCTGCAAAAATACGGATACACACACGAAGAAATGGATTACCAGCATTACCTTAATTTGCTGGCTGTGCCGCTGGGCGACCATAAAGCTCGGCTTTCATTAAGTAAACCTGTGCCAGATGTGAAGGAGGCTTTCAAAGGTTTTGCGGAAGGAAGGATTCACCCCGATGATATTAACGGAGTGATAAGTTTATTAACCCGTTTTCACAACAACAGTTATATACAACGAGCTGTAATTTATTGGGTACGGGCTGATTCTATGATTAATGTTTTGCAAAAATCGGGCGAAACGTTGCACCAACAAATCATGTCGGGTAAGGCATCGGCTGCCGAAATAAATGCTACTTCGCAAAAAATTCAAAACCTCGATAAGGAATTGACAGAGGAGGAAGATAATTTCTCCTATTCCCTTGGCGACGGCTCGCGCTGGATGGAACACCTGATATTAAAACTGCTTTTTTCCATTGCACTTACGGTAGAACTGACCGGGCTGTTTCTATCCATATCAGTAAGCCGGGCCATAACCAAAGGTATAAATGAAATTGTGAAAATTGCGCGCAAAGTCGCCATCGGCAATTTCAGCAGCCGGGCCAGGGTATATTCGGAAGATGAAATTGGTTTTTTGGCGGAATCGTTCAACCGGATGGTGGGTAACCTGGAGAAAAAAACACAGGAAGAAAAACAAGCCGTAAACGCATTGCGAAGCCAGAAGGAACTGTATGAAACTTTATTGAAAGCACAAAGCGAAATGGGCGAAGGTGTTATCATTTCGCAGAATGGTGAAATAGTTTATGTGAACCAGGCCACCTGCAAAATATATGGTTACAGCATGGAAGAAATAATGCGGATGCCATCCTCACTGCATCTTTTCCCAAAACAAAAAGAATATGCATTGAATAAGAAATCGGATGAATTTAAAGGGGAAACAAAAATAGTCCGCAAAGATGGAAAGAGGTTGGATATAGAGTTTACATCCCGTTTTATACGCAATCCCGGCAATGTGCAATCCATCACCATGTTCAGAGATGTAACCGAAAAAAAAGAAGTGGATGAACAACTTCAAAAAGCAAAAGAGAATGCGGTGAGGTCAGAACTTGCCAAACAAGTTGGTGAAAAATTCCTGGCCACCATGAGCCATGAAATCCGGACACCTATGAATGCAATTATAGGCTTCACGGATGTTTTGCTAAATACACCGATGAATGTGGAACAGCGGAAATTTTTGGGAGCCATTAAAACATCAGGTGATAATTTACTGATAATAATTAATGACATACTCGATATATCGCGTATTAAAGCGGGTAAAATGCGAATAGAGCAAAAGGGGTTCATCCTTTCGCAGATATTGTCTGTTTGCGTAGAACAGATGTCGCCGAAGGCTATTGAAAAAGGGATAGACCTTTCCACTACGGTCGATAATACAATTCCCGCCGTGGTGGTAGGCGACCCAAACCGGTTGACACAAATTTTGCTCAACTTTTTATCGAACGCGGTGAAGTTTACAGATAAGGGCGCCATTAATATTGGTGTTCGGAAATTGTCGGATGAAGCCGATGAGGTGGCGCTGGAATTTTCGGTGAAAGACACCGGAATAGGAGTAAGCCCGGATAAGTTGAACGATATATTTGATGCATTTACACAAGCCAGCGACAGCACTGCGCGGCTATATGGAGGAACAGGCCTCGGGCTGGCTATTGTAAAGCAGCTGGCTGAATTGCAGGGAGGAAGTGTTTCCGTAGAAAGTAAAGTAGGTGAAGGCTCGGTTTTTTATTTCCGTGTTAGGTATAAAAAAGTAAGAGGAAATATGCCGTATCCTGCAAACAAAACCATTAGTAATGTAAATGAGGAAGTAATAACAGGCTTGAAAGTGCTGGTAGTGGAAGATAATGCCATGAACCAATTGCTGGCGCAAAAAATATTGGAGGACTGGGGATGGGCCGTTGAAATAGCTTCCAGCGGCATGATAGCTATCGAAAAGGTAAAGAAAACCGATTATGATATAGTGTTGATGGATATACAAATGCCCGAAATGGACGGGTATGAAACGGCGAGTTACATTCGTGAAAAACTGCCTGTGCCAAAATGCTACATGCCTATTATAGCTACAACAGCCCATGTTATGCAGGCGGAAGAAGACCGTTGCTATGAAGCAGGCATGGAAGGCTATATTTCAAAGCCATTTAATACGAAACTGCTTTATTCAAGAATATTGGAGGTGCTTAAAAAAAGAGCAGATAGTTCTGATTATTCGTTCAGAAATATTAGCGGATAAA
>CAIWVW010000107.1 GCA_903916255.1 uncultured Bacteroidota bacterium
GTCATTCCGAACGAAGTGAGGAATCTTTCTTTAAGCCTGATTTATTTACCCCATTTATATGACATCCCTCACTGCTAAAAATGCCATGTCGTGCTTATTTCGTAAATTTAGTGCATAAAATAAACCAATGGACATCAACACAGAAGAACCTCTTAAAGCCCTGAAGGCTCAAATACTGGAATATATCGAGTTAAAAACCGAGCATACCCGCCTATCCGTAATAGAATATATTGCCAAAGTAGCATCCATTATTTTTGCGGCTATTATAGGGGTAATACTTATTTCACTTGTTTTTCTTTCCGTATTTATAGCCCTGTCGTTTTTTATCGGGCAATGGGTGCACAGCTATGGGCTGGGATTCCTTATTTCCGCTGTGTTTTACTTGCTGCTCCTTTGGTATTTTTCAACAGCAGGCAGAAAACGGGTAAGGAATTATATCATCAGGAAGATTTTAGAACAAACTGACACCAATAACGACTAAGTATGGCAGCTAAAATGAACGCATTGGAGGAATTGCAAAGCCGAAAGGCGGAACTGGCGCTTAAATGCAAAGCTAAAGGGGAAGAAATAAATGCACAGACCGACTACATTGCCGAACACATAGGCGAAATAGCCATTAAAAGCATAATTGGCGACAGCTTTAAAAAAGGCAAAGAAAAAAAGACCGGAATAATACAATTATTGATAGCTGAAGGGATTGATGCAGCCATTAATATTCAAAAGGACCCTCACGATATTAAAGACAAACTATTCACTGCCGTTAAAAAATCCGCTTCGGGGGTGATTAGCCTTTTATTTAAATAACCCTAATGCCCCTCCTTGGATGAGCAGCGGTGAATTTATTTCTATAAATTTAATTTTGCCTATTTTTGAAAATCCTTCATTTATAGGATACATACCAATACCAACCACCAATGACTAAAAAAACACTCCTGTTCATTAGCGCTGCTTTGTTTTTTACGTTCCTTTCCGGGAATGCAAATGCACAAAAAAGCGAACAGAAAGATTACTCCGCGCATCCATACTGGATAGCGATGATGAAAGACACCAACACCAATTACTTTGAAGCTGTTAAAGCTTTTAACTCCTATTGGAAAGGGCGCGAAAAGCCCCAAGGCGAGAATGAAAAATTTGAACGTGGCGGTAATGATAATGTGAAAAGCAAAAACATACCGTATAGTTTCGAGTACAAAAAATTCCAGCGCTGGCAAATGCAGGTGAAGCCCTATGTGCAAAACAATGGAAGTATTTTATTTCCATATCAGCGTTTTCAGTTGCGCAAGAATGCCCGTAGTGCTAACCCGACAAATAACATAAAGTAACATGAGAAAACTACTCTATATTCTTGCTTCACTGTTTTTGTTGATGAATGCAAAAACTTCAACCGCCCAGATAGAAGGCAAATGGAAATTAATCGGGCCGATTGAATTTCCGTATGACAGCAGCTACTGGCAAATCAATGGCATCGGCCGTATCGAGCAAATTAAATTCGACCCGACAAATCCGTTGAAAGTATATGCTACCAGTTCAGGGGGCGGTCTGTTTGTTAGCCTTGATAGTATGCACACATGGAACACTACAGGAACTGACAGCGCAGCCTTTGGAAATACCAGCGGTACGGCTGCTTCTGTTTGTATTGATTATACCAACGACAACATTTTGTACCTTGGAACCGGGGATGCCAACTATTATTCCGATAATTATGGAATATGGAAAAGCACGGATGGCGGCGCTACCTGGGCTGCTGCAAATACCGGTATCGGTACACGTTTAGCTGTAGAAATATTAATGTCACCCTACGACCATAACACGCTTATTGCTGCAACCGATGATGGTATCTGGAAAACAACAAACGGCGGTACTTCATGGACCGAAACCTATGTCGGAGATAATTTTACCGATATGCAATTTAAACCCGGAGCAAAAACTAATACGCTGTATGCCGCATCAATGACTGCATTTTATGTGTCGAATGACATGGGCAGCACATGGACGCCTATTGCGCTTCCCGGCCCTGTATTATCATTGCAGGGCGGCGGCAGAATTGGGGTGACAAAAGCCGATACTAATATGGTTTATGTTACATTTGTTGGTAACGACAGTGTGTTATGCACACCGTTACTTAAATCGGATAACAGTGGTCAGACTTTTAAAATTGTAAAACCTGCCGATTCCTGCGATTTGAATGGATATGATTCCATAAACTACGGGCAATATTATCAAGGAAATTATAACTATGCTATTATAGTTTCTCCAACCGACACCAATACCATTTACATTTCTGCTGAGAGTTGCTGGAAATCTACCGACGGTGGTGTTCATTGGGCTACTAATTGGGGCTGGTGGGAAGGTGTGCATTGCGATATGCACTACTTTGCATTTAATCCGCTCGACCCAACTATACTTTATAATGCCAATGATGGCGGTGTTTGGAAAACTACCGACGGAGCCCAAAACTGGACCCCGGTAAGCAACGGCCTTTCCACTTCTGAATGTTACCATGCTGCGAATAGCCCCATTGATAAAAACCTTATAGTTGCCGGTTTGCAGGATAACGGCGGCATACTTTACGACAAAGCTGTTTCTCAGCCATGGGAAACATATGTCGGCGGAGATTTTACCGATGCTATGGCATTCGATTATACGGACAGCACTACCTTTTATGATATGCGTGGAGATTACCGCGAGCAGTTTATCACCAATTACTGGACCTTGAACTACCCGCAGCGCGATTCTACCAATTTTAATTTGGTAGCATTTCCGCCTACGCAAACCGATGTGGCATTTATTGCCGATTCAGATGTTTACAGAACAACAGGGCTGACAAATAATCTGCCTGCCTGGACCAAAATATCCAGTATCAATCAGCCTTTGGCGGCAATTGCATCTGCGCCATTTAATGCCAACATAGTGTATGCTGTAGATTACAATCAACATTTTTATTATTCAAAAAACGCATTGAGTTCAACCCCCACCTGGACCCGCACCAATGCACCAATGTCAACCGCCAATGGCGACTGCATTGCAGTTATTAAAAGCGATACAAATGTTGTTTATTTGTCCTCAGGCAGCAGTGTATTCCGTTCCAGTAACAGAGGTGTAAGCTGGACTAACATAACCCATCTTTTACCTCCGGTTAATATTGTCGATATGGTTCATGACGTGTATAGCACGAATGAAGCAATTTATATTGCAACTTCAGATGCCGTATGGTATAAGGATACCACGATGACAAACTGGCTCAACTTCTCCAAGGGCTTACCTAACACATGCTGGATAACCGACCTGATGATGTATGCCGATGGCACGGCTAATAGCGTTGTTCGCGTTTCCTTTTATGGAAGAGGCGTTTGGGAATCTCCAACCTATCAGGCTATTTTAGATGCCGTTCCTTCGGTAAGTAACAACAATCCTGCTTCGTTGAAAGTATATCCAAATCCGAATAATGGCAGCTTTACCGTTCTTTTACAAAACTCGGATGAAAATGCACACATGGAGATATACAATTTGCTTGGGCAACTTGTTTACACTACCGACCTGACAAAAGGCAATAACCAAATAAGTTTAAACACACATACTGCCGGAATGTATTTGTATAAAGTATATACGAAAACCGGAGTGTTTATTTCGAGCGGGAAGTTGATAGTGGAGTAGGAATGCAAATATATATCCTTCCAAAACAGTACTTTTGCAAAAACTAAAAAGCAAAATGAAAGTAGCTGTAGTAGGCGCAACGGGTTTAGTTGGCAGAACAATGCTGAATGTATTGCAGGAACGTAATTTTCCGGTAGATACCATTATCCCTGTGGCATCGGAAAAATCGGTTGGTATGGAAGTAACTTTTAAGGGAAAAAGCCATAAAGTAATTTCCCTTACAGAGGCTGTTAAGGCTGAGCCTGATATTGCTTTATTTTCGGCCGGTGGAAGTGTATCACTGGAATGGGCTCCCTTTTTTGCTGAAGCCGGAACAACCGTAATTGATAATTCTTCAGCATGGAGAATGGATAAAACCAAAAAACTTATTGTTCCTGAAGTGAACGCGAATGTGCTTACCAAAGCCGATAAGATTATTGCCAATCCGAATTGCTCGACCATACAGATGGTGGTGGCTTTATATCCGCTGCATAAAAAATATAAAATAAAGCGGATTGTAGTTTCTACCTATCAGTCTGTGTCGGGCACAGGACACAAGGGTGTTTCACAAATGATGGATGAAAGAGCGGGCCGAGAAGGAGCAAAAGCCTATTCCCACCCCATTGATATGAATGTTATTCCGCATATAGATGTGTTTTTGGAAAATGATTACACCAAAGAAGAAATGAAAATGGTGAATGAAACCAAAAAGATAATGGGAGATGATAATATTAACGTAACTGCTACCTGTGTGCGTATTCCTGTTAAGGGCGGGCATTCCGAAGCGGTGAATGTGGAGTTTGAAAATGAATTCGAATTGGCGGAAGCGAAACAAATTCTTGCCAATAGTCCGGGTTTGATGGTGATAGATGCACCATTCAAAAATTTCTATCCAATGCCTATAGACGCAGAAGGCCGCGATGAAGTTTTTCTGGGGCGTATTCGCAGGGATGAATCGCAGCCACGCACATTAAATATTTGGATAGTTGCAGACAACCTTCGTAAAGGCGCAGCCACTAATGCAGTTCAAATAGCGGAATATTTAATAAAGGAGAAACTGGTTTAAAAGTAAATGCTGAATTAAAACAGTAGTTTCATTTACCATTTACAATTCAGCATTCACAATTTATTGGTTTATTTCTTCGGTGCAGTTGGTGCGGGAACCGGTGTTGGTTTCTTACCATCATCTTTTTTATCAGCAGAAGCAGCACCCGGAGGTATTGGCGGAGGGGTTACCTTTTTCACTTCAGGGGTGCCCACTAATTTTCCATCGGAATATTTGGTGGTGGTTAACTGGGTAAAGTCGTCACTATATTCGGTCCACTTCCCGGTTTTTTTACCATCGGCGTAAGCGCCTTGCACTTTCAAACGGCCATCTTCAGCCCATTCTTTCCATTCGCCCACTTCTTTTCCGTTTTTGTAATGCCCCACTTTCTTAGCATTGCCATTTTCAAAAAACTCATCGTATTCTCCTTCATATACGTTTTTTACGTGTATTCCTTTACTCAACAGGTTGCCATTTTCATAGTAACTTTCAAATGGCCCGTCCTGTATTCCATTTGTGTAATGGTATTTAGATGCAATCTTTCCGTCGGAGTAATACCATTTGTAATCGCCTTCCTTTTTACCCATTTTATACATGCCTTCTTCGCCCACCATTCCCGATGTGCTGTACATCATGTAAATACCGTTAAGAACACCCATTTTGTAATTCTTTTCAGCGGTAACTTTTCCGCCCGGCGAGTATTCTATATCCACTCCGTCAAGAGTATCGTTAGTGTAATTTCTTTCGCTGTGATAATATCCGTTATTGTCCACATTATAATCGGCTCCGTTTCGCAGGCCGTTTTTGTAGGTCATCAGTTCATCTAAAATGCCATTGGTATGATGGCTAACCCAAATACCTTCTTTTTTGCCATCCACGTAGTTACCTTGCCATTTTGTCGGGCCCAGGTTTTCAATCCATAATCCTTGTTTCTGGCCTTTCGAGTCCATTTTGTTGGTATCGGCCGGTAAAGAACCCGCTTTAGAAGTGAAGCTGAACATGGCAGAACAAAGAACTGCTGCCAACGTTATTTTATGATTCATAGTCATGAGATTTTAAATTTTGAAGTGCAAATATGCAAAGAATGGAGGAATAAGGAGCAAAAGACCGTTAAAAAATGTTAATCCTCTTTGCCTGCCACCACTATAACTATTTCACCCTTAATAGTTGCAGTTGAGAAGTGCGCTATAAGTTCCGCAAGCGTACCTCGCGCATTTTCTTCGTGCAGTTTGCTTAACTCCCGCGATACGGCTGCTTTCCGGTCGGGGCCGAAGGTTGCGGCAAACAATTCTAATGTCTTTAACAATCGGAAAGGCGATTCATAGAACACCATCGTTACTTCTTCCTCTTTCAATGATTCCATAATTTTATTCCTGCCTTTTTTGTGAGGTAAAAAGCCTTCAAAGTAAAATTTGTCGCAGGGCAATCCGGAATTAACCAATGCGGGAATTAACGCAGTAGCGCCGGGCAGGCATTCCGTTTTAACGCCTTGCGCAACACATTCGCGAACCAGTAAAAAACCGGGGTCGGATATGCCGGGCGTTCCGGCGTCGGTTACAATAGCTATGCTTTCGCCATTGGCAATACGGTCAACTATGCGTGCCGTAAGGTGGTGTTCATTATGCTGATGATAAGCAATTATGGGTGTGGTTATTTCATAATGTTTAAGCAGAATGGAAGTCTTGCGCGTATCTTCCGCTAAAATTAGGTTTACCTCGCGTAATACTCGCAAAGCCCTGAGCGTAATATCTTCCAGGTTGCCGATGGGTGTAGGGACGAGGTAGAGCATTTAAACAGATATAAGTGATGACATATATGAAATAAGCCAGGCAAAGATAGATAAGAACCCGAACCCTTGATAATTGAAGACGAGGGATTATAAAAATGGTTGCATGGGTTGAGAATTATCATTTGCACAAGTGTAAAATATCATAATCAATTAGGCAATCCATCAGGCTTTACTGAATTTGTGTTTTGTTTCTTTGCTTAACCTGAACGGCTTAATAAAGATGTTTTTAACTATACAGAATTTATTACCTTTTATATTTATCGCATTAATTGCTTTGCCATTGCCGGTTCTTATTTTATACTATCCCTTGCATGCGCTTTATGAGAAATTGATGCAACGTAAATATTACAATATTGTAAAGAAACATATTGATGATCCTTTTTCAGTAACTGAAGAGCAATTGATTCGGATCTTTCCTGGCAAAAAAACCAAAGAATTGCATAAAATTGCGGATTACCTGGATGGCAGAAACTAAAACTTAAATACCAACTACCCATAGGGGAGCATAAAATATGACGATTATTGAAAAGTATGAATATAAATCAAATGGTGTAACCAAAATAGCGCGAAAGGAAGATTTAAAAACACTATTGGATATTGAACGCCTTTCTATAAAAGCGGTTAATCCGGAAATTTATATGGAGTTGCGCAAATTGGCAAATCGGTTTGCCAAAGATTGGGAAGTAGTTGAATTTTTGACTGACACAGAAGGAATCGTAAGTATTAAAATATCATCCGATTTTGATAAAGCCGGATTTGAAGCGCAGATAAATCCCAAATGGAATGGGCATTGGAGGTTTGCCTAAAATTTTCGGGTATTAATATCCCCTGTAAATTCTATCAGCAATTTATAAACTTCATTGAAGTTAGTTAAAGGGAGTGTTTCCCTCCGGTCGTAAATATCGTGGTAGGCTTTAATGCCACCCATAGTGTAAATAAAAATAGATGGCAC
>CAIWVW010000108.1 GCA_903916255.1 uncultured Bacteroidota bacterium
AAGTTCAAAACTGTTTTGAAAAGGGAAACACTTGCAAATTCCACGATCTCCCGCACACCACAATGCTCTGTCGTTGTCCAAATAAAGGCTTTCAAGTTTACCGGGAATGATACTGTGTTTGTTGGCTTCATCATGGTCAATCAAAGCATAGTCCGTAACAATGCTATTGTCATCTATGAAGCATTTAATAAGTCCTCCACTGGTGCTTACCCAGATATACCGTTGTTTATTAAAAACAGTTTCATAAAAAGAAGTTACATAATCGTCTGACCAGTGATTTAATAAAGGATTCAATGCTTTAACATTAGTGAGTTCTCCGGTAGCCGGGTTGTATGTATAAACTCCGAAGCCCCAACTTCCAATCCAAAGTTTGTGTTTAGAGTCGAGAAAAATGTTAGTGATTATGGTATCTTTTGGCGGAGTGAAATTTGTGACCTGAATTCGCTTAAATGAATATGTGTTTTTATTGAATAGAATAAGGTCGTGAAAGGTTGATGCAGCCAGTGTGTGTGCATCAATATTCACTATGGAAGATATATAAGAAGATGCATTGTTACCTGATAATTTATCATTCCAGACATTTTTAAAAAGTTGATTTTTTTTATCGAATAGAAAAATTCCAAAATTATTGCCTACCCAAACATTACCGGAATCATCAATGCAAACTTTATTGGTGAAATTTCCGGCGTCGAATCTATTATTTGCTGCACTAAATGTCCTGCATTGCAAAGTATTCAAATCAATTTCTGCCATTTCTGCAATCATTCCAACCCACAACTTGCCTTCCTTGTCTTCTGCTAAACTTAAAACCTTATTATTCGGCAATGAATTTGAATCTCCCATTCTATGCCCGAAATAACGCAAGTTCACCCCATCATATCTGTACAACCCATTATCCGTTCCAAACCACATAATGTGGTGGCTGTCTTTAAAAATACATTTTACTGAATTTAACTCTGCTCGTTGTAAAACATAAGGCTCCTCAAAAAATAAAGAATGGTTTCCGTTGCTTTCCTGCCCAAATGAAATAAGCGGCAGTAAACACAAAATAAAATGAAACAGCTTTCTGTAAGAAGGGTACATAGTTTGTCAGGGTCTAACTATTCAGGTGTTCCCAACAAAGATAATTAATAGTGAATATTTATACTTGTATGATTTCAATTTCCCTTCCTTCCTTTCAGAATAGTAATATTAATATATCCATAAATAAGTTCGTCGTGGCCGAGGTTTACCTGCTTGGCATCTATTCTTTGGTTTACATAAGTGCCTTGTTGGGGATTCCAGTCTAAATCGAGTGAAAAGCCCCTTATTTCAGTTGCTATACTATTGGTTCCGCCTGCATTCAGATTAGTTGCCCGTGCCATAAATGCCTGTTCAATTTGCTGGAATTGCTGATAGGTAATTTTACCTGCTTTTAAGTCGGCGGCGGCCTGCTGAAGTTTTCCTTTCTCGCTTAGCAATTTATTTGCGGAATCTTTTTGTGCTACTACTTTTTCTTTCATTGCGCCTTTATCCTTAAAATTATCAGCTTTAAATGCGGCGATAAATGCATTGTTTATCGTTTCTGTTTCTTGTATATTCTGTTGTGGTGATGTCCATGTTTCAGTACCTGTTGGCCCTATGGAATTAAAAAGCAAATAACTTTTTGCCTGATCTGTCTGACAAAAATTCATGCTGAGTTTCGGGGCAATTTCATAGTTAAGGGGTGTTACTAAATGGGAGTTAAAATCACCGATAACTTCCCCATCTACCACCTGCATTTTTATTCCTTTTTTGGGTAGGTCGGGTTGGCTAAGTTTGATGATATCGGTATTTGTAATGTCAATTGGAATAAAATAGAGGCACCTGACCGAGTCGCACTGGAAACCCAAGTAGCCTTCTCCTTTTACATGCGCTATCAGATAACCCTTCGAACTGTTCGATTTGTCATTCTGCAATTTTAATTGCCCGTCAATGTTAATTTTCAGATAGGCGTGTTTCTCAACGGTGTTAAGTAGTTCATCAAAATCCAAATAGGTTGCACCTAATGCAGCCGCATCTCTTGCAATACCGATAATCATGGCAACATTTCCTAATTGCTGCAAATCACCCTGGTTTAACCTCCATTCGTATTCATCAGTAATTTTTGCCAGGGGTTGACTTAATACTTGTAAGGAGTAATCTCCATCTTCTTCGTTACATGAACCCGTTAACACGGCATAATCTCGCTCTAAACTCAAATAAATACTTATAAGAGGAAAACAATTTTTATAATCCTTAAAATAGGTTTTCATAAGGTGTTTATCGGTTATGTCAATCATGGCGCGCATAAACCCTTCCACTTTTTTCATTGCATCATCCTCAGTAGGTTGAAATAGTTCAGGGAAATTATCCATAAGTTGTTTTCCACTCGGGTCCTCGTTCATCACTTTAAAATAGGTATCATAAAATTTATGTTCATCAGGTAAACTAATATCCATACTTGAAGCAAGTGAATATAATTCAGCGTTTGTTCTTAACACTTCCAATAGCATTTTTATAGTTTGAACAAAATCTTTCAGGTAAACCTGAAAATATTCCTCCTTGTATTCATTACACTCTTTCCTGTATGTTCTCAAAAGCTCAGGATGGCAATCGTTGCAGTAATTCAGAAAATCAAAAGACGGAGGTCCGTCATTTTCGGGGAAGTTATCTATGAAAGCTCGTCGGTTGGCCTTTTTCAGATTATTATTAAGTGTAATCGCCATTTGTATTATATCCCTGTTGGTATTGAGCCAATCTTGGGTGATCTTTGCAATATGAACTTGCAATAAAGCTTCTTGCTTTGCAATTATATATTCTTGTTCTAACGCTTTTTGCATAGCTTCCGACTGCCTGGCACTCATATAAATTGTATCTCCTATTTTTATTCCGTTATCCAGTTCATCATGGATATACTTTCCATCCTCTGTTTGCTCCGCCGAATCTATCTGATGGGTATTGGCAGCAAGGTTTTTTTTCAATTTTTGAGTTAAGGAATCACCCTGTGAAAATACAGGAATGCTTATCAAACATACAGCAAAAATAAAATATGGAATTCTACTATTCATAACGTAATTGGTTTAAGGAACAAAGTTTATTAACTCCCTCAACTTTGAGAAGTCAATATATTTTATCGCTGCATCGGCATCAGAGGGTAATCCTATAATTTCGATATAAATGCATTGCACCGATAAATACTTCGCTTCTTTCGGATAGGCAGGGTCTTTATTGAGTTTGGAACTTCCATCACTTTCTTTTTTTATCACAGCAGATTTCCAATTGCCCAGATAAAGCACTGTTTCCGGTGACGAACCGTTCATAGAACTTCCATTAACTCTTATCGCATTATCAATACCATTTATAAAAATATTTCCAAAGTTTTCCCCATAATTTGTTAAACCGGAAGAGTGATTGATTCCAACTGTGATTTTTAGTTGCATTCCTTGCATAAGCGTATTTATTGAATCTTGTATTTTACTCATATTGCTTGCGTTGGCTCCGGTTGAAATAGTATTCATTTTTTGCCGCAACGCCTGATATTCCTGTGATTTCGGGTCTAGTGACAACATAATGGAATATTGCCCTACATCTGAATTTATATAATCATAAAATTCTTTATCGGCACCCCTGGCTATTCCGATAATTTCTTTGTCAGGAGTTTCATTTGTCACCGTCCAACTACTTCCAATATTATTTACATTGGCAAATGCGTCTCTCAATTCATCTCGGATTTTTTTGTCCAACTTCTTTTCGCAGTCAGTAGGAGAGCGGTCTTCGGCCCCAACCAACTTATCATATACAGTATTGTCGCAATCAGAAAAGGTTTGTCCCGATGAATTGCTGACAGATTTAGAACTATTACCTGAAGGCAATTTTATATTCAGTTCACCAGTTATTTGAAGTTTAGGATATGCCCCTGAAGGATTATCAGGGTCATTATAAGTGACAGTACCGCTAATTTTGCAAATGAAATTCTCATTGTTAAATGAAGATATCTGGATACTTATGTTTTCTCCATTCTCAGGCTTACAAATAAACTGACTGTTTTCATCCTTGCTGATAAAAATATAAAACTGAGTGTGGAAAGGAGTAAATTGGTCATTAGCATCACAGGTTAAAACATAGTTGTCGCTTTTACCGTCAATTTCCATGTCCATTGAGATGGCTTTACCATTAAGCATACCATTGACTATAATTCTGGCATGGGCATCATCCGTCTTGGTGAACCAGGCTCCTTTTCCATCGGTAAATTCAATTGTTTTATTAGGGAATGAATTATTGTTTATGATAATTTGATTGGTTCCCGAAAAGGTTAATTTTTTGAAGGATTGTGCTTCAATAGTGAAACATAGAAAAAGCAAGCCAATAAATATTATTCTTTTCATTGCAATGAAATGAGAACGCAAAACTATCTCTAAGGCAACTTTTAGTCAATCGCAAAAAGATGTGATGGTGGGTTCGATTTGTTAAGTCGAATTATGACAATATTACTATCTGAATGATAGTTCAGACAGGAACAATACTGTAAACAAAAAAATCCGGGTGCGATTTCGGGTGCGATTCATGCAGGCATTTGCAGATATATGCAGCTATTTACAGCAAAATGCAGTCAACTTGCACGAAATGGGGTTAAAAACAAACACTTTTAATGTTGGGGTCATGGGTTCGAGCCCCATCGGGATCACAATCAAATCAAGCATTTTCACTTTTACGGGTTAATTAAAATCGCACCCTATTGGCACCCGAAATAGCACCCGGATCACACCCTGTCCTAAGCAGTTGTTCTAAAAGGCTTAGAAATCAATAGTATAATTGTCAGACCACAACAAAAGTAATCTTGTGGTTACTAAAATTTAATTACAAAATTCGTTGTGTATTCAAACTATCTATTGGATTCAGAATAATTAATAAACCGGATAGCTAATAACTGCAAAAACCAATCTATTCAAAAATATTAAATCAATTATGTCTTAACAAACTCTACTCTTCGGTTGTTTGAACGCCCTTCAGGAGTATCGTTTGAACTTATTGGCTTTGAGGAACCAAATCCTGATGTTGTAAGTCTTGATGCATCTATACCCATTGATACTAATTGAGCTTTTACTGATTCTGCCCTTTGTTGAGATAGCGTTTTATTATGGTCGTCAGAGCCGGAATTGTCAGTATAACCATCAACCTCTAACTTTACAGAACTGTTGGTTTTTAACCATTGGGCAAGCTGGTTAATAAATCCCATTGATTCCGGTTTGATAGAGGCTTTATCTATATCAAAAGTTATGGCGTGAGTCATAAATTTACCGTCACTCATAATCTTATCAAGCATATTCATATTGCCTCCGTTGGCAATGCGCACATTAGTAAAAACGATTGGCTGGTCCTGGCTTCCAATCCCACCAAAAGTTAATTTATCTGCAGTAAAACCACAATCAGGTATAACAAGTATGCGATATTGGTCAACATAACATTTGATTTGTTTATTCTTAATAGCTATTGCAACGTGATGCCATTGTCCGGCAAAGTTATCTCCGCCACCCGGATAATTCGCGTTAAGGTCATTATCGAAATAGACGGTATGGACTAAACCATCCACACCAATTAAAATATGTTTGGCATCGTCGCCAATATTGAAAAGCACCACCATAGGCTGGCCACCGGGCTGCGGATAATAATCAAATTCTATCGTGTAGGTATCCGACAAATAGTTCTTGGTTTTAATACGGGGTTCAACAATAGCATAATTACCATCCGTAAGCATGAGAGCATGATTCCCATTGACCGGATTTTCAACCCCCTGACCCGAGTTAAGTTTCCAATGTGGAGGAAATTCCCCATCTTGTCCATCTGAAAGATTGTCATCAAAAACAATATCATTACCCGGAACAAAATCATAATTAGAATAAGCTTTTAATGTCGGATTGGGTGCGGGTTGTTGGCTGCTTCCTGAAGTTGAACTTTGTCCGCTTGAACCGGAAGAGCTATTTGACTTCTGGGGGCTAGCTTGAGCAGTGTCTTGCTTTTTCTCTTTTTTCTTTGAACCGAAAATTCCCTTAACCGTGCTGTTAACGGCATCACTCCCGGCTTGGCTTGCATCACCATTGGCTGTATTGCTTGCACCACTTTCAGCACTGTTCAATAAACCTAATTGGGCATTACAATAAACGGAGAAAGTAAATGCAATGCTGATAAGAATATGTTTTTTCATGACGTAATATATTTTATGATTAATTGAAACCCGCGTTTTCATCCTTTTCGTGACGGGCTGATACTATTTGTTAATTTCAATTTTACTAAAGGAAGAATTTCCATCAATGAATTCAACCCTTAAAAAGTAAATACCTGAAGAAAAGCCGGCTGTTGAAAGCTGTATAAATTGTTTCCCACCTGTTTTCATTTCCATTACTTTCTGACCGGTAATAGTATATAAATCTAAAAGAGTTGCAGTGGAAAAGTTTTGTACTTGAATGTATAAATTATCTTTAGCGGGATTAGGGTAAATAGTAACGTCGTTTTTATCGGTAACTTCATTTATCCCTGTAGTAAGGTTTACAACCCGAACTACATTATTACCCCAATCAGCTATATACATCTCTTTTACCGTAGTTGTAATCCTCGAAGGTTCGTGCAGTTCAGCTAAAGTAGCCAGGCCCCCATCACCACTGAAACCGCCATATTGAGGTATGCCTGCAATGGTATTGATTATTCCGGAGCTATAATTAACCTCCCTAACAATATCGTTTGTAAAGTCAGCTATATACATGTTGCCTGAATTGTCAACGGTTATTCCTTGCGGACCATTTAGTTCGGCATTGGTAGCAATGCCTCCATCTCCACTATAGCCACCTGTAGGGCTCAGCGCATAATTACCGGCAACAGTTGAAATGATTCCGGTTGTACTATTTACATACCGGATTACATTATTGCCATTATCGGCAATGTATAAATCATCGTAATTGTCAACGGTTACATCGTAGGGATAATTTAAGAGGGCAGCAGTTGCCAACCCCCCGTCGCCACCAAATCCACCGATTAAAACGTGATGGCCTGCAACGGTTGTTATAGTCCCGGTTGAAGTAACTTCCCGAATAATATTATTATAGGTGTCGGCAAAGTAAATATTACCGAATGCATCATAAGCCAGCCCCTGCGGGCCGTTTAATTCCGCATCAGTTGCGGGCCCACCGTCGCCACTATATCCATTGCCTTTGGCATTATTTCCAGCAATTGTTGTAATAATTCCCGATGAAGAAACCTTCCTGATAACCTCATTCCCGCAATCTGTAAAAAAAATATTACCGTTACCATCTACTTTTACTCCATACGGGAAAGCAAGTTCAGCAGCCGTTGTAGGGCCGCCATCGCCCGTATAACCTCCATTACCCGTTCCGGCCAGATACCCATTACCTGCAACCGATGTAATTATTCCCGTGGATTTTGAAATCATCCGAATTTCATTATTGTATTGGTCGGCCACATAAATATTTCCGTTGGCATCGGTTGTTATTCCAGTAATCTGGTTGAAATATGCCGCAGTTGCCGGGCCTCCGTCTCCGGAAAATGCGCCCGTACTTACAACCCCTGCATATAGATTAATATCTTGAGCCTTAACCCGGATGGTGCATGTTATGGTGGCACCAATTATTCCTAAAATAAATGTTGTTTTTTTCATTTTTGTGGATTTTAAAATGTGATTTCTGCTGCGCAAAATTACGTTAGCCAATCCTGTCGGTCAATCGCAAAAAGATGTGATGCTATTTAGAGCCGTAGATTTTATTTACGGCTTCAATCCTGCTTTGTACATGCAGTTTTTCATATATATGCCTGACGTGGGTGCGTACTGTATCCATGCTTATTTGCATTTCGAGTGCAATTTCCTTATAACGCAAACCTTTGGAAAGCGCTTTTAAAATTTCTTTCTCTTTTGGAGTGAGTTCGGTAGATTCGTCAATAGGGTTTTTTTTCTGGAATGCTGCAATAACCTTTCTTGCAATCTGAGCACTCATAGGTGAACCTCCCGAATATACTTCAGTTATTGCATCCAGAATTTTAGCCGGTGGAGTTTTTTTAAGCAGGTACCCTGTAGCGCCTGCTTTCAACGATTCAAAAATGCTTTCATCGTCCTCGTATATGGTGCTCATTATAAATTGCACTTTGGGAAATTGTGCTTTCAGTTTCTTCACTGCTTCAATTCCGCTTATGCCGGGAAGATGGATATCCATGAGTACTACATCAGGCAATTCCTCCGGAAGATGCTTCAAAGCTTCTTCAGCAGTAGAAAATGTATCGGTACACGAGAACTCGCTATTACTGTTAATAAGCAACTGCAACCCATCACGGATATCCCTTACATCTTCTACTATGGCTACTTTTATCATTGCGGATGCAAAATTATGTTTGTATGCAGCAAACTTCAATCACTAAATGATGTGATATTACAAACATAGGGTAAATGTTATGATTGTTCCCTTTCCAGCAGTAGAATTGACAATGCATGTACCTCCTGCCTGCTTCATCCGGCTTTGCATGTTTTTAACGCCGTTGGCAAACTGCCTTGTTTCATTCATGTCAAATCCTTTCCCATTATCTGTAACTATAAAATCAACCTTGCCCTTTTCGGCTCTGAATAAAATAGTAACAGCGTCAGCACCGGAATGTTTGGCAATATTATTCAATGATTCTTTTATTGCCATAAAAAGATTTCTCCGTTGCTCTTCGGGAATTTTTATAGGCTCAATATGCTGGGGATAGTCAAATAATACAGCTATATCTGATTGTTCAAAATATTTTGTGGCATATTCCCGAATATATATAGCAAGGCTTTCGAGTTGGTCATGCCTGGTGTTGAGCATCCAGATTATGTCCTGCAGATTATCTACTAATGTTCTTGAGGAATCTGAAATCCGCTCTAATTGCTCTGACGCTTTTTCAGGTTGTTTCAATTGCTTTTTAACTACTTCGCTTAATATAGCAATTTTTGTGAGCCCGCTTCCGAGGTCATCGTGCATATCCTGGGCAATGCGGTTTCTTTCTTTTTCAATGGCCGTTTCTTTTTCAAGCTGCAATATTTTTTCTTTCAGGTTGCGTTGTGATATATACCGGATAATCACATAGAAAACAGAACCAATAAAAGTTATAAAAACTAATCTGAACCACCAACTTTGCCAATAGGGTGGGTTAATAACAAACGTTATGGTTTTTTCTCCGCTCCACATACCTGCATAGTTTACGGTTTTTACATTAAAAGTATAATTACCCGGAGGAAGATTAGCATAAGAAACAGAGTTTTTATAAGTTGTATTCCATTGTTTGTCCACTTCTGATAATTGATAATAATATTGATTTTGGTCTGCCTTTATATAAGAAACCCCTGTAAAGTCAAACTGAATTTTATTCTTATTGTAAGCTAAGTTCAAATTACCTGAAATATTGGCCGGATAAATAATGCTGTCGTTCACCTGCATGCTGAAAACAAGATAAGGCGGTGTAGTCGGTTGTTTCAAACTGTCACAATTAAATTTAATCACCCGGTCGTTCTGGCAGATATAAAAATCGGTTCCGTTGAAAGTGCGTAACTCAAATATTCCGTTATCAACGTCAAGGCCGTCCTCTTTCCCAAAAAGTATAAATTTATTTTCTGAGCATTTATAGTGTATTAAGTGTTCATCTGTCAGAAACCAAATATCTCCTTTTTTATCAGTTGCCACTGAGTAAACGTTCTGTTCTTTTTGCAGGATATCGGATAGGATATAAGTGGATTTTTCCGTAATAGGGTTGAACTGAATTACACCTTTTAAAGATCCTATTATAAGATTGCCATTTTTTGCTTCCGTTATATCGCGGGGACTGCAGGTATTTGCTTCATCAGTTAATTTATAGGATTTGAATTTTCGTGTACTTCGTATGTACTTATATAATTCCCCGTCACCGCAAAGCCAAAGGTTTCCTTTAGAATCAGTGAAAAACATGCTTATTAAGTTATCCTTCAAACCACTGTTGTCCGTGCGGTTATAATGAATTAATTTATGAAAAGATAAATCAAACAAGTCTATGCCTTTGTCCCTGGAGGCTATCCAAACCGTATCATGGTAGATGGTTATTGCCCCGGTCCTGTAATAGGTTAAATTATCATCCCCTGAAGTGTTCTTATTCCATTGTTTGACAACTTCAAGTTTGTCATTCAACACACAAACACCTGCCAATCCTGCAATCCAGTACCTTTTGAATTTATCTTCTGCAATACCTGAGATGTTTTTGCCATCGTCTTTATCATTGAAATGTGGCTCAATCTTGAACGGGGCTTCTTTCCCTATGCTGTCCAATAGTAAAAATCCATTTCCCTCTTTTGAGTTCCAGGAATGAATGAAATAATAATTTTTATGTTGAAGGTTCACCGGTTGAATATTCAGAATGTATCCTTTGAGTGAGGCGAAAAGTTCAAAACTGTTTTGAAAAGGGAAACACTTGCAAATTCCACGATCTCCCGCACACCACAATGCTCTGAGATCGGAAGGCGTCGTGTAGGGAAAGAGTGTCTTCGCCTGTGTAGATCTCGGTGGTCGCCGTATCATGAAAACGGGGGGGGGGGGGGG
>CAIWVW010000109.1 GCA_903916255.1 uncultured Bacteroidota bacterium
TCCGTCAGGTGAATAAATTACACCATATTGCGTGGGTGCTGTACCAGTGCCCGTACCTCCATAGTTGTCGGCAACGGGAGTTGTTATCCCTAATGAAAGGGTGCCTCCTAAAGCGACTGTTCCACCACCTGTAATTGGGGCGGTAGTATTAATGGTAACAGAATTATTGGCAAGCATACTATTGGTTACGCCTCCAGTAGCAATAGCTATAGTTCCAGTTGAAGTAATTGGGTTTGCACTGAAAGTTAATCCGCTTGTACCTGTAACTGCTCCGGGCGCTCCTGCTGCTACAGAAGTTACTGTTCCCGTATGGCTTAAACTGGTTTGAGTAACATTGGTAACCTGTCCTTCTGCATTTACCGTAACCACCGGGACTTGTGTCGTACTGGTATAGGTTCCTGCCGGTGATGGGCTTAGAGCAGCCAATGCAATAGTTCCGGCTCCTGTAATTGGGCTAGGGGTAAAGGTCAGTCCGCTGCTGCCTGAAGCTGTTCCGCCTTCTGTTCCGGGGCCTACTGATGTTACGGTTCCTCCGGTACCGGTGATAGTTACTGTTCCCCCTAAAGCAACGGTTGCTGAAGGCGTAAAGGTTACACCTGTTCCGCTAAATGTTACACTTGAATGAGCCAATGCAGAGTTTGGTATTAGTGTTGGTAAATCTGCCAAGCTTAATGCTCTGAAAGAAGGTGTTGCGGGAGAACCTGTTGAAGGGCCTGAAAAAACAGTATTGGCAGTTTCAGTAGTTAATGTAACTCCGAGTGTGCCGGAGGAAGTTACCGGCGAACCGCTTACTGAAAATATGGAAGGCATTGATAACCCAACAGAGGTTACCTGAGGGCCTGTTAAATTATTATATAAATAATCCCATTGGCTGCCCGACCAGTAGTAAAACCCTGCACCAAACAACCCATTGCTGATGGATGTAGTAGGGTTATACACTATTAAGCCAGCTTTCGGCGAGGGTATAGTGGTAACATCCACGGAGGAGGTGAATGTAACAGCCGGGGTGAGAAAACCCAAATTAGGGTTTGCGCTCAAATCGAGAATAGCACTGGGGCTTCCCGCTGCTCCGCTGGTGTTCATAGATATGTACTGGGAATATACACCCTGACATACACTAACCAGTAATGCGACTAAATATATTTTTATATGCTTCATAAGAATATGTATAAGGTCTTTGATTAAGTTTACTTTCCTGTTTTATTGTTTTTTTTAAATCTTTTATGCTGTTTTAGTATACAATAATTGCTTCTCCGTTGCCACCATTGCTGCCGGGTTCTGCACCCGTCCAGTTATTATCCCCGCTTCCGCCGCCGCCGGGTTGATTTCCTGGAGAACCGGCTGAGTTCCCAGTTCCTCCGCAACTTGTATTATATCCTCCTGCTCCTCCAGGATAAGTACCCGGGCCTCCTGCTCCTCCCGCTACATCACAGGAAGTAGCATTGGATAAAGGGGCACTTCCACCACCGCCAGAACCTGCACCACCGCCACCTGTTCCAGTATATCCGTTTGTGCTGCCGGTTCCATTATTTCCGGAATTACCAGCACCTCCTGAATAAATTGTAATTCCTGTGCCGGAACCAGTACTTCCTCCAGGTCCACCCGCAAAAACATCTCCGGCAGGCGTGAGAGATGCGCCCGTACCTCCTGCTCCTCCGTCTGCATCCCAAGTACCAAGGGCACCAACAAAAGTAGTGCTACCACCTGTAGAGCCATTATCCGGGGATGTCGTTGTACCTCCAGCACCGCCTGCTCCAACTGTAACGGTGTATGTGTTTCCTCCAGTAAGGCCACTGATGGTAGCTGTGCCACATGCGCCGCCGCCGCCGCCGCCGCCATTTAAGAAATCTACAGGTGAAGACTCGAAAGAACCGCCGCCGCCGCCGCCGCCGCCAAATAAATATATGGTAGCCGTAGTAACCCCACATGGAACTGTCCAGTTGCTAGTACCAACGGTAGTATATGTAGCTACTCCATGTCCTACTATAGTAACAGGTAAGGTGCCGGATCCCGATCCGCAACCATTTGTAACTGTTACAGAAATAGTTCCTGAACCCGCTGAACCTGCTGTAGTAACTGAAACCGAATAGGATGTAGATGAGCCTATAATAGTTCCTACACTTCCTGGAACGGTCCAGCTATAAGTGTTTCCTGTAATATTAGGAACAGAAAAAGAAGTTGAGTAGCTCGTTATAAGTGTAGTGCCACATGCTGGAGTAATGCTTTGTGTTCCGGGAGAAGATGTTCCCGTTATGTAGGCAAGGGAGGCAGGTGCAGCCGCACAACCTCCATTATATGAATATGGTGTGCAAGTTATATTGCCAGATGTGGCTGTTGTTGAGAATGTAACACTAATGCTGGCTGTTCCCTGGCCCGAATTGATAGTAACATTTGCAGGAACAGCCCATACATAATATGTAGCGCCTGTGGCTGTGCTGGTATAAGATGTTGTGTAGTTTGAAGTTAAACAGATTGAAGTGCTTCCTGTAATTGTACCTGTGGTAGGTGTGGCAGTTGTGGTTGTAATTACATCAGTAACGGCAGAGCTGGTGCCGCAAGGATTGGTTGCGGTAGCTGAAAGGGTAAATGTTCCGGAAGCAGGTGCTGTAATTGTTACAACACTTGTTCCTTGGCCTGCCGTAATTGCGCCGGAAGAAATGGACCAGGTATAACTTGTTGCTCCGCTAACTGAAGAGACCGTATAAGTTGCCGAGGTTGCTGCGCACATGGTTGTGACTCCGCTTATTGATGCCGGAGTACCGGGTGCGCCATAACATTCACATGAAATGGCTTGCCATGCAGAACCATTATAATATACAAAGCAGCCTGTGGTTGTGTTAAACACCAAAAGTCCGGCAGCCGGAGATGCTATAACGGTGCTTGGAAGTGCATTAACCGAATACGTAACCCTTGGAATTAGCAGTCCTGCGGTAGTGGAAGCCATATCAACCAATGCGCCGGAAGTTGGAGTAGCACCCGTGTTATTGATAGCTACCCCTCCATTTGTACCTGAAGATGAAAATGCAGATGGCTGAATACTTACATTACTACCGGAAGTATTGGAACCGGCAGTTCCAGCAGCTATTACTAATCCGCCGCCAACTGTATTAGAGCCTCCAGCCGCACCGCCTTTAATGGTAATAGCCCCGCCGCTGCTGGATGCTGCACCCGCTTGTGCCGCAAGGTTAACACCATTCCCAACACCATTTGAGGTTGTAGCGGTAGATACATTTAATATGTTATTTCCCGGAGAATTATTGCCAATTCCTACGGAGGCGCCATTGGTAGATTTTGCTACATATAAGTATGGGTTTGCAGTTCCTCCGTTATTAACGCTGAAAGTTCCCGTGCCTGCGACCGAACCGGTACCCAAGTCAAATTCCATAGGGTAATTACTTGCTGAAGCATTTACCGAAGTACTTTGAATAAGGGCGCCGCCTAATTGAACTGTGGTTCCTGTTTCTGTTACTCCATTGTTTGCAGTGATTAATGTACTTGGCGATGTCCAGCTTAACGTTCCGGAGCCATTATTGGTAAGAATACTATTTGCGGCTCCCTGTGAAAGCGGGAGGGTTAATGAATAGCTGGCGGCAGAGGCTAAACTTCCGGCTTGTATACTGACAGTATTCGCATTGGTATTATTATAAAAGGTAGCTGTACCTGTAGTTGCTCCCGTAGAACTTGGTTGGCCTAAGGATACTGTTCCATTTGCATTTAATAAGTTTACAGGGGTTGTGGTTCCTATGCCCACATTTCCGGTAGTGTTTCCAATAATTACTGCACCGGTATTTGTACCAGCTCCAATAGTAGTTGTCGCGGCACCTGTGGTGTTTAAATTTACAGTTCCGGTAGATGTTAGTCCTGCTGATGTAACATTTCCGCCCGAACTTACGCTAGCTAAGGGTGTAGCTGCAGAGTTGTCGAAATTAATAAGGTTTGCTGTTTGTCCGGAAGCCCCTTCAATTACACCGCCAATATTAGCCGCCGCCACACTCTGAATATTAAAACTGGCTGATTGTGCAGCTGAGAATTGGTTTTGTATGTATGTACTGCCAAGTAAGGTTGCTACCGATTGAAAAGTAGGTGCTGAGCCTGTATTTCCTGCCAATATGGTATTTGCTGCACCCTGTGCTGTTGTGCTATATGTGGTAGCAGTAGGGGCGTACATTACGCCATACTGCACTGGTGCTGTAACAGTACCTGTTCCACCATAGTTATAAGCCAGCGGGGTAGTAAGTCCAATAGTAGTAGTACCGCCTAAAGCAACTGCACCTCCACCGCTAAGTGGCGCAGTTACTGCGGCTGTAAATGTTGGTGTGGCTAACATTGCATTTGAAACTCCTCCGTTTGCAATAGAAATAGAGCCTGTTGAAGTAATCGGGTTTGTTGCAAATGTT
Organism: uncultured Bacteroidota bacterium; assembly: GCA_903916255.1. Classification (GTDB taxonomy): domain Bacteria; phylum Bacteroidota; class Bacteroidia; order JABEUT01; family JABEUT01; genus JABEUT01. The sequence continues at coordinate 4,398 of CAIWVW010000109.1, forward strand.
AATCCGCTGCTGTTTGTATTTGCACCGGGTGTTCCTGCGCTTACGGAAGTTACCGTACCTGCTGCCGCAGAAATAGTTGAGGCAGCAGTAACCTGTCCTTCATCATTTACAGTAAGTACCGGAATTAATGTGCCACTGCCATAAGTTCCGGCAGTTACAGCAGTTTTAGCTAATGATATAGAAACGGTATTTGATGTTATAGGTGAAATTGTTAACCCGCTGGTATTGGTTGCCGCCGCACCTTCTGTGCCTGGCGCCACCGAAGCAATAGTGCTTCCGGATGCAGTTATTGTTACAGTTCCGCCTAAAGAAACCGGGGAGCCGCTAACTGAAACACCTGAGCCTGCAGTAACGGTAAAACTTGAATTTTGAAGATTTGCATTTGGAATTATGCCTGCCGATAGGTCTGAAATTGTCATTGCTCTGAAAGTCGGTGCGGCCGGAGAGCCTGTGGATGGTCCTGCAAATATCAAATTGGCATTTTCATTATTTAAAGTGGCCGTAAGTGTTCCTGCTGAGGTGATTGGAGAACCGCTTACCGAAAATATGGATGGCATTGTTAACCCAACGGATGAAACACCTGCGGAGGAATAGCCGCTGTTGCTTAAATAATCCCATTGTGAACCAGTCCAGTAGTAAAATCCGGCGCCGGATAGTCCGTTACTTACAGAAGTTGTAGGGTTGTAAACAATTAAACCCGTTTGGGGTGAAGGAATTGTTGTTGCATCTACGGAAGAAGTAAAGGTTACCGAAGGCAACAAAAGACCTAAATTCGCATTTGAAGCGTCGCTTAAATCTAAAATAGCCGAAGGGTTGGCCGTATTGTTTCCGGCTTTGTTAATAGCTATATTCCCCGATTGCGAAAAAAGTGTGGACGACACACTCAGGCATAGCGCCATAATGGCACATTTAATAAAATTATACTTCACAATGTTGTAGTTTAAAATGTTTGGTATGGTGACCGGGAAAAATTTAATTCCCTTTCGTAATATTCTTAAATATTGGAATGCACTTCCACTGAAGTAATATTGTCGCATAAGCAATAAGATTTTTTAACAGGCTGGACAAACTTAACAAAAAAATAACACCACTTTTATGATTGCGACCTTTTTTTAAACAAGGGATTGTGAATAACATTGATAAGCAGATACATAAAATTTAAAAAATGTTAAAATGTCAATTATTTGTAACATTTTTCCAGTCAAATCTGTAAAAAATATATTCATTGAGGCGGGCATGAACTGGTCAAATGATTTGAATTCTTTTTAGTCGTGAGTATTTAATTTAATACTTTTGCGCCTTTCTTAAAATTATGAGTTTATTAGTAGTTGGTACAGTTGCTTTCGACAGCATACATACCCCATTTGGTAAAGTTGAAAAGACAGTTGGCGGAGCTGCAACCTACATTGCATTGAGTGCATCCTTTTTTACAAAAAATACCGGCATTGTTTCTGTAGTTGGGGAGGATTTTCCTGAAACCACACTGCATAAATTAAAAAAGCAAAATATCAATATCGACGGGCTCCAGATAATTAAGGGGGGCAAGTCGTTTTATTGGTCAGGGAAATACCATGAAGACCTTAATAACCGTGACACTTTGGTAACTGAACTGAATGTGCTGGCTGATTTTAACCCTGTGGTTCCGAAACAATACCTTGATGCCGATTTTTTAATGCTGGGTAACCTTACTCCGGCTGTTCAGCAAAGTGTAATAAACCAAATGAGCAAAAGGCCAAAACTGATAGTTTTGGATACCATGAATTTTTGGATGGAAAGTATGCCTCAGGAACTTGCCAAAACAATTTCGATGGTGGATGTGCTGACTGTTAATGATGCAGAGGCTCGCCAGTTATCAGGGGAGTATTCACTGGTAAAAGCGGCTAAGAAAATCTTAAAAATGGGTCCGAAATACCTCATTATAAAAAAGGGCGAACATGGAGCTTTGTTGTTCGATAACAAACAAGTCTTTTTTGCCCCTGCCATTCCATTGGAAGAAGTATTTGACCCTACCGGCGCAGGAGATAGCTTTGCCGGCGGATTTATCGGTTACCTCGACAAAACAAAAGACATATCATTCGATAATATGAAACGCGCCGTGATATTTGGCTCGGCAGCGGCTTCTTTCTGTGTGGAAAAATTTGGAATCGACAGATTGCTGGAAATATCAGACGATGAGATGCATGACAGAATAAAAGAGTTTATCAACCTGGTGCAGTTTGATATTCAGTTGTGATTTTATTTCTGAATAATTAATTTTCCGCTTCCTACAAAGCTGCCATCCTCTTTAAGCACCCTATAAAAGTAAATTCCATTGGGCTGATAAGATAAATCAATTTTGAGTATTGAATTTTGAATATCTATCTTGGAATAAATTTTTTCTCCAAGCACATTATAAACTTCTACAGATGCGTGAGTAATTAAATAAGGCAACTGTATGGCAAATTGTCCATTATTTGGGTTAGGATATAAAATGACATTTTCGCTTGGAATGGCAATAGGAGTTATCCCTGTCTCCTTATCACATTCTTGCCACCTGCCAATAAAAATACTTTCCCCTCCTCCTAACACTCCCGAAAACATAAGCGTATCTGGCCCGCAGAAAATAGTATCGGAACTATATTCACCAAATGTACCTGCTAAATAATGATAAGTGCCTGTAGAATCCGAAGTAATGCTGCAACCTGCAAGGTTATTAAGTATTGAAGCGCAAATTGGAGTTCCGGCCGTATCTAATTTCATTATAAAGTCTGCTGAAACTATCCAAGGCTCAAGAGAAATAGTATCACTTCCGCAAATAAGAGGAACATTACTTCCCCCATTATTCCCCCCAATATATATATGACTCCCGTCTGAAACCATAGAATAAGAAGACCATCCTGTGCTTATGGGTTGTTTTGCCCATAGAACATTGCCTGCTGTATCATATTTCGTTAAAAAATTAGAAAAACTATATGTCGTATTTAAACTATGGCTGCCGAATTGAGCAGAGTATAGAAAACTCCCGCCTAAATATGGATTACCCTCCATGTCAGTTGTCACACATCCCCCATCAATACTAATGAGATAAGAACCTTCGCTTTGCTTTGCCCATAAAACCCTACCCGATGGGGAATATTTTACTAAATAGGTATTGATATTTGAATCATTATTTGTAGTTAGGGTATTAGAGGCAAATGAAATAGTGTCTGTAAATTCCCCACATTCATAAATATTATCAAATTTATCGGTTGCCATAGAGCCTATAATCGCATATTCACCCATAGCTTTAGATGAAGGCAAGCCTTGCCTTCCCCAAATGACATTACCATTTGGGTCATACTTTAATAAAATTGGGTAAAGATAACCTGGATTAGGATTCATAAAAGTATACGCCCCAAATGAGACTGTATCTGAAATACCTCCCGCTACAAGGATATTTCCAGGTTCATCTGTCGCAACAACAATCCCTTTTGAAAAATCAAAGTTTGTATGTTCACTGCCTTCCTTTGCCCATAAAATAGTACCATTTGAATCAAATTTTACTATAAAAAGGTCAGTTCCCATGCCACTTCTTAATATTTTAGTCCCCAAATGCACGGTTCCATTGAAACCTCCGGTTATATAAACATTTCCGTTTTTGTCGGTTGCTACTGACCTGCCATATCCACTTGAATTTATACTATCTTTAGAACTAAATGCCCAAAGTAATGTTCCGGAAGAATTATATTTGAGTAAAAAAAAACTTCCTCCGGAAAGCGTATCGTTTCCCACAATTAAACTACTTTCATAGCCCCCAGTAAAAAAAGCACTATTGTTTGCACCTGCTGTGGAGGACGATATAGTTGGTTGGGCGCAATAATCAATAAGGTTTGGGGCTATGCCCTGTCTTCCCCAAAGCCAGGATTGGGCAAAGAGTGAAGAGCTAAGAATGGAGATTGAAAAGAGAAAAAACAGTTTAAATATTTTCATTGGCTTCCTATTGTTTTACAAATATAAGAAATTCCATCTATAGCAAAGTATAGCTTAATTAGGGCTTATTTGGTATATTTTCCAAATGGGGCTTCTTGCCTCCCAGTTGTTGATATTGAATTTTAATACCCACGAGGGGTAAAAGCAATAAACCATTTCGGCTTTATATCCTTGCACAAAATTCTGGGGATTTATGCGTTGCTTGGTCATGAAAAATATAGGTTTCACAGGATGTGCCAATATATATGGGTTGAGTAACTCTAAACTGTCAATTTGGTCTGTTTCCATTTCCGCAGGTTTGTAAATTCCCTGGCACAGGCCCGAAATCATCATGTCGTAGTCGTTTTTAAGCACCAGCAAGGTGCTGCCTTTCGCAGGTGCGTTATTGTACAAATATTCGGTATAGTAAAGAGTCGCCTGTGGCGGAACCAGTGTTTGGTAAATAAGCAACGGAACAGATACTACAACACATAGTTTATAAACGTATGAATGCGCTTTTTTATACCATGCTTTTTCCATAAAATAATCAACCCCGAGGGCAGCACAATACAGGAACAAAAACAACACAGGAAATAAGAAACGCAATTCTTTATGCGGAGTAAAAAAATGCAGTAAAATAAAAGGAACGACAATCCAAACTGCCAGGTTGGTTTTATAGTTTTTATATACCCCTGCAAAGAACATAAGTAATAAAACAATACTGATTGGCGGTGCTGCCTTTACAATAAATTCGGGGAAGTAAAACCACCAGGGGTTAACGCCGAAATCGGCCGCTTTGTGCAATACAATATTGGCATAGTAATAATTGTATGGCGTAACAACCATCTTGCCATAAAACAAAGAATCGAGCAGCAGGTTTGCACCGATGGCAACAAGTACCGATAACGCCAGTATAAAGATATATTTCAGTTTTATTTTTTTTACAAATACAAGCCATGCCGCAAGTCCGGCAAGCGCAAAGAGTATTTGAAACCGAATGAAAAATGAAATGCCGAATACCAAGCCTGCCACTATATAGGGCCTAATGGAAGCAGCGGGTTGCTCGAAGTTGCGCAGCAATAAATACAGACCATACAATAAAAGTATTCCCGAAATGTTCTCAGTTGTAAACCGCACGCTTAAAAATGGAATAAACCAAAGCAGTGTACACATGAGTATAAAAAGCTTTTCTGCCGTCGGCGATGTGAGTTTTTTACTCGCCAGCAAACAAAATTTGCATATTACAAACCAGCTTGCTATTCCTGTTAACAGGCGCAGCAGAAAAGCCAGTGTGAAGGGGTTATAAAAACCACTCACCTGCATAAATTTAGCAATTACATAAGCTATGTAAGGCAACAGTGAAGCCCGCATTTGCTGCGTGAACTCCCAGGGCAGGGTGGCATTGGTGGCATGGCCCAGTTTATAGTTGCAAAACTCCAATATCTGGTAATGCTCATCGGCCTGGTAGAAGCCTTTGCTGAACCATGCGCAAATAATGTTGAATGCCAAACCGGCTAAAAAATAGCGGGCATATTTCGATTGTACTATTTCTTTCAAGAAAGAGGAAGGGGTTTGAATAATAAGACAAAGATATGATATAGTTGTCAGTGGTCAGTTGTCAAGTATTGTAGCTTATAACTTTGAATACATTCAAATACCATTTTGACTAATGATATTTACTGCCAACATCTGACAACTGACAACTGACATCTGACTACTGAATACTGACAACTATTTTGTAATTTCGGCTTTCAATAAATTCCATTACCTTGAAAATAAAAGAACTGCTCAGCTACCTCGAAGAGATGGTGCCGCTTAACTACCAGGAATCGTATGATAATTGCGGCCTGATTACAGGAGACAAAGAAAATGATATTAAAGGGGTTTTGCTTTGCCTCGATAGTACCGAAGAAGTATTGAAAGAAGCCGTAAAGCTGGGTTGCAATGTGGTGATTGCACACCATCCGATACTTTTTTCGGGTATAAAGAAATTGACCGGCAAAACCTATGCTGAACGGGCTATAATCTATGCCATTAAAAATGGCCTTTGCATTTATGCCATGCATACCAATTTAGATAATATCCGCAGTGGTGTAAATAATAAAATAGCCCAAAAAATCGGGTTGAAGAACTTACGAATCCTTAGCCCCAAAGAGGATTTGCTGAGAAAGTTAGTCACTTTTTGCCCTGTCAAAAAGGCGGATGAAATACGGTCCGCTTTATTTGCCTCGGGCGCAGGTAAAATAGGCCACTACGATGAATGCAGCTTTAATACGGAAGGTGTCGGGACTTTTCGTGCCGGAGAAAATACCAATCCCCATGTAGGCGCTAAACACAGCCGCCACCATGAAAAAGAAGAAAGAATAGAAGTTGTATATCCTTCACATATTGAGAATAAATTAATTCAGTCGGTTTTAAAGGCTCATCCATACGAGGAAGTTGCCTACGACATATATCCTCTGCAAATGGCTCATCCGCAGGTAGGTTCCGGTATGGTTGGGGAATTAGACAAGTCCTTGAATGAAAAAGACTTTTTGGCTCTTTTGAAAAAGAATATGAAGCTGAAAGCTATCCGATACACCCCCTTAACCGGTAAAAAAGTGAAAAAAGTGGCAATATGCGGTGGTTCAGGCTCTTTCCTGTTGCCGGATGCCATACGCGCAGGCGCCGATGCCTTTGTAACGGCCGACTTTAAATATCACCAGTTTTTTGATGCGGAAGGCCTGATTTTAATAGCCGATATAGGTCATTATGAAAGTGAGCAATTTACTCCCGAAATAGTCCTTGAACTTTTAAAGGAAAAATTTACTACCTTTGCAGCCCGAATTTCAAAAACGAATACTAATCCCGTAAATTATATATAACGATGTCATCAACCAAAACAGGAAAGAGCGTAATTAAGAAATCTTATCTTCACGGCCTTCAGGGTATGACCCAGGAGCATTTGGAGGAAGAGCTCCAAGCTTTGTATTCATTGCAAAATATCGATTCCTTAGTAGATGAAATCCGCGTATTGCGTGGCGAATTGCCTGTGGAAGTAGAAGAACTGGAAGCTACCATCGACGCATTGAAACTGCGTGTTGCCAAACAACAAGAGGAAATGGAAAGCCTCGAAAAGATGATTACCGAAAAGAAAAACGCTGCGAAAGATTCACAGGTGTTGATTAAGAAGTATGAATCGCAACAAAACAAGGTTCGTAATAACCGCGAGTTTGAATCATTGACCAAAGAATTGGAATTCCAAAAACTGGAAATTCAATTATCCGATAAACGCGTAAAGGAATATAAGGCATCCATCCTTGCCAAGGAAGAACTGATGAAGCAATCGGAAGCCCTTTTAGCTGAAAAGAACAAAGACCTCAAAGCCAAGAAAGACGAACTGGAAAAGATTGTATCGGAAACCGAAAAAGAAGAAAAGGACCTGCTCAAGAAGTCGGCCGATGCTAAAGCGCATATCGACCAAACCCTTTTAAATGCATATAACCGTATCCGCCCGAACTTTAAAAACGGGTTGGCGGTTGTTACCATTGAAAGAGGCGCTTGCAGCGGATGTTTCGTTAAAATACCCCCACAAAGACAAACCGAAATTACCGCACACAAAAAGTTGGTGGTTTGCGAGCATTGCGGTAGGATATTAGTAGATAAGAGCCTTATCGACGATACGAAGAAACAACCTACCTCCAAAGTATTGGAAAACCACGCTTAGTCCGAGCCGGACTGGCAAATAATATTAAGCCCCTTAATTGGGGCTTTTTTTATGCCGTTTTATGCCGTTTTTTTGCAGAGGCCTTTCGGACTTATCGAATCAACTGAACAAACCCGTCTTTTTTGTAGTTATTACCCTGGCAGGTAGCGGTTATTATATAATAATAAACCCCGTCAGGTGCCTGGCTTCCGCCTTCGGTTGTTCCGGCCCAATATTGCAACGGGTTTGTGGTTTTGAACATTTCCTTGCCCCAACGGTCATAAATAAATATAGACCATGAACTAAGGTCCGTAGTTTTAATGTAGAAGAGATTGTTCAGTCCAATAGTTCCGGCATTATCAGGGGTAAATACATTCGGTACGGTAAAGTTGAAACAAGGAGCATCGACAATAATGGTTACTATTCTCTCAGTTTCGCATCCATGGCTGTCTGTCCCGGTTACGGTGTAGGTAGTGGTGACAGTGGGCGTAACTTTCACAGAATTGCAAATTGGCGGATTCAAGCAAGTTACTGTAGGCGCCCATGAATACGATTTTATGGAATCGCCGCTGGCAACAATTACAGTATCATCTCCTTCCAAAATTGTTTTATCGCAACATGCGTTCAGAACTGGCACATCAGAAACCAGGGTGATAATTTTTGAAGCCTTGCAACCATTTGAAACAGTTACTGTATAGGTTTGATTGGTATCGGGTACTATTATACTGTCATTTGTTTGTCCACCCGGCGACCATGAATAAGTAAAGGGGCCTGTTCCGCTTGCAGTTGCCGTAATTACAACAGGGTTGTTTAAACAACTCTTGGGGTTAGTTACTGTAACACTTGGTGATGGAGCAATGGTGATGGTGTAGTGCGCCGTATCAGGGCAACCTATGGAATTATAATCAACTACAGTAATAGTTGAATCTCCATCCAGCGGGCCTGTAATATATGTATTGCTTGTATTGCCATTGCTCCATTTATAGGTGCTTCCTCCGCTAACAAAAAGCGTATCTGTTAAGCCCTTGCATTTAGATGGTGTGCCGCTGATTATCGGAGCAACCGGAGGCGCTACGTGAACGGTTACCGTTGTTTTCACAGTATCGCATTTACCATACACGGTAACGGAATAGGTGCTGGTTGCCGACGGATTTACATGAAGGGTGTCGTAAGTCGCACCATTGCTCCATTTGTAAGTTGTTTGTCCGCCTGTTCCGCTGACCATAAGTATGGAAGTACCCGAAGGACATACGGTATCCGGCACCGCCGATACAATTGGCAACAAGGGAGGATTTACATATACGGTTATCGTAGTATCCTTACTGCAGCCTCCTTTATATGCCGTGAGGGTATATGTAGTGGTGGTAGCAGGTGAAATTTTTATACTGTCTGTGGTTTGGCTTGTGCTCCACTTATAGGTAACACCGCCACTTGCATTTAACCATATTGAGTCGCCCTTGCAGATACTGTCGTTTTTAGGCGATATGCCTGCGTTCACAACGGTAACAAATACGGTATCGGCCTGGCGGTAATCGCCGGGGCAAGTACTCACATAATAAACAGTGGTGGTGGTAAGCGCAGGAGTAATATAGGTTGTACCTGTACCCAGCATTGTTCCACCGGTTATGGAATCATACCATTCAATAGTTGTGCCGCCGGGAACAGTACCCGATAAGGTTGCAGTGAGCGTAGCATGGGTATTATAACATAGGGTGTCGTTCGCGGCAATTATTATAAAGTTTGTAACGCTTGCTGTATCACCAATACCACCAATAGTGCCTCCCTCAGAGGGAAATGCAGCCATGCCGGGAGCGTCAGTTGTTCCGTTTGCTCCGCCCAGAACAGATAGTGGCACTCCATGATTTGAAACGGCAATATAACCGCCGCCGCCGCCGCCACCGCCGCCTTCACATTCGTTAAGCGGGTTATTGCCTACATATTGGTTGCCACCATTGCCGCCATTTGCCGATATTCCAATTCCGGTGATTGAACCAACTGCATTTACTATTACTGTACCACCGGCACCGCCGCCACCGGGGGCATCTTCCGGGTCACCGAGATAGCTTTGTATGGCAGTTTTGGCAGTATCGCCGTTGGCGGAAATTAGTCCCAACCCACTTGTTCCGTTAATGGTGCTGTAAGTTACCAGATAAACCAAGCCGCCGCCGCTGGCTCCGCCGGAGCCGGAGTTATTATCCTCATGCCCTGCGCCGCCGCCACCGCCCATAAACAAGCGTCCTGTCGAATAATCAAGCGGACGACCGCCCTTTCCACCCATATTGCGCCTGCTATCGCCTGCCCATGAAGCATTGCCGGGAGGCACTGTATATGGGTTTGGCCCGCAAACTGCATATGTATAACCGCCCCTTCCGCCACCGGAGGAAACATTGGTAGCGAAGCCGGGGTATTCCAGATTCCATGCTGCAACCCACGCCGCGTTCGATATATCGGGATTACCATTGCTGTTATAGCCTGCTATGTTGCCGCTATTGCCGCCGCCGCCGCCGCCTGCATTCCATCCATCGCCGCCCCCGCCGCCATTTGCAGGCGCTCCGCGACAATAAAATCCGCCATCATATAAATTATATTCCGGCAGATAGCCTGCTATGCCTTCTCCCTTTTCACCTGAATTTTGAGTGGTGGATGCCCAATCGGTCGTACCAAAACAACAGGAAGTATTACTTAGTTTTCCTCCCCTGAAACCTGCCGTATCTGCGGATATGGAACCATTTATTACCGTTGTGCCCAATACTTCAATGGCTAAAATACCTCCCGTTTGGCCGCCCCATGCATCGCAACTAATAACGCCGCCCGTATTTACCGTTAGTGTAGAATAACGGGGAATCCTTACTATCTGCACTTTCCCGGAATCGGTATAATTATTTATAAGCGGGCAAGTAAGATTAATAGTGGTGCTGTTGGGAACAGATAAAACCTCTCTCAATTCGTAATTTCCGCAATTATTATATGCTGTAATTGTTCCCCAAGTGCTGTCTGTTACACCGCTTAATATGGTTGCGCCTTGCATCTGAATAATCATAATAAGGTCGCCCGCCGCCAGGTTGCCAGGAAAACGTGAGTGTGAGTTAAGGGTACTGTTTGCAACTGTAATTGAAGTATTGCCTACAGAGGCATTCGCGGTAAGCGTTGTGTATTCATTCACAATAACGGTTGAAGAAACAGCCAAAGGGCCGCTTTTACCCCGTTGGGCATAAAGTATTCCTGAATAGAATGATATACAAAGAAGAAATAAAAATCGTATTTGTTTTATCATGATATGAGTTGGAGTGAAAGCATAAATGTACGATAAAATTTTATACATGGTTAGGAATACTGTTTCTATTTATGAGCCCTCTGCACTCCCGAAATTGCCCTTTATGGGTAAATAACCTTTTATTTGGCTGTCGGCCTCCGACCCGATATAAGCCGTTATTTTTGATGGGCTGTCGGCCTCCTGTTTAATAATTACTTAGTAACAATTCCTTAACATTGAATTAATGCATACCTTAGTTACTCCATTTACTTTTGGTAACAATGAAAACAATATATTTAGTACGCCATGCCAAATCGCCCAAAGATGAAAAAGGCATTAAAGACTGGGAACGGCCGTTAACAGTTTCGGGCATAAAGAAGGCGCAGGATATTGCACAAAAACTTTACCGGAAAAAAATTATGCCCGCCCGCATGATATCAAGTCATGCTTTCAGGGCTTTGAATACGGCTTTAATTTTTGCAATAAATATGCGTTACCCGGTTGCCGCATTGGAAATAAACGCAAATCTTTATGAAAAGAAAGCATCCGACATTTTAGAAATGTTGCAAAAGCAAGACGACTCTATTTCATCCATCATGATTTTCGGACACAACCCAAGCATCAGTTCCTTATGGAATCAACTTACCGGAAAAAAGAGCGAAGAACTTCCGACTTCTGCGGTTACCTGCATACAGTTTAAAACCGACAAATGGAGCGACATTACTAAATTTGCAGGCAAGATATCTTTTACCGAATCAGGCAAATAATTTCCCTAACAGCTATGAATTATAAGTTATGGCCAATAGCTTGTATGTTGTATTTATTTATGCTTATACATGCAAATAACTTATAACCCATAACGTATAACTATCTAATTAGTTTTACCTTTGAACTTCCGTATATGAAGACAAAATTTATACCAAGAGATATTAGTTGGTTATCCTTTAATGAAAGAGTATTTCAGGAAGCAACAGATAAGACCGTGCCGCTGATTGAACGCATGAAGTTTCTGGGAATATTTTCCAGTAATCTCGATGAGTTCTTCCGGGTAAGGGTTGCTACGCTTACCCGCCTTGCCGAAGTAAAGAAGGGTGTAAGCGAATTTACCGGCGAAGACCCTGCCAAACTGCTTAAGCAAATACATAAAAAGGTATTGTTTCAGCAGCAAGAGGTGGAGAATGTGTACAACGCCATTGTAAAAGAACTGGCTACTCATAAGGTTTACATTGTAGATGAAAAGCAACTGAACAAAGAGCAAAGCGCTTTTGTGCTGAAATACTTTCACGAGAATGTGTTGCCAACGCTGGCTCCGGTAATGATTGAAACGGCTCCTAACTTTCCATACCTGAATGATAAGTCCATTTATTTTGCGGTAAAGCTATATCGCAAAGGCGAAGTGAAAAAGGGCATGAAGTATGCGCTTATACATATTCCAACCGATGTGCTGCCGCGTTTTGTGGTACTTCCCCGCCAGGGCGAAAGCAGGTATATAATTTTACTGGATAACGTAATTCGTTTTTGCCTGAATGAAGTTTTTGCAGTATTGGAAGTAGATAAAGCGGAAGCCTATACCATTAAACTTACCCGCGATGCTGAATTGGACATTGACCAGGATTTATCGAAGAGTATTGTAGAGAAAATTGAAAAGAGCGTAAAAGACCGCAAGAAAGGAGAACCCGTGCGGCTTGTTTACGACCGCGATATGCCCAAGGACCTTCTTCAGTTTATGATGAAGAAGATAAAAATGAAACGGGCCCTTACCCTTATTCCCGGCGGCAGATACCATAACTTCCGCGATTTTATTAATTTCCCGAATGTAGGTAATAAAGAGCTTTTATATCATTACCCCACACCACTTCCGCATCCTGAACTAAGCAAGGCAAAAAGCCTTTTCAGTGTTATTAAAAAGAAAGATATTTTGTTGTGCTACCCCTACCAGTCTTTCAACCACGTAATCGACCTGCTGCGCGAAGCCAGCATCGACCCGAAGGTTACGTCCATCAAGATGACATTGTACAGGTTGGCAAAAAAATCGAGCATAGCATACATTCTTGCCAATGCCTTGAAGAATGGAAAATCGGTCACTGTTGTAGTAGAGTTGCAAGCCCGTTTTGATGAAGAAGCCAATATCTTTTGGGCAAACCAATTGAAAGAGGAAGGCGCGGAGGTCATTTACGGTATATCCGGATTAAAAGTGCACTCGAAACTTCTTTTGATTTCCCGCGAGGAAGGAAACACTACTGTTACATACGGCCATATAGGCACCGGAAACTTTAATGAAGATACGGCCAAGCTATACAGCGATTGCACCGTGCTTACCGCCGATAAAAGAATTACCGGAGAGATGGCTAAAGTGTTCAATTTTTACAGCAACAACTTTAAAATTGGAAGTTACGACCACCTGCTTGTTTCGCCCTTTTTTATGCGGAAGAAATTTATTAAATACATTAATAAAGAAATTAAAAATGCCGAAGCCGGTGCGGAGGCCTACATCACCCTTAAATTAAATTCGCTGGTAGATACCGAAATGATAAAAAAACTTTACCAGGCAAGTGAAGCGGGTGTTAAAATAAAATTGATTTTACGTTCCAACTGCTCCCTTATTCCGGGTATAAAAGGAATGAGCGAAAACATTGAAGCCATCAGCATTGTGGATAAATACCTTGAACACTCCCGGATATTATTGTTCTGCAACGGCGGCGAAGAGCGCATCTATCTCACATCGGCCGACTGGATGTACCGCAACCTTGACTTGCGAAATGAAATTGCAATTCCGATTTATGATAAAAAGATTCGGGAAAAACTGAAAAAGATTTTAAATATCAACCTGCACGATAACACCAAAGCCCGCATCCTTGACGAGAAGCAGGACAATAAATATAAAACGGGAGCGCCCGGTGCAAAAAAAGTGAGGGCGCAGGATGCTATTTACAATTACTTTAAGGGCCGGTTATTAGCGCATAAAGTTCAATAATGAAAAGCGAAAAGTGATAAATGAAAAATATAAACGCTCCTGTAATCTGATAACTGACTACTGACCACTGTACCATGAAATTCGCTTCCATAGATATCGGTTCCAATGCTGTACGTCTGCTATTCTGCAACGTGATAGAAGACAAAGGCGCAACGGTATTTAAAAAAGCGGAGCTCATTCGCATACCCCTGCGATTGGGCGAAGATGCCTTTCTGCACAAAAAAATTACCAAAGAAAAAGCCGACCGTTTAGTTACCACCATGAAAGCATTCAGGCACCTGATTAGCGTGCACGATGTGATTAGCTACCGGGCCTGTGCCACGGCTGCATTACGCACTGCCACCAATAGCGCCGACATTATAAAACGCATACAAAAAGAAGCGGGCCTGCCCGTAAATATTATCGACGGAAAAACCGAAGCCAGTATTATTTATGCCAACCATGCCGAAGAAAATCTGGAGCATGATGCATCATACATGTATATAGATATTGGCGGCGGAAGCACCGAGGTTACCCTTATGAGCAACGGCAAATGTGTAGCCTCCAAATCATTTAATATTGGAACTATATTGTTGCTGTATAATAAAGTGGAAAAAAAATATTGGCTCGAGTTTCGCGAATGGATAAAATCGGTTTCGGAAGGAAAGACAGCCATAACGGCAATAGGCTCGGGTGGCAATATTAACAAGTTGTATAAAATGAGCGACCGCAAGGGAAGCAAACCCCTATCCTATAAAAAACTGAAACTTATTACGGCCAAAATAGAATCGTACAGCACACCCGACCGCATAAAAATACTCGGACTTAACCCCGACCGCGCCGATGTTATTGTACCCGCAGCCAAAATACTCCTCGCTATTATGAAGAGCGCACGCATTCAAAAAATCATTGTCCCTGAAATCGGTCTGTCCGATGGTATTGTAAGGGGATTGTATGCGGAGTATAAGCAAAAAGGGAAAAGCAGAAAGTAGAAAGCCCATTCCATTGTGGGGGTTGACCCGTGTGTCAACCCTTTAAATAGATGTGTCAATATTGATTTCCTAATGTCCGTGCGGGTTGACACACGGGTCAACCCCTACGGGGCGTGCATTAAATATGCCCATATATGCCGTTATTTTTGACACATGGTTATTGGAATGCATGGCGGGTTGACACACGGTTATTGGAATGTCCGTGCGGGTTGACACATGGGTCAACCCCTACCGTTATTTTATATCATATACCCTCACCGAATCTCTGTATTTTTCAAACAGCAAATTCTTTTCAATGCGTACTTCGCCCGCAAGGGTATCAGGTGCCCGGGTGGCATCTTCCATAATGGTTTTTAAATGGAAGCTGTACACTTTGTTTTTCTTTACATAAAACAAATCATCGCCCCGCACCTCGAAGCTGGTGAGGCCTGTAATGGGTATGGTTTTGTAATAGGTTCCGTAGGAGTCGAACACCAATATGCCCTGCACCGAATCGTTCATGTAAACAAGGTTATTATACTCCATTAAAAAGTTAGGGTTAAGGGGTATTTCCAGCGCCTGTGCCAGATTGCTCGTCTTTTGAGTAATGTTCAGGTTTACATCCATGCGCACCAGTTGAAAGTTCTGCGCATCGTAAAGCCATACGCCGTTTTCGTGCGAGGTGCAGGCCAGTGTGGTAAGCGGAAAACCTGCATCGGCAGGGTTGAAAGGATTGCCATTTACACTTAAGGTATTATCGAGCAGCACCACTTCCGGAAAGTCTTTAAAAAACACCAGCAGTTTCAGGGGGTCGTTTGCATCTACATACGATATTGCCCCATAGTTTTTATCGCTGTAGTTAAACAGCATGTTTCCCCTGGCATCATATTTCTTAATAGAATTGCCCCTGTACACATACACGTTTTGCAGGTTATCGGTAGTGAATGAGCCGCCCTCGGAAGGGATTTTGGATAATAAGGTGTAAGCAGTGGTTAGTGGTAAGTGGTAAGTGGTCAGTGGTATGCGGTCAGTCCCATATAAAGTATTGTTATTGCGGCTTTTAAAAGCAAGGAAAAGTATGGAGGCACCAAAAATGAAAAATGATAAAGGCAAGCCTTTCCACTTACCACTGACTACTGACCACTGACTACTCTTTTTAAACAACATGCTCTTTTTTTACGGTGCTCAGTATTTCATCTACAAAACGGCGGTCGTTGTATAAGCGGGGCACTTTGTTTTGTCCGCCAAGCTTGCCGCGCTTTTTCATCCATTCGTAAAAAGTCCCTTTGGGCAATGTTATCACTTGTGGAATAGTCAGTGTCAAATCTTTATACCGCTTGGCTTCATAGTCTGAATTGAGCGATTTGAGGGCATTGTCGAGCACTTCGGCGAAATAACTCATGTTAGAGGGCATATTCTCAAACTCTATCAGCCATTCATGCGCTCCTTTCGAATCGTTATCCATGTATATCGGGGCTACCGTATATTCTGAAACAATAGCTGAAGTACGTTCGCAGGCAATTACCAATGCTTTTTCGGCATTATCCATTATTAACTCTTCGCCAAAGGCGTTGACGAAATTGCGTATGCGCCCGGTTATAGTAAACCTATGCGGATTAAGCGATGTAAAGCGAATGGTATCGCCAATCATATACCGCCACAAACCGCCACTGGTAGAAATAATCAATGCATAATCCTCGCCTTCTTTTACCTCGGAAAGAGATAGGGTAGGTGTGCGTTCAGCGAGATTTTTTACGGGTAAAAATTCGTAGTAAATGCCATAGTCAAGCATAAGTAATAAGTCATTTCTGCTTAAGCTATCCTGTATCCCGAAGAATCCTTCCGATGCATTATATACTTCCCAAAAATTAATATCCAATGGCTTGAACAAGGTTTTAAACTGTTCTTCATAGGGGTCGAAGTTTACACCGCCATGAATAAACACTTCCAAATCGGGCCATAAGTCTGCCAGTCTTTTCTTTCCACTAAGTTTTAAAGTGTGCCTGAGTAAAACCATCATCCACGAAGGAACGCCGCTCACGCAGGTCAGGTTTTCTTTCATAATGGCCTGGGCAATTTTATCCATTTTCACTTCCCATTCGCTCATCAAGGCTATGCTTGGTTCCGGAGCACGGAAAAACTCAGCCCATGTGGGAAGGTTTTCTAATAAAATAGCCGACAGGTCTCCGTTGCGGGCGTATGTGTTATGTTCATCTTCTTTATATGAACCCGAAAGCGAGAGTGTTTTGCCGTCAAACAAATGCGTTTGCGGGTAAGCATTGCAATACAGGCTCAGCATATCTTTTCCGCCTTTAAAATGGCAATCATTCATCGATTCCATGCTTACCGGAATAAACTTGCTTTTACCTCCCGATGTACCCGATGATTTAGCGAACCAGCGTATTTCCCCGGGCCATAATATATCTTCTTCGCCTTTTCGCAACCTTTCTACATAAGGCTTTATATCTTCATATTCCTGAATCGGCACCTGCATTTTAAATTCCGCTTCTGAAGAAATGGAGGCATATCCGTATTTTTTACCCCATTCCGTATTTTTGGCTGTATCCAGCAAACGGATAAACCATTCGTGCTGCACCTCTTGCGGATACTGGATAAATAGCTCAATCTGGTGCATGCGCTTTTTCATGAGCCAGGAAACTATGGAATTAATAATGGGCATTGGGCAAGCGTATTAAACTACAAAGTTGTAAAAATAATTGCAATGTATCAAGAACAGTTTTTTTAAGTCATTTGTCAGTTGCGGTTAGGTTTAAAAAACTTATACTTGCACACTAAATACGTAATTACAGAACATGCTCAATCTTCTTTTATTCGGGCCTCCGGGTGCAGGCAAAGGCACACAAGCACTGAAAATTGCCGAAAAATTCGGACTCATTCATATTTCGACAGGCGATTTATTGCGCGCTGAAGTAGCAGGCGGCACCGAACTTGGCAAAGCTGCTAAATCTCTTATGGATAAGGGCATATTGGTAAGCGATGATATTGTGGTAGGTATGATTGACGCTAAAATCAGCAGCAATTCTTCTGTCAAGGGTTTTATATTCGACGGGTTTCCCAGAACGCTTCCACAGGCAAAAGCATTGGACGAGTTACTTGCAAAGCATAACCAATCTATTGATATCACTTTGGCGCTCGAAGTGGATAAAGAGGAGTTATATAACCGTATTTCCCTGCGTGGAAAATCATCGGGCAGGGCAGACGACCAGGATAAAAATACTTTCTTGAAACGCATGCAAGTATACAATACCGAGACTGCGCCTCTAAAGGATTATTATAAAAATCAGGGAGTGCTGGTTACCATAAACGGAATTGGGGAGATAGAGGATGTCTTCAATTCCTTGTGCAATGAAATTATTAAAAAAGGTAATCCTGTTCATTAGTATTTGTTTTCTCATTCTGAACTATTGAAGTTTTTCGGTAGTTTTGTAAATAACATTCTTTAGTTAACCCGGCAAAGTGGCAGAAACAGTCTATTTCGGTTACATATATATTCATTTGTGGGAACTACTTGCATTGCCATTTTACATGGGGATTATCCTCTTTTTTGCGAATATTTATAAGCGCAAAAAAATGCGCGACAACCCGCTTTATAAATACTACACATGGGGGCTATTGGTTAAAATGCTGGGTGGAATAGGTTTTGTTTTGGTGTACTTATATGTTTACAATGGCGGCGATACTACAAACTATTTCGAATCGTCAATGGCTATGAATAATTTGTTCTATGCAGATTTTCCATCATGGCTGCAAAATGAATTCGGAGGAGCAACCCGCGAACATATCTCTCTCTTTACCAATGATACCGGATTTCCACTGGAATATTTATATTTCGATACGCAAACCTACATGGTAATTCGCCTCATTAATCCTTTGTTGGTACTAACCTTCAGCAGTTACCTGCTAACTACTATTTTGCTCGATTGGATTGCCTTTGCAGGGATATGGCGGTTGTTTATCGTGTTTTCCGAGCATTACCCCAACCGGAAAAAGTTGTTCGCATTTGCCATTCTCTTTTTTCCGTCGGTCGTTTTTTGGGGGTCCGGTATCCTGAAAGATACAATTACTCTTTCCTGCACTGGCTGGGTTGTATACTGCATTCACAGGTTGTTTATTTTAAAGAAGAACAGGTTCCGCCTTACCATTGTGCTTTTTATTAACCTGTTTTTAATCTTTTTTATTAAGCCATATGTAATTTTTGCTTTGCTGCCCGGAACATTACTTTGGGTGTTTTCATCTTCCATTGCTTCTATTCGTAATGTAGCCTTCCGCTTTCTTATTGTTCCATTTATATTTATTATAAGTATTGGCGGAGGAGTTTATCTGCTTTCATTTTTCGGTTCTTATATGGGTAAGTTTGCATTGGATAAAATTGCACATACAGCCATTGTTACCCAAAATGACTTGAAAAAGGAATATTACCACGGGCATTCATTCGACATTGGCCTTACCGACCCTTCGCCTACCGGATTAATGAAAAAGTTTCCGGAAGCATTCTGGGCGGGTATTTACCGGCCCGGTATTTGGGAAAGCGGTAATGTGGTAATGTTAATATCGGGGCTTGAAAATACCTTATTGCTGGTTTTAACCATCAGCTCTATTTTTCAGACAAGCCTTATTGCCTTCTTCCGGAAATTACTCAGGGAACCGATTCTTTTTTTTGCCCTTTCTTTCTCTGTTTTTTTTGCTTTTAGTGTAGGTATCACAACATCTAACTTCGGTGCATTGGTAAGGTTTAAAATATCGTACCTGCCCTTTTTTCTGTGCGCTTTGTTTATACTCATAAAACGCAAAGACGAAGAAGTGGAACTTACAAATGTCAAGCGCACTTCCAAAGCACTCCGATTCAGGTCTCCTGAACCAAAGCCTGCCTGAAATCATTCTCCTAAATCATCCTTTAGCCGTGTTTGTATTTTGGTATTCTCTACCAGGTGAATGCGCAAATCAGCTAATTGCTGTCCGTAGGTTTTCTTCGATTCCATTTCAGTAATCTGGCCTTTTAAATCACTTTCACGGTCCTGATACGTAGATAATAAACTGGACATGGCATTTTTTGCATAAAACTTCACATAGCGGTTATCGCCGTTTTTAGCCAGGTTTTCCAAAATTGGCAGGCCTCTTAAAACTGCTGTATCATTACAATTTTGAAGGAATTTGCCATATATAGATACATAGCTTATTTGTTCATAACCGCTCACTTTATCCTGCATTTTTACAAAGAAATTATTGCATGAGTCGTTACCATATTGAAGATAAATGGACCCTATACCAAGCAACAACTCCTTTTCATCTGTGTTTTCAAGTTTATGGGCATATTTCACGGCTTCATTTTTATTCACTTTTGCAATAGCTGACAAGCCTGCGGATTCTACTTTATAAGAACTGTCATTCATCGCCTTTTGATAGAGCGATACCAAACGGCCATCTTTATAAGTAGTGGATAAAGCTGCTATTGCTTCCGCCCTTACATTCGAAGAGCTGTCAGATGCCAAATCGATTAACGTACTCTTTAATTCAGGGGTGCTGTCAGTAGCTAATTTTTCTATAGCAAACAATCTCAGCATCCAAAATCTGTCGTGTAGTGCTCTGGTTACAGTTGCTTTTGCCTCTGCATCATCCATGTGATTGGCTAAATCCTTCAGTGCTTCCGAACGGTCCATATATAAAGGCAAGTGGTTGTATTGATAATCCCTTTCAGGTACCGACATGTTCTCGGTTTTTACGCATACCTGCATCATCTTTTGCCCGTCTGCCACCACTAAATCGGGTTGTGATGCGGCATCAAAAGAATAGGTGTTTTTTGTTTTATCCATTATAACGGTATGACTTTCCCTTTTGCCATGGATGTATATATCAATCCTGATAGGCATATAGAACACGGGGCTTTTTGTCAGGTCCTGTGTTTGCTCTATGGTAACCGTTTCTTTGTGTGTGGTATTATTATACGAATGATTGATATTCAGTATAGGGTAACCTTTATTATAAAACCATTCATTAAAGAACCAGTTTAAATCTCTTCCTGTTTTTTTCTCGAAGGCTAAACGTAATTGCGGAACTTCCGCTGCCGTAAATTGGTTGGCAACAAGATAATCATGCAGGGCTCCAAAAAATGCCGTGTCGCCAACTACATTGCGCAGCATGTGCAGGATACCACCGCCTTTATTGTATGATATAGCATCAAAAACATCTTCGCGGTCATTGTAATAAAAATCTACCAAATCGTGTTGATGGCCTCCGCTCTGGATATATTCGCTTACGTTTTGGTGCAGATACTGGTCGGCGCAATCTGCCCCGTACTCATGCTGCCTCCAAAGGAATTCCGAGTAGTCGGCGAAGGATTCATTCAGGGAAATATTCGACCATGATTCACAGGTAACCAAATCGCCAAACCAATGGTGGAACAACTCATGGGAAATAATATCTTCGCTGGTGCTGAGTGGGTCGTCGATAAGTTCCCTTCTGGTTTTGTTCAGGAAATCGCCATGAAGCGTTGCCGTGGTATTTTCCATAGCTCCCGAAACATAATCGTGCACAATAACCTGGTCGTATTTGTTCCATGGATAAGAAAAATGCAACACATTTGAAAAGAACTCTATCATTTGCGGGGTTTTCCCGAAAATATCTTTGGCGTAAGGTGCATATTTGGCATCTATGTAATAATCCACATTCTTGCCTCTCCATTTGTCATGAATAATCGAGAATGGGCCTATTGCCATCATCACTAAATAAGGCGGAATGCCAGGCTTCATTACCCAATGGTCGGTGCGGGTGTTATCCTTATTTTGAACGGAAGAAACCATTTCTCCGTTGGATAATGTTTTTTCTGTTTTTTCAACGGTCATGTATATTTCTTCCGTTTGGCGCTGGTTAGGTTTGTCGATTGTTGGGAACCAGCAGGAGTTATCTTCCGTTTCGCCTTGTGTCCAGATTTGGCGGGGTTTGGTTTTATCTTTTCCATCAGGATTGATAAAGAACAGCCCTTTATGTGAAGTAATAGCCGCACTTCCGCCTTGCTCTTCTTTCAGTTCGTTTGGTTTAGAGGTGTAATCGATATAAATCGTATAATTCTCTTTATTGGTATAGGTTTTGTCGAGTGTTATGTGAAGCTGCTTGGTATCGGAATAGGTATATTTCAACAGCTTTTTATCTCTTCCTTTTATAATAGCTACTTCGTGAATATCCATTCCTTTGGCATCCAGTGTAAGTGAATCGGTAGGGTAGAAATATGGTTTAAGGGTAATAGTGGCTTTGCCATACAAGTATTGTTTGGCATAATCAAAACTTACATGCAATTCCGTATGAATAAGCTGGTTAATCATGGTTGCAGTTCCGCGATAATTTTCGAAAGCCACTTTTGGGGTGGTATCCTGCACCGGCATATTTTTGGCATTTTCCGCAGAGTCCATTCTTGCCATAGATATTAACGAATCTATTAAATGCGTTGCCGTTAATGAATCAGCTTTCCGGGTTGCACCCGTTGTAGCGGTCGAGTTTTTAGAGGACCCGCACGAACCGAGTATTGCTGCAACTACCGCTATGGCTAGTATATTTCCTGTTTTTGTGTTTTTCATGATTTGATTTTTTACCCCTTTATTTATGCGGCAAAGATGCCAAAAAATCCGATTAGTCCTTTCCCCGAGGGGCTCCATTCAGAAAATATTTACATTTGTGCCAAGTTCAAATGAATCTGATGGGAAAAGCAAAAGTAAACGAACAAGAGTTTTCGATTAAGGAAAGCCCCGACAAGGCTTTCAGTTATGAGGTGAACGGCAGGCCTGTGGAACTGGATGCCTATATGAACCGCAACGGTATGCTTTGCTTTCTATACAATAACTATTCTTATCAGGCTGAACTTATCAGCTATAATGAGAATGATAAGTTGGCTGTGATTAAATTGAATAACGCCCGTTACGAAGTAAAACTGAAAGACGATACTGACCTTTTGCTAGAAGAATTAGGCATTAGCAATAAAACCCAGAAGGTGCAAAACATTAAGGCGCCCATGCCGGGATTGGTTTTAGATGTGAAAGTGAAAGAGGGTGATGAGGTAAAAAAGGGAGATGGACTGCTAGTACTGGAAGCCATGAAGATGGAGAACCTTATCAAGGCGCAAGCAGACGGGAAAGTGAAGAAGGTGCATATTGCCAAAGGTGCCAAGGTGGAGAAAAACCAGCCGATGATAGAAATGGAGTAATGCTCTATTTTTGGAAATCTAAAAATTAATCATGGTATTTTTCGTTGAACCACTTTTCGATTACTATAGAGTAGAGCATTCCAATTACAGCCCCCGCTCCGGCCCATTTAACAAATGGAATTAAAAGAAATACCGAACTTTCTGCATTTACAAGGGTTTCAAGAATGCCTCCGGCAAGAAAACCAAAGAAGCCATACTTTACAAAGTGAATAAATTTACTAAACATACCTTCAGGGTTTAAGTTTAGCAATGTTCGGTTATTACTCATCTGAATTACTTGATGCAAGTCATTTTCACGCATGACATTTGAACGAAAGGTGTGTGATTGTTATCAGTTTAAGGAATATGTGATAAGGTTTACAAAGGGATATCGTCCCTTCTGGCTGACATATTGTTAGGCGGCTGTGTAATAATCGGAATATAAATTACATTGTGACAAAATTTTGCAGGGAATGGTTTCAAACCATTCCTGTCTGCGAATAATCCAACATTCAAAATTTGAATTTATTTCCCCGTAATTTTCATCTCAGTCCTCCTGTTCAACTGCCTGCCTTCCGGCGTGTCGTTGGTAGCAATGGGTATTGTTTGACCATAACCTTTGTAGGTTAGACGGGAGGCATCAATGGTATGGTTAATTAAATATGTGTAAACTGATTTGGCGCGGTTCTCGGATAGTGTAATATTACTTTGAGGTGTTCCCTGATTATCTGTATGCCCGCTAATCTGTATTTTAATGGTGGGATTATTTTTTAAGAAATTAACCAGTTTGTTCAGTTCTACTTCCGATTCAGGTTTCAAATCATATTTATTCGTTTCAAAAAATACATTCTTCAATACAATGGAAGCACCTGTATCAATAGGCTGGAGCGGCACATCCTTTAAGAACGGATGTTCATAGGATGCCTTGATATCCTTCAACGAGAAATTTTCGGAATAAAATAAATATCCTTTTTTGCTTACATTCAACGCATAATTTTTATTCGCCGGCAAACACACCAAAAAGGTGCCGTCGCCGGGTTTGGAAGTGTTTTGGGAAACCACTTTTCCGGTGCCGAGGTCAATCAGGGTAAAGTAAGCTATTAAAGGGTCTTTGGTGTTAGCATCAAACACTTTTCCTTTCATGTAGGTTACAGGCTGCGGGCGCAATGAATCGGGCAATACAAAGGAGTAAATATCCTGCCCGCCATAGCCACCGGAACGGTCCGATGAAAGGTAGGCCAGTTTTCCGTTAGGGTCGATACTGATGCCTGATTCATCTTTCGATGTATTGATGGGATAGCCCATATTTACAGGTATTCCCCAACTACCATTAGGTAATCTGCGTGACATGAATATGTCGAGGCCGCCCATACCGGGGTGCCCGTCTGAACAAAAATAAAGGGTTTGGTTATCGGCTGAAATAAACGGGCTTTGTTCCATACCTTGCGAATTAATAGTGTCGCTTAGTTTAACAGGTACACTCCAATAGCCTGAATCGGAGAGGTTGGTTACATAAATGTGCTGCTCCTTTGTCTGGTGGTGCGATTCAAGCCCTCTGATAAAATACAGCGTTCTACCGTCCGATGACAGGCTGGGCTGTGTTTCCCAATTTCGGGTATTCACCGGAGCGCCCATGTTCCTTGCCATAGTCCACGAATTACCCACATGGAAAGAATAATAAAGGTCGCAACTGCCAAGGCTTCCTTCCCTGTCTGAAGCGAAGATGAGAAGATTGCCATCTGCCGAAATAGTAGATGCTCCTTCATTATATTCGGTATTGAGTTGCGGCCCTGCATTCAAGGCTTTGGTCCATTCTCCGTCCACTTTGTGCGATATATAAAAATCTTCCTGGTGGTCGCCTTCAGGGCCGGGTGTATCGGGTGTGTATAACAGGCGCGTAAAAATCAAGAGGCTGCCATCCACAGTCATAGTAGGGAAATATTCATCCAGTTTTGTATTTATGGCGGGTCCCATGTTCAACGGGCTAAAGGGCACGGGATGTTTTTTAGCTTCTATGGCGAAGTTACAATCGGCAAGAAATGTTCCGGCGGCAAAAGTGGTCTGGTAATCACCTTTTCCTGTTTGCAAAAAATATTGCAGGTGGGCCTTGGCATCATCATAATGTTCCGTTTTCGCTTCTAACTTACCTATATCGAAAAATATATTCGGGAAATAATTGGGATTAATACGGATTACTTCAGCATACTGGTGGATGGCCGATTCATACTGTCGCATATCATCATATACATAACCCAGCAGCCCCTGCGCTTCCACAAAGTTGCTGTCTTCCTTTATGGCTTTAAGCAATAATGCAATGGAGTTTTCATTTTGATGGGAATCATAATAATGGCTTGCATCTTCAAAAAGTTTGGCTGCTTTCTTGCTGTGGGTAGAGAGAGGTCGTTCCTGGCTATAGGTAAGGTTGAAGGCACAGAAAACACAACATAGCAGGGCAACTATTTTTTTCATCTTGTAGGGTGAAGGATATTATACAAAGGTCTAAAAGTTTTGTTACATAAAAGACATGAAAATTGAAAAGAAACAGCCGTTTCATCACTTTCTACTTTCCACTTTTAACTCGCAACTCATGCAGGTCATGTTCAGGTTAGAAATAAATTTTAAATTTGCGCTCATATTCACGCGTTATGAAGAAAGCTACACTCAAGGCCCTGAAGTATCCTACGGGAGAATTTAAAATGCCTAAAAAGTTCTCGGAAAAAGAACTTGCATCGCGAATAAAAATTATTGCTGAGTTTCCAGCCAAACTTAGGAAGGAAGTCGGAAAGATGCCCGAAGATACACTGGAATACCGCCACCGCTTAGGCGGATGGACAGTTAGGCAGATAGTACACCATTGTGCCGACAGCCACATGAATGCATATATACGCACCAAACTGGCATATACCGAAACCAATCCTACCGTAAAACCATACGACGAAAGTGCCTGGGCCAATACCAGCGATGGAGGCGAAGCTCCTGTGGAATGGTCATTGCTTATTTTAGAAGGGTTACATAAGCGTTGGGTAGAGTTGCTTTCGGAATTGAACGATGCGGAGTTAAAAAGAACCTATTTCCATCCGGAATATGGAAAGAAGATTCCATTGAGTTATCTTATATTCCTTTACGCATGGCATTGCGGGCATCACATTGCCCACGTTCAGCAAGCAAAAAAGCATAAGAATAAGTTTAGTTAAGATATAAACTATGAGCTATAAGATATATCCGAGTCGTATGGGTTGGTTTATATCTTTTAGTTTATTTTTAATAAAGGCTAATGTATTTGCACAAAGCGATACACTTGCAGTATCGCAATTTAAAAATGGCGATTACACCCATGCTATTAATACCTGTAAAGAATTACTAAAAGCTAATAAAAATGATACGCTTGCGTATTTCTATCGCGGGCTTTCGGAAGAAGCTACGAAGGATTATTCGGGTGCACGGAGTGATTTTAAAAAGATAAGCGAATTGCTGCCTAAAGATGCTGAAATATATTTTAAATTAGGCGTGCTTTGGTCGGAGACCGAAGATTATTACCATTCCATAAAAGAGTTTACAAAAGCAATCGGCCTTGATTCTTCCTATGCGGTGGCCTATAACAATAGAGGGAATTCGGAATATATGGTTGGTGATGCAAAAAGCGCGCTAAAGGATTTTACGGTTGCAGCGCAAAAGGATTCCACCTATCCTGACCCTTATTATAACCGGGGACACCTGAGAATGGTATTGGGCGATTTTAAAGATGCAATTACTGATTTCACACTCGATTTAAGATTGAGCCCCGATGATGCCGATGGCTGGTTTTGCCGGGGGCAATGTTATGATAATAGTAAAGATACCATTGCTGCATTAAATGATTACAGCAATACTATCCAAATTGATTCAACCTATATGGATGCTTATTATTTCAGAGGTTGCGACAGGCTGAAAATAAATGATGCCCGAGGTGCAGCAAATGATTTCACATTTTTAATTATGGATGATTCAACAGAATTTTTGCCATATGAGCTGCGTGGAATTGCAAATGATTCGTTGTGTAATTACAAAGAAGCTATAATCGATTTTACCAAAGCAATCAAACTTAATGACGAAGATGGTCAATCATACCTTGGACGAGGATTTGCCTATATAAAAACAGGTGATAAAGAAAAAGCTTGCGATGATTTCAATTCAGCTGCTTACTATGAAATAAGCGGCGCGAACGAATATATCAGCCAATATTGCCGGAGGAAAGTGCATGTTTACTGGAGGTAGGGTCTAAATTGTTGATAAATAGAATTATATCGGGTGTTTTGTAAGTAATTATTTCATATTTTTACTTCTGAAAAACATACCAAAATGAAAAATACATACTTTACGGCTATCTTTTTGATTTGTATCAGTTACTTTTCAAAAGCGCAATATTTAGTGCAATATTTTGATGGAACTGACACTTCAGCAGCAAATTCTATTTTAATAAACTTTGATACCAGCCGGACTAATATCTGGCAGATTGGAAGGCCGCAGAAGCCTATTTTCGATAGCGCCTACTCTCGTCCGAATGTAATTGTTACCGATACAATACACAATATCCCACCGAATAATATTTCGCGTTTTTCACTTAAAGTAGAGCCGTTTGGTACGTTTGGTATATTCGTTCTTCAATGGGTTCAAAAATTGGATATGAAATTTGGCCATCAGGGCGGTTTTGTAGAGTTTTCGGTGGATACCGGTAAAACATGGCAAAATGCTTTTAATAATCCGAATGTTTTTAATTTCTATGGATTCCTGCCTGCCAATGAAGATACTTTATCTGTCGGCAATTATGCATTTAGCGGAACCGATTCAAACTGGGAGGATATATGGCTTTGTCTTAATTTATCATGGATACACGCCTCCGCCGATAGTATAATTTTCCGTTTTACATTACAAACTGATACAGGTAATTATAACAAGGAGGGTTGGGAAATTGATAATATGTTAGCGCGCATGGATGTTTTACACCCTGTTCACGCTGTGCAGGATAAAGATTATGTGGATTTGTATCCGAATCCGGCTTCCGGCAGGGTAAATGTAGCTATACAAAACATTGATAATTTTCACATAATAGAACATATGGAACTGGAGGATGCTCAGGGCAGGATAGTACAAACATGGAGAAATATTCCTACTACGTATTGGTTCGATACAAGCCCATATCCCGATGGGGTCTATTTTCTGAATGTAACCACAAATATTAAATCGGAAAGAGTTACGCTCGTTATCAAAAAGCATTAAGTTATTTTGAATGAAAAGGGTTGGTTTGTTGTTGTGCGTTCTGTTATTAACAGTGAATTTCAGGCCAAATAATACAACCACGCCATATCCTTTCCCTATATTATTCTATTTTCCGAAAATGCCAGTTTCTGCGGATAATCCTGTAACAATAGAGGGTGCAGACTTGGGACGGCATTTATTTTATGACCCAATATTAAGCTCGGACAGCGATATGGCTTGCGCCAGTTGCCATAAGCAGCAATATGCTTTCAGCGATTCGCCTAACCGCTTCAGTAAGGGAAGAAGCGGGGTATTGATGAAACGCAATACAATGCCGTTATTTAATTTGGCGTGGTATCCGTCATTTTTTTGGGATGGAAGGGCGGCAACTATAGAATTGCAGATTTTGCAGCCTGTTAATGCCCATAATGAAATGAATTTATCGTGGATTGCAGCATCTGCAAGGCTTGAAAGAAGCGCTTACTATAAAACAAAGTTTGAAGAAGTATTTGGAGGCGGGCTTATTGATAGCATAAAAATTACAAAAGCAATTGGCCAGTTTCTAAGGACGCTTATTTCCAATCAATCGAAATATGACAGGGTTATTGCCGGAAAAGGAAGATTCACCGAGGATGAATATGCGGGATTAATCCTCATGAATGACCAAACAAAAGGTGATTGTTTGCACTGCCACACAACCGATGCGGATGCATTAGGCACTACACTTAAATTCAGTAATAATGGGTTGGACACGATTTATAGTCCTGGAAATTATAACGATAAAGGGCATGGAGCTGTTACCGGAAGGGAAAGTGACAATGGGAAATTTATTATTCCCTCGCTGCGTAATGTGGCGCTAACTGCCCCATATATGCACGACGGACGTTTTAAAACGTTGGATGAAGTGCTTGATTTTTACAGCACCGGCGTACACGTAAGCGCCAACGTAGATAACAAAATGGACTTTGCCTATAAAGGTGGTGCCAAACTTACAACTATTGAAAAATCACAGATAAAAGCATTTCTTTATACATTGACAGATTCTGTTTTTATTTCCAACCCCGAATTTAGTAATCCGTTTCAAAAGAAATAGCCGTTAGTTTCATTTACTAATTCTTCAACGTTTCATCCAGCCAACGGTAAAACTCATGCTGCCATAGCAATCCATCTTGCGGTTTTAATACCCAGTGACCTTCATCTTCCAAATAGAGGAAACGGGCTTTTAGTCCTTTCATCCGGGCTGCCTGGTATGCTTCCATACCTTGCTCCACCGGCACGCGGAAGTCTTGCTGGCCATGAATTACAAAAATGGGGGTGTTCCATTTATCTACATAATTTTTAGGATTGAATTTCTGGTAATCAACCGGTGTTGGCTTAGCCCAATACGGCCCTCCTTGTTCCCAGTTGTTAAACCATATTTCCTCTGTGGTTCCAAACATACTTTCCAAATCGAATACTCCATCGTGAGAAATAAACGTTTTGAATCTTCCGTTATGTATTCCCGCTAAAAAATAAATGGAGTAACCGCCATAACTAGCTCCCACAGCGCCTCTGCGGGTTACATCTACAAACGGCAATTTGGAAATAGAGTCGATTGCGCTCAGGTAGTCATCCATAGGTTGTCCGCCCCAATCGCGGCTAATTTCCTCATTCCATGCCACACCAAAACCGGGCATACCGCGTCTGCAAGGGGCAACAATAATATAACCGTTGGCAGCCATCAACTGAAAATTCCAGCGGAAAGAATAAAACTGCGATACGGTAGATTGCGGGCCGCCCTGACAATACAGTAAGGTGGGATACTTTTTAGTAGCGTCAAAATCGGGTGGGTAAATAACCCAAACCAATTCCTTTTTGTTATCGGTAGTAGTAACCCAACGCTTCTCAATATTACCCATGTGGATTCTATCATAAGCCGCTTTATTGGTGAAGGTAAGTTGAGTAAATGCGCCGGTTTTTAAATCTACTTTATAAACTTCAGCCGCATGGTTCATATCGGTGCGGGTAACAAGCATACTATTGCCGGATATGCCGAGCATGGCGGTAACATCGAAGTCACCTTTTGTGATTTGCCTCATATGATTAACGCTATCACTTTGCAAGTCTTTTGGCAGGCTATATTCAAAAAGTTGGTCAGTTCCAAAAGCGTTCTCTAAAAAATAAATTTTACTATTATCCTTGCTCCACTTCAAAGAGGTAACTGATTCATCCCAAAATGCAGTCAAATCATATGCTTGGCCTTTTTTGAAATCATAAAGCACAATACGGTTCTTGTCGGCTTCATACCCATCACGTTTCATACTGAGCCATGCTAACCGGCTTCCGTCAGAGGAAAACACAGGGTAAGTATCATATCCTTTATTCCATTCAGTTAGGTCTTTTGTATTTCCGGTAGCTAAATCATAGGAATAGAGGTCAGTATTTGTGCTGGTGGCATATTCTTTGCCTGTTTTCTTTTTGGTTACATACACAATTGTCTTACTGTCGGGGCTCCAGGTCATATCTTCCGCGCCGCCTTCCGGTTGTTGAGGGCAGTAATATGGTTCCATTTTCATAATATCGACAGCTTTCATCATATCAATTTTCCCTTCGGAATAGGGTGCATAAAATACGTGACCATAGGTTCCATCTTCCCAAGTATCCCAATGACGGTACATCAGGTCATTTATAATGCGGGCGTGGGCTTTTGGCAGGTTAGGGTAGAGGTCCTCTTTCATTTGGTCGAGCTTCACATTCTTAGTGAAGAGCACCCATTTTCCGTCCGGCGAATATTTTACGTTGTCAATACCATCACTGTCATTAGTAAGTTTTATGGCTGCGCTTCCATCCGGATTGGCTTCATACCAGTTGCCTTTATAAACAAATCCCATTTTTCCGGTCGGAGAAAACTCCACATTATATTCACTGCCCACAGTGGTTGTGAGTTGTTTTGCATCGCCGCCTGCAACGGGGACAGAGTACAAATTCCTTTCCCCTTTATCGGATGTAACATCATAATAAGTAACACCATAAATTACATTTTTTCCATCCGGTGAAACTGTTTCTCCGCCCACTCTGCCAAGCTGCCAAAGTAATTCCGGAGTCATTACATTTTGGGCATAACTAATAGTGGAAAGTGAAAAACTTAAAGCGAGAATTGGAAGAATATTCTTTTTCATATAATTATTTTGATGCGGCTAAGATATGGAAATGTTGGATGGCAGCGAATAGCATACCTCTCAATTCGCATTTTCTTACTTTTGTGCCTGTTATGTTAAAAGCTTTTCAAAAACAACTATTATCCTTAGAAAACAACCCTGCCGGTAAAAAATTCCTGCTGGCTGTAAGTGGTGGGCTCGATTCGGTTGTTATTACTGAACTGTTCGGACTTTCAGCATTTAGCTTTGGAATTGCACATTGCAATTTTCAGCTAAGGGGAAAAGAATCAAATGGGGATGAAAACTTTGTTAAGAAGCTGGCTGACAAATCTAATGTGTCTTTCTTTTCAGTAAAGTTTGACACAGAAGAATTCTGTAAGGAAAATAAAGTTTCCATACAAATGGGGGCAAGGCAACTGCGCTATGAATGGCTGGAAGAAGTAAGGAAAAAAAATAAATTCGATTATATAGTTACAGCGCATCATGCCGATGATTCCATTGAGACTTTTTTTATAAATCTTATGCGGGGAACGGGTATTGCGGGCTTAAAAGGAATAGCACCAAAAAATGGAAATACTATCCGGCCCATGCTCGGTTTTTACCGGAAGGAAATTGAGCAGTTTTCAAAAAAAAATAAATTGAAATGGCGGGAGGATAGCAGCAATAAGGGTGATAAATATGAGCGTAACCGAATCAGGCATCATGTGGTTCCCATGCTTGAAAAGGTGAATGAAAATGCAAAAAAGAATATTCTGCAAAGTATAGATATGCTTTCATCGGCAGAACAAATTTATAGAGATGCAATAAAGGACAAAACAAGTGCGTTTGTAAAGAAAAGTAAAACAGCAATGGAAGTGGACTTTGGTTTGTTTACAAAGAATAAAAATGCAGCGCTTTATCTGTATGAAATTATTAAGGAGTTTGGTTTTGGATTTGAACAAGCTGCATTAATAGAGGCTTGTATAAATACGGAGCAGCATACGGGTAAAATATTCTATTCGGCCTCACATCGGATGATAATTGACAGAAAGTCGTTAACTATTACTTCCCAAAAATTGGAAACGGAGAAGAATTTTAGGGTGGGTCCCGGATTTAAAATGATTAATTTGGGTGATACATATTGCTGGTTTGAAAAGTTAAAAAAAACTAAAAACTTTAAACCCGCTCCATCCTCTGAAATTGCGGCATTGGATTTCGATAAACTCACTTTCCCTTTAGAAGTAAGGAAATGGGAGCAGGGAGACCGCTTTTATCCGTTAGGTATGGCAAACTCCAAAAAAGTGAGTGATTTTTTAATCGATAATAAGGTGTCAATACTTGAAAAAGAAGAGGTTTATGTGCTTGTTTCAAATGGGGAAATAGCCTGGATAATAGGTAAGCGTATAGATGAAAGATTTAAAGTTACCGCTGCAACGAAAAACTTATATCTTTGTAAATTACAAAACGCAATCGCCCTATGAATGCAGCAACTAATGCCTTGTTAGTAGACAAGGAAATAATAGGAAACTTACATTTCCCGGCCGAAGAAGTACTTTCTTCCGGTGACTACAAACAAAAAAGAGAGTATGAACTGGAACGGGCAGCCTCTTTGGGAACCGATAAGGTTAAAATAAAAATACTTTTTGAAGATGCTGAAGGGCTGAAACAGGTTGAAACTACTGTTTGGGCCGTAACCAAAGAACGTGTTGTGCTTAAGCATGGCGCAACCATTCCTATTAACCGAATCCACGAAATCAAGATATAGTTTATGCATCTATTGGTAAGGAGAATTTTTACAGGACTGTTATTATTTGTTGTTTTTTCTGCAAATGCACAATTAGTCGACCCTCTGAAATGGTGGAGTGCGTCGCAAAAGCAGGTTAACGATTCGGAATATTTAATTACCCTGCATTGCAATGTGGCTAAAGGATGGCATACCTATTCGCAATATTCCGACAGCACAGGAGCTACCCCTATGGCGTTTACGTATACTTCCACCCCCGATTACAAGCGGGATGGCAAAACCATAGATGATTCCTGTATTACCAAGTATGATTCTGTTTTCAGGTGCGTGGTGAAATATTTTCCCAAGCCCTGCGATTTTACCCAGAAAATAATTGTCCGCAATTTTAACGGTTTTACGGTGAAAGGAAATGTATATTTTCAGGCATGTAATGAAGGTCAGTGCCTTCCTCCGAAAGAATATGATTTCAGTATAAATATTCCGCCCACTGCTCCACCAAAACACGGTGGTTCAGGCTATTTATGGATTTGGCTTCTTGGTTTCCTTGGCGGATTGACAGCACTAATTACTCCCTGTGTTTTTCCAATGATTCCGCTTACGGTAAGCTTCTTTACCAAACGGGCATCTGCGCATCATAAACGTGCAGGAGCAGGGCCTTATATATATGCCTTGTGCATTATTTTAATTTATGTGCTTTTAGGCGGATTGATAACTGCCCTCTGGGGTTCATCGGGCTTATATGTTATTGCCAGTAACGGGTGGGTAAATCTTATTTTCTTTATAGTTTTCATCATTTTCGGGTTTTCATTTCTCGGTGCGTTTGAAATTACCTTGCCAAGTTCATGGCTGAACAAAACCGACTCTGCTTCTGAACG
This sequence comes from uncultured Bacteroidota bacterium, assembly GCA_903916255.1. Lineage (GTDB taxonomy): Bacteria > Bacteroidota > Bacteroidia > JABEUT01 > JABEUT01 > JABEUT01. Next base: position 38,348 of record CAIWVW010000109.1, read on the forward strand.
GGGTGGATTGGTCGGGATTTTCTTCATGGCGCTTACACTTTGCATTGTTTCCTTTTCTTGCACAGGGCCTATATTGGGTGCTTTACTGGCCGGGGTTTCTCAAAGCGGCGGCTATTGGAGCCTTATGGTTGGTATGTTTGGCTTTTCTGTTGCTATGGCATTACCATTTGCGGTGTTTGCAGCTGTTCCTAATTTATTGGCAAAAATGCCAAAATCGGGCGGATGGTTAAACAGCGTAAAGGTGGTGTTGGGGTTATTGGAAATTGCTTTCTCGCTCAAATTCCTTTCCAATGCAGATTTGGTTGGCTTGCATATTAAATGGCTGCATTTTCACATTAACGGGCCTATGGGTATATTGAGACGTGAAATATTTGTGGCCATTTGGATTGTGATGTTTATGATTACAGGATTTTACCTGCTTGGCAAATTAAAGTTCCACCACGATTCTGAATTAAAACACATCAGCATTTTCAGATTGGTGCTCGCTGTCTTTGCTTTTGCCTTTTCGCTCTATCTGATTCCGGGTTTGTTTGGCGCTCCTTTAAAGCTTTTAAGCGGATTCCCGCCACCCTCATCTTATTCCGAAGGTTGGAGCATAGCTTCAGTGTCTGGCCAGGGAAGTAAGGAGGATACATCAAAAAAGATTGTTGCTAAAACTGCAAGCGTGCATGGCTGCCCTCCCAACATTAATTGCCTTCACGATTACGATGAGGCCGTTGCAACAGCTAAACAATTAAACAGGCCAATAATGATTGACTTTACCGGTAATTCATGCGTAAATTGCAGGAAGATGGAAGAAACCGTTTGGTCCGACCCATCTATTTATACTATTATTAATAATGACTTTGTGCTTGTATCGCTTTACTGTGATGACCAGAACGAGTTGCCCGACGATAAGAAAAGTATATCAAAATATGATGGTTCAAAAATTGAAACGGAGGGTCAAAAATGGACAGATATAGAATCGAATCTTTATAAAAGCAATACACAGCCCCTCTATGTGCTGGTAGATGCAGATGGAAATTTGCTCGATAAGCGCGGCTATACGCCTGACATAGCAGAATACAAACAATTTTTGGAAGGCGGAAAGGCAGCATTTAAAGCCAAATTGCAAAGCAGCCAGAACCCGATATTTAAATCGAATTCCAACGTAAGTCTTAATTAATACATCTACTACAGGTGCAGATAAAACAGGCCATCCGGCAAATTTGGGACGAAAAGCCGCTTGTATTAATATTGTTTCTCGGTATATTTTTTAGAATCATTGCTGTCATATTTTCTAAGGGCTTTGCTTTTCACGACGATGAATTTTTAGTGCTCGACCCCGCAGGTTCTTGGGTTGATGGTTTCGATTACAATGCATGGCTGGGCGGCCGTGCCGAGATGAACCATGCACCTGAAGGACCTAGTTTATTTTTCCCCGGAATCCATTATTTTATTTTGAAATACCTTAAATGGAGGGGCATAATGGACCCGCAATACAAAATGTATATCCTCCGTTCCATAATGGCGCTGTGGTCTCTTATAACCATAGTGGTTGGATATAAGATTACCGATTTTTTTGCCGGTAAAAAAGTAGCCCGCCAAGCCGGAATATTACTCGCTATTTTGTGGTTCTATCCCATGCTTAGTGTGCGCAATCTGGTGGAGATGTTTTGCATTCCGCCGCTTATATTGGCTACATGGTTTGCTATTAATCCGAAAAGAAAAGACAGATTAATTACCTATCTCTGGATTGGCCTCCTCTGTGGAATAGCTTTTAACACTCGTTTTCAGACCTCTATGTTTACGGGCGGTTTAGGGTTGGTGGTTATGTTCCGTAAAAATGAACAATCAATTTCACATCGGGTAAAACAAGTTTTACTGTTTGGATTCTCTTTTATAGCTGCCGTGGTAGCTGTTCAAGGGGTGGTCGATATGTTTATATGGGGAAAACCTTTTGCAGAATTCACCGCCTATATAAAGTATAATATCGATAACTCCCGAGGCTATCCGAATGGCCCTTGGTATAACTACTTCCTTGTGGTAGGTGGAATTTTGGTGCCGCCAATAAGTTTGTTCCTTATGTTTGGATATTTCCGTTCATGGAAAAAATACACCATACTTTTCCTGCCGGCGTTTTGTTTCTTTTTGTTTCACTCCGCATTCCCGAATAAGCAGGAGAGGTTTATCCTTCCTATGGTTCCGTTTGTAATTATTTTGGGTAGCATAGGGTGGAACGAATTTCTGCAAACATCCAAATACTGGCAAAAACATCCGGGAATATTAAAAGGTTGCTGGACTTTTTTCTGGGTATTGAATTTAATTGCATTGCCTATTGTATCCACAATGTATACCAAAAGGAGCAGGGTGGAGAGCATGTACTATCTCTATTGCCAAAAAGATTTAAGAAACTATATGGTGGAAGAAAGTTACAGGGGCGATGCTACACAGGAGCCTATGTTTTATACCGGGAAATGGTATTTCCATCCAAGGGAAATTACAAACGAGCACTCACTTTTGGAGGATTATCAGTATTTGCAAACGGTGCCCGATACGTTATACCATCCCAACTATGTGCTCTTTTTCGGAACTGAAAATATTGACGCACGTATTGCCGCTTTTAAGAAAATGTATCCGGTGATGACGTATAAAGCTACCATTGAACCGAGTTACCTTGATTTATTAATCTGCAAACTCAATCCTATCAACCGGAATGAAACGGTGTATATTTATAAGTTTGATGATAAGGTGGTGAATTTGTCAAATACGGCTGGGAAATAAAAGATAGCCTGATGAGATTGTTATTCTAAGCGGAGTGAAGAATATCTAAGTTATAAAGATGTTTCTTTCCATTCAAGTTGAAAGAATAGTAGTTTTAATCCTTCCCCATCGTTAAAGGTTTAACGCTCGGCTTTATGGAAGAAGCCCGTTTTATGGCTTGTTCTCCGAAGCGTTTCCGGATTCTGTCCATGGCTTGGTACAGGTTTGCCATTTCTTCGTTGTCGTCAAACAAATCTATTTGGTTCAGGCCTGAGACAAGGTCGCTGAAACGTATGCCAATCAGGCGAATTAAGGGTTTCCCCGAATAGTTTTTGCGGAATAATTCCATTACTTTTCGCAGCAGCACATGGTCGGCTGCTGTATAGGGTATATGTGTTTGAAAGGTATGTGTTTCAAAATCTGAGTAACGCAGTTTTAGTGTTACACAAGCAGATACTTTTTTTATTTTTCGCAACGAAAATGCCAGTTCATCCACCATTCCGGTAAGTACGTTTTTCAATTTCTCTGAATCGGCCGTGTCTTTATTGAATGTGGTTTCGGTACTGATGCTTTTTTGCTCATGAAATGAAACAACAGGAGAGAAATTAATGCCATTGGCTTTCCGCCATATAGATTCCCCGTTTTCACCCAAAGCCTTATACATGGCTTCTTTTGTCATCTTTTGTATGGATTCTATTTTCTCGATGCCCATGTTGCTTAGTGTCACAAAAGTCTTGGAACCTATGCCGGGTATTTTACGAACAGACAGCGGAGCTAAAAACGCTTTTTCTGTTCCAGGTTCAATATATTTTTCACCATTTGGTTTGGCTTCATTGGTTGCCATTTTTGAAACTGTTTTGCCGGTAGATAGACCAAATGAAATAGGCAATCCTGTTTCTTTTATTATTCGTTGACGCAATTCCTGTGTCCATAAAAAACTGCTTTTTATAAATCGGTCCATACCCGTTATATCTATGTAATGCTCATCGATGCTGGCCTTTTCTATAAGCGGGGCTTGTTCTTCGAATATGCGGGTTACCCTTCGGGAATAGTCGGAATATAAATCCATATTGCCTTTTACAAATATGGCGTGCGGGCAAAGCTTTTTCGCCTGCATAGATGGCATCGCTGAATGAATGCCAAATTTACGGGCTTCATAACTACAGGAAGCCACAACGCCTCTTTCCGATGAACCGCCTATAATTACAGGCTTTCCAAGCAAAGATTTATCCCGCAGGCATTCCACCGAGACAAAAAACGAATCCAAATCAAAATGGGCTATGCGGCGGTCCATACGTTCAATTAAAAAAACAGGAATTATAAAATATTAATGCCTGTAATACAAAGTTAGGAAATAAACGGAATGCTTTGTTAGTCTAAAGCCAATACATTTTTACGGAAGAAACGGAAAGAAAGAAGTGTAAGCGTAATGCCTATGGCTAAAAGGATTGCCACTTTACTGAGAAATATTCCGCCAATAGGGAGGTCGCGCCAAAGAATATCATAAAATCCCTGAATAGACCAGTAGTTTATAGAAAATACACTGATGTTTTGCATCCATTGCGGCATCATAAAAGAGGGTACCATACTGCCACCAATTACCGACATGGACAGAATGACAAGTGTACTCATGCCTTGCAACTGCTGTCTTGTTCTTGCAACTGTTGCCAGAAATACGCCAAAGCCTGAACAGGCAATAGCTGTAGCAATAATAATAATGGACAAAGGAAGAATTTTATTTGTTATTTGTAAATGAAATGCCAGCCAGGCATAAATAAACATTGCTGTAAGTTGCATCATAGCCACAATAATAGAGCATGCCATTTTGCCAAGCAGAATTTCAGCGGGATGAACGGGAGAATACAATAATCTTTTTAATGTGCCCTGCTCTTTTTCGTCCAGCAAACCGCCACCCATTCCGGTAAGTGAAAAGAGAAGCATCATTACAGCGGTACCGGCTACTGCCTGCACCAAGCCTACATTCCCGACCTTCGCGGCTATTATCGAAGTGGTTTTGAGTTTCATTAGGTTATCCAATGTATTGCCCGAAGGGCTGCTTCCAAAGGACATAGCTACAAAAACTTTATACCGGGTAGCACTATCCAATAGTTTTAACCGTTGGCCAAAATATTCCTGTGTCATTAGTTTTCCAACGCTGCTTGTAAATAAGGCTTTAGGAACCAGGGATAGTAAAACACCTGTTTCTTCTACCCTTGCTGCATCATATTCAAATTTTAACGGGAGTGTTTTTAACTGTTTTACCGAATCTGAAAAGCCTTTGCCAAATACCAATACAGAAGTTCTTTTTCCCAGTTTTATTAAATCGATGGCTGTATCATAGTTGCAAGGAATTACCTCTATCATCTTAACTGAGTCAATCGCGTTAATGGTTTTCTTACTCAGGTCGGTCTTATCCTGGTCGCACACAAGTAGCGGAATTTGATGAATCCCGTCACCACCAATTCCACCAAAGGCAAGTGCAAAAAATGTAATTAAAATTGTAGGCATTGCAAAAGTAAGCAGCACCGCCCGCTTATCTTTAAAAAATGCCTTTAGTTCTTTGCTTAATATTTTAAACATGTATTCGTTTATTTGGATAGATTACCTTGCATCATGTTTGGTGGTTTCTGTTTTTTTAAAACGGACAGTGCACCTGGAATCTATTTTTGGTATTACAATGCAATTATTATTAAAATAGAGCATAGTGCATCCATCGTGCAGAAATACGGTCACCTGGTAAATGACAAGGGTTCCTGCCATTTTTACTGTTCTTATATACTTTGCGTTGCATCCTGCTGTTTTGGTGGGGAAATATAATAATGTTTGTTTAGCGAAGTCAATATCAGGCAAAGGGTGGCATGCGTTACCAATAAACCTGTTGAATTCAGATTGTGAATTTATTACTTCTGTTTTGGGTTGTATTTTTGTGGTGTTGCAGATGAGTTCAATGCTCTGAATTTTATCAGGTGTAAGCACAATTGTATCTACCTTGCTCGTATCACGAACTCCTGCAACCGCCGGAGTAGCAATTAAAATAATAACAAAGGAGGATATAAGTTTTGCAGCCATTTTTAAAAACGTATATCTCATAACGTATATATCCATTAGTCTCTCAGTTGTTTTCCGGTGAGTTTTAAAAACACGTTCTCTAAATTCGCTTTTTGAATATCGATATGGTGAATTTCATATCCGGCATCAGAGCAGCAAATCACGCAGCGCGTAAGGTCTTTTTTAGAATCAGTAGATTCTATATAGACGATGTTCCCGATAACTTTCAAGCTTAAATTTAATTTAGATGATAAGAATGTTGCGTCCGGTGTTTGATTGCACTCCATCACTATTACGTCCTTTATTTCGCTGTGTTGCTTCAGTTCATCTAATGTTCCCTGGGCAACAATTACACCACTGTCTATAATGCCTATGCGGTCGCAAAGCCTTTCAGCTTCTTCCATGTAGTGGGTAGTGTAAATGATAGTCATGCCTTCTTTATTGAGTTGTTCAATCAGCTCGAAAATCATGTTGCGGCTTTGCGGGTCAACACCAACTGTAGGTTCATCAAGCAATAATATTTTAGGCGAATGGAGCAGGGCGCAGGCAAGATTGATGCGGCGTTTCATTCCTCCGGAGTAGCCTTTTACTTTTTCATCCTTCCTATCCAGTAATCCGACAAACTTTAATAACTCCTCCGCTTTTTTGTGCAGTTCATTTTTCCTTAAAGAATGCAGTCCACCCCAAAACAACATATTTTCCCATGCGGTGAAATTGGCATACAATGCAATTTCCTGGGGCACTACGCCGAGTATTTTTTTTACTTCTTCGGCAGATTTTTTTATGTCAAGCCCGTTTATTGTTATCGTACCCGAATCGGGCGGAAACAATGTGCTGAGCATATTAATGGTAGTGCTTTTTCCCGCACCGTTCGGGCCAAGCAACCCGTAACATTCACCGTCTTTAATAGAAAAACTGATGCCTTTTACGGCCTGAATATCATCATAGCTTTTATGTATTCCGTTAACTTCAATCATAATAAGTCAAATCTAACGTTTTCCTCGTTAATGGTAACATCGCCTTTTATGCGAAGAAATATATTAGTAAGGGTTACCACATCAGCGCAACAGTAACGCACTATTTTATCCAACTCCTTTTTATCCCAATAATAAGTTCCGACCATACTGCCGTCCATTTCCTGCTTCGGGCTGGGCAACCCAAGTATATAGGCCATCAGGTTTAGGGAGGTAAAGGCTTTATAATCGCCGAATTTCCATAATTCCAGTGTATCAATCAAGGTGACTTCCCAGGGTTTTTTACCTGCATTATCAAGCAAAGCGGGAATTTTAAGCCTGTTAATAATCATGCGGCGAGCAATGTAAGGATAATCGAATTCCTTGCCATTGTGGGCGCATAGCTGCACAGGGCGGTTGAATGGTTTATGGTTTTCAATAAAATGGGTAAAAGCTTTTAACAGGCTTACTTCATCATCGCCTGCAAAACTTTTTATATGAAGAATATCCTTTTGAATGAACCCGACTACAATACAAATTATTTTCCCAAACTCAGCATAAAGTCCAGCCCTGTTATATGATTCAGGGATGGTTTCATTTTCTTTTAAAAGCTTTTGACGGGTGATTTTTTCCTCCCAAAGATGTTGTAATGGCTCAGGAATATTGCTGAAATTGGCATTTTGCGGTACTGTTTCAATATCGAGAAAAACAATGTTTTCCCTTTCCATGGGAGTTAATTGCATAAATCAAATTTATATTAATGGTGTATGTTCTTCCGTTTAATGATACCTCCCGATGTTTCGCGGATGATACTTACGTAAACAAAAGCTTTCGGGTCAATCGAGTGAATTACATTTTTGAGCCTTCTTACTTCCAATCGGGTGGCAATCGTGAAAATAATATCGCAATCATAACTTTCGCTGAAACTATCAGGCAGGAAACCGCGCTCGCCTTTGTAAACGGTAATTCCGCGGCGCATTTCATTTACCAGTTTATGTTTTATTTCTTCACTCTTGCTTGAAATAATAGTAACACCTGTATATGCCTCCCATCCTTCAATTACATAATCGATGGTTCGGGTGGCGGTAAAATAGGTAAGCATGGAATAAAGGGAAGTTTCTATACCAAACTTAAATGCTGCAATGGTAAAAATGATAGCATTTATACCCATGATTATTTCAGTAATTGTGAAGCTGGTTTTCTTCCATGTATAAAGCGCTAATATTTCCATCCCGTCGAATGCGCAACCGGCCCGCATACAAAGCCCTATGCCAAGGCCAAGGAAGAACCCACCGAAAATTGCTATTAGTAGTTTATCATTAGTAATGATGGGGTAATTAATAAAGATAAGGCAGGCAGACAGGGCAATAATGCACATCAGGCTTTTAACGGCAAACTTCAGGTTTATGGTGTAAATACCTACAATTAACAGTGGAATATTAGCCAGTATAATTACATAGGCCAGATTGAAGTGATAAAGTTCATGTATCAGCAGTGAAATACCGGTAACACCGCCATCGAAAAAGTTGTTGGGAACAAGAAAACCCTTTAGTCCGAACCCGATAACAACTACGCCGATAACCATCATAATAAAATCTTCCGGCAGAAAAGGGAATTCGATTCCTTTTTTCTTTTTGGGGTGTTCGGTCATAACGATTTCTTCAGTTGCTGTAAATTTTCGTCTTTTTTTTGCCCCCTGCTTTTTATGGAGGAAGCGGTGTAATATTTATGGGTTTCTAAAAATTTAATCTGCAATTTGTTCCAGTTGGCATCTTCAGGCAGCCTGCCCAACGAAATTAGTTCCTGTCGCAATGCATCTGCCCTTGGAAAGAACCTATCGGTGCCTAAATAATCCAAATCGGCATCTACAATAATTTCCTGCAAATGGTTTTCCGGAGACCAAGGCAGGCGGGTAGCCATTATTAATTTACAAACCGTTTCAATTTCTTCCGGGGTAAACCCGAAACCGGGGAGATGCTTAAGGGCTATTTCACATGACATCATTTCGTGTTCCGTGTCGCTGAATGTCCATCCCGAATCATGATATAGGGCTGCAATCTGGAGCAGTTTCATATCGTCATCGGATATGTTTTCATCCTTGCCTATCCGAATGGCGGCTTGCCACACTTCTTGGGTGTGTGCGAGGTTATGGTAGGTCAGATTTTTTGGCAATTCATTCTCCAGTTTCTGTAAAATGAATTGTGTGGCTCCTTCAAAATTCATTTTGCAAAAATATATTTATTTATTTTATACATGTTAATGCAGCATCATATTATTTATAAAATACGAAAATGTCCTAAATTAGGTTTTGCAGAACACCAACCAATATTTTTTTTTCATTTTCCCAGTTAAGTACTTCTCTCGCCTTTGCTGTATTTGTTTTCCATTCCTTTAAACGGTCCTTATCGGCCAGCATAAAGGTTATTTTAGCTGCAATTTCTTTTGGGTTATGGGATTCGATGCACATGCCTACTCGGTATTCATCAATTATCCGTTTCACTTCTACCAGCGGGGAAGCCAAAACGGGCAGTTCTGCCTGTATATAATCGAATAGCTTATTGGGCAGGCTATAGCGGTAATTAATGTTGGTATCTTTATCAAGGGTTAGTCCTATATCAGCCTGTATGGTATATTGCATAAGTTCTTCAAAAGGCAGCTTGGCTATGAATTTTACTTTTCCGGTAAGTTTTAACTCTTCGGTAAGTTTTTTCAAGCTTTCAACGGCATCGCCACCACCAATAATTACAAGCAAGCAGGTATCCAAATAAACCATCGCATCGATGGCTTCTTCCACGCCCCGGTTAATATTTATTCCGGCACCCTGCAGCAGTATAATGTTTTTGTCTTCGGGCAAACCGAGCGATAACCTGCTAACTTTATCCGGCAACGCCTTTTTCATAGGTAAATTGCGCAGTACTTTTACATCTGTTCCGAATTCATCCTTGTATAATTTAGCTATTGAATCATTCACGGTGAACATATACTTAAGGCGAGGAATCAATAACCCTTCCATGCTTTTCCAGATTTTTCGTTTAACAGGGGTTTCCATTAGTTCCGGCACACCGGTAAAATATTCGTGGCTATCGTAAATAAGAACAGCGCCTTTTAATTTTGATAAAAGATAGTTAGGTAATAAAGTATCTAAATCATTGGAAAAATGCAGGTCTGCTTTATGAAACAACAAGTAGAAAAAGAGCCGTATTTGAAATTCGACATAAAAGGGGACCCCTTTGGTAAATAATAGTTTCATCCGATGGGTGGAATAGGGGCGGGGAGGAATAGGCAGGCTGTTTTTAAGAGCACGGCCTACCAAGGTGACTTCATATCCCGATTCAACGAGAGTGATGCATGTTCTGTTTACACGCTGGTCGGTAACCAAATCGTTTATTACAGATACAATTGCTTTTTTCATGTTAGTTCATAAAGTTCATAAAATTTTTAAAGTTCTTAAAGTAAAAAGCGTCCAAAGACTTTATAAACTTTATGAACTTTACAAACTTTTAGCTGGTAAGCAAACGCTTTACAATTTCATCGGTAGAAATACCTTCCGCTTCCGCTTTGTAGTTCCGCACAATGCGGTGGCGAAGCACTGGGGCCGCTACCGCTTTAACATCCTCAATGTCGGGTGAATATTTACCGTGTAATGCGGCATGGCATTTAGCTCCAATTACTAAAAACTGTGAAGCTCTTGGCCCTGCACCCCAAACGATGTAATCTTTGGCAACCTGGGTTGCAAGTGGATTATCGGGGCGGGTTTTAGAAACCAGTTTTACTGCAAATTCCAATACATTATCGGCAATAGGTATTTTGCGCACCAGTTTTTGGAAAAATAGGATTTCTTCGGCATTAAGTATTTTATTCAGGGTAACTTCCTTATCGAAGGTGGTGCTTTTTACAATTTGAAGCTCTTCCGAATAACTTGGATAATCAACCCAAATATTAAACATAAAACGGTCCAATTGGGCTTCCGGAAGCGGGTAGGTTCCTTCCTGTTCTATAGGGTTTTGGGTGGCCAGAACAAAAAACGGGTTGCCTATTTCGTAGCGTTTTCCGCCAACCGTTACTGCTCTTTCCTGCATAGCTTCCAAAAGTGCCGATTGAGTTTTGGGAGGGGTACGGTTTATTTCATCTGCTAAAATGATGTTCGCAAATAAAGGCCCTTTTATAAATCGGAAACTGCGGTTTTCGTCCAGAATATCGGTTCCCAGAATATCGGAAGGCATTAAATCGGGCGTGAACTGAATGCGGTTATAGGCTAAACCCAAGGTTTGGGAAATGGTATTTACTAACAATGTTTTTGCCAATCCAGGAACACCAATAAGTAAGCAATGCCCTCTGCCAAAGATGGAAATAAGCACATCCTGAAGGATTTTATCTTGGCCCACAATTACTTTGCCGATTTCTTTGCTGAGTTCTTTATATTTTACACCGAAGGCGTCAACCGCTTCAACATCTGACTGATAGTTCATAAATAAATGGATTTAATTTCGCAATAAGGAGTACAAAATTAACAACATAATGCTAATAAAATGATGTGTGACAAAATATTGTAAAACAAATAAAGTTAATACATTTGTACGGGCTTGTTAAAACGGTTAAAAGTATGTTAACGGTAGGCTGTGCATAACAAATGCCTCTGGTTTGCGTACAATTTAACTAATAATTAGTACTTTTGTAACACTTAATATATATACATGAACAAAATTATACGCTTTGTGTGCTTTGGTTTAGTTGTTTTTTACTCTTCGGTAATTACCACCAAAGTATATGCTCAAAAACCCCTTAATAATGAAACTATTGAAAGAATAGTTTCCTATTGGTCATCTACTTTTGAAGAAATGAGGGTAGAACAGGGTGTAAGCAGGCAGGAATTTGATACTTACAACCGATTTTTTGAACATCAGATAGATTCTATCCAAACCGAATTTATGAAGGGTATGTGGGCAGGAACTGTTACTGTTTCGAATGTGAAAGATTACATGGCTAAAAAGAAAGTAATTTTTGAAGGAATGTTAAATAACTTTCAGGCTGTAGAAAAAGAGTTTCCTTCATCAGTAGACGAATACCGCTATAAAAAACGCCCAAGACTTAGTGCTGACAGCTGTTTTCCCGCCTGTTACAACACAGGTTTTGAAGATGGAACCTTTGACGGGTGGTATGGATTTTATGCAGTAAATAATTCAACCAGGACTACTTTTAATATTTCTGCACCTATAGGCGGCTATTTAGGTGCTGTTACTGTGGGCGCTGCCGACCCCAATACAGGAACCAATCAACTTAGAATTACTTCTGGAGTTGTTACTGACCCATTCCTGAATGCCTATTCCACTTATTCCATGCCGGAGGTTTCTCCTTATGGTGGAAATCACTCTGTTTTGCTGGGTGATAGTTCTAAAAATGGCCAGGGTGTAGCTATTCTATCTCAATCTTTCCTTGTAACTTCTGCAACTGCCAGCATTACATATCAATACGCACTCTTTCTGGAAAACCCTTCTAATGCTTCTCATACATACTATGAACAGCCCTTTTTTACAGTTAATGTAATTGACAATGTTACAGGAGATACTATTCCCGGTTGCGGTAGCTATCATCAGGATGCATTGATTGGTTCAAGTTCACCGGGATTTAAGGGTGTTTATTATCCTACTGAAGCTGACTCTGTTTACTGGAAAAACTGGACGCTTGCCAATGTACCTTTAAAGAATTATGTGGGCCATTGCGTAACAATTGTGTTTGAAGTGCAAGACTGTTCTTTGGGTGGTCACTTTGGCTATGCGTATGTAGATGCAAGTTGTAATCCTGAACAGGTAATAGCGTCCTCTCCTGCACTATGCGGACAAGACTCCCTTTCTCTTACGGCTCCTCCCGGATATACTAATTATTTATGGTCGGGTAATCCTACTACAGGAATCATAAGTAATGATACACTTCAAACAGTATACGTAAATGCAGGAGGTACATACACCGTAGTTGTTAAAAACCTAACAGGCGGGATTTGTACAGATACCTTGGTAATACATGTTGATAGTTTGGGTGGTACTATTCCCAGACCAAGTTTTACTGCTGATACAGTGTGTGCAGGTCAGCCTACCACCTTTATTAATACTTCCAGTCCGATATCGGGTCAGTTTTTCTGGGATTTCTATAATTTAGGAAACTATGAAGATTCTAATATTACAAATCCCACTTGGAGTTATTCTACCCCAGGTACATATACAGTAAAACTATATGAATTAGATAGCGGTTGCGGTGCGTATTTTTATAAAAATATCATCGTATACCCATCTGTAGCTGGTGCCTTTACATATGCCGGTGCAGGATGCGCTCCTGAAACAGTAACATTCACCAACGGCACAGTGGGTGCAACCACCTATTACTGGAATTATGGTGACCCGTCCTCAGCACCAAATGATACTTCTACTGCGGCAAGTGGTTCGCATACCTATACTAACCCTGGAACATATACGGTAACCATGATTGCCAGCAATGGCGGCCCATGCCCTGATACTATCAGGCAGGTAATAAATGTGCAAGGCCCTCCAAAACCAATTATAACCGGAAGCGATTCTGTTTGTACAGGGGGTACAGATACCATATCTGTTACAGTTATAGGTGGAGCAACCTATGTTTGGGCTCCCGGAGGACAAACCAGTTCCAGCATTGCTGTTACAATATCCGGCCCAACCACATATACCGTTACTGCCACCAATGGCTGCGGAACTCATGATACTACGTTTACTGTCAATATCGGCGGTTTGCCCATAGCCTTGCTTACTGTAGATAAAGACACTATCTGTTCCGGTGATACTGTATTATTGATGGGAGGCGGCGGTGGTACCTATAAATGGAACACCGGAGCAACTACCAGTAATATTAAGGTTGTTCCCCTTATAACAACATCTTACACGGTGCATGTTTCCCAAGGTACAACTACCTGTTCAGATTCTGCTGAGGTAACTATTTTTGTTAACCCGAAAATTACTTCTGCTTTAGCCCTTTCAGGCGATTCTATTTGCCCGGGTTCAGCAGCCACGCTTACTGTAAGTTCTTCTGGCGGCCCGCCAAATTATATTTGGAGTAACGGAGCAACTACCTCAAGTATTACTGTAAACCCAGCCAATACAACTACGTATTATGTATTAGTGGGAGGTACCTGCGCCAATGATTCTATTGCACAGACTGTAACGGTTGTGCCCTATCCTACCATTACAATAACTTCTTCCGATACGGTTTGTAAAGGCTCAACAGCCACAGTAACAGCCAGTGGTGCGAACACCTACTTATGGAATAATGGTTCTACCAATAACCCGATAACTGTTACCGTAAATAACGATACAACATTGATTGTTACCGGTACAAACGGACATTGCACCAACCATAACGGAAAAACTATCGACATATATAATCCGTTGGTAAGCAGGTCAGGAAATGATACTGTTTGCCGTGGTGGAGCTGTATCTGTCGGAGTTCAGGTGAGCGGAGGAAACCATGTTTATACCTATTCATGGAACAATGGTGTTACTTATGACAGTGCAGGCCCGTTAACAGTAGTTGCGCCTCCTACACAGTATATATGTACCGTTACAGATGGTTGCGGTTCTGTTGTAAAAGATACAATCAATATAAATCTGTATCCTACTCCTCATGATACATTTGCTCCAACGCCCGATACAATTTTAGGTGGTGGATTTGTAAACTTTGTGAATTATACTACCAATGCTACCAATTATTACTGGAATTTGGGAGATGGTAACTATTCATCTGATACAACACCTTTCCATGAATATTTCCAGGCAGGTACATATTTGGTTACGCTTATAGCAACCAATACATACGGTTGCCGCGATACTATATCAAGGGATGTTTATGTAATAGAGAAATTAGTTGTGCCCAATGTGTTTACACCTAACGGAGACGGACAAAATGATGTGTTCCACATTGAAGCAGGAAGTATGCAGACGTATGACATTCAAATTTTCAACCGCTGGGGACAATTGATATTCGAAACAAATTCACCAAATATAGACTGGACAGGTAGAAGCTCCTCCGGTGAGTTGGAAGCTGACGGTACCTATTATTATGTAATAAAAGCTACCGACTACGATGGAAAATCATTCAGCCTGGATGGATTTGTACAACTTATCAGGTAAATAGTTAGTAAGAATTAGTGAAAAAGGGATGCTTTTAAAGTATCCCTTTTTTTATCGGGCAAAGGAACTGTCTTCCATTTCAAGGTCGGCTGAAAAGTCAGCCAGAATACCCTGGTCGGGTAACGATTGTATGCTTACTTTTTTCAGGTATATCTTACTCAGGTTAAGCAATAAAACAGCCCCTCCGTATTTAACCGGCAATTGTTTCTTTGCTTGGTTGGTAATGGCATCTAAACTGGGGCGAAAAGAATACCATGCATTTTTTTGTATTTTTTCCTCGATATCTTTTTCAAATATGGCAGAGGTCAGGTTCAGCAGCACATCACCTGAAGATTGTTCCAATTTTACATGGCGGAAATAAAGCGTATCATTCTGCACTTCCGGAATGGCGGTTACTGTGATATCGGTTGATATCCCGGGGCTTAAAAAAAGGATATGCGTATTGCCTGATAAGTGCATTTTTATGGAAATAAGGTTACCAACTACACTAAGAATGGGGTTTTCCAGATATAAATCTTTAAAGCGCTTGTCGCAATCGGCTTGGCCGTTGCACACATAATACTTGCCATAAGTAGGGGCAAAGAGTATTGCATTAATTTGGTTTTGAAGTTCAAGTATTGGAATGAAAACAGGCAGGTCGATTTTTTCAATCGGTTTGGAAGGAGATGGCGTTGCGACAGTAACAGGAATGATATTGTCTTTTACCTCCACTTTCGATATGTTTTTATGGCTTTTGCAGCCAAAAAGAAATAACGGTGGAACAAGGAATGCTAGAATGGTCTTATTCATGGATATGCTGCTATACTGCAAATTAAAGGTATTTCTGCAAATGTTCGTCTGATTAAAGCGGAGCTGGTAAAAATGCCAATCAATTTACATATTTTAACAGCCACTAATATCTGAATATTGTATCTTTGCAGTAAGAAATAAAACCTCAATTAAGTATTATGGATAATCAAAATTTTAATTTTAAAGAACCAATAGAAATTCAGACTGTAAGTTCTGAAGTAATGTCAAAAACATTTACCGCACGGGTATTCTCATGGATGTTTGTCGGACTTGCAATTACAGGAATTATCTCTTATTTATTTGCATCCTCTCCAAGCCTTATCGGATTAGTGTATGAAACCACAGAAACCGGACTTAGGATGGCTCCGTTAGGATGGGTTGCTGCACTTGCTCCTTTTGCCATTCTGTTGGTTATGGGGTTAGGGTTAAACAAACTCTCTTATACTGCAATAGTTGCTTCTTTTGTTGCATTCTCTGCGCTTATAGGGATAAGTTTAAGCAGCATATTTATGCGGTATACGGAAGGTTCAATTGCCACAATCTTCTTTGTTACCTCGGGCATGTTCGGGGTTATGGCCTTTGTGGGCTATGTTACGCATAATGACTTAACGAAACTCGGGCCGATATTGATGATGGGCCTTATGGGTGTTATCATTGCAACAATTGTAAATGTGTTTATAGGAAGTTCATCACTCTATTACATGTTGAATTATTTAATGGTAGTCATCTTCACCGGATTCATTGCCTATGATGTTCAGAAAATAAAGGCAATCGGAGCACAAATCAATGCCGACGGTTCAACCACAGGAAAATTAGCGGTGTGGTGTGCGTTGAGCATTTACCTCGATTTTATTAACCTTTTTCTTGCACTTTTAAGGATTTTCGGGAACAGAAGATAAGCCGTTAAGAATAAACAAATAAAAAACCCTGTCATTAAAATGGACAGGGTTTTTTGTTGTCTCCAAGGACTAAATAGTCGTAATTTTGCAAACCTTTTATAGAAACGTGAAAACTGCCGAGCCGAAAGTAAAGATAGATTCGAAAAAAATAATAGTGATTAAGGGTGCGCGCATGCACAACCTTAAAAACATTGACTTGACTATTCCCCGAAATAAACTTACGGTCGTAACAGGTGTTTCCGGTTCAGGAAAGTCATCTTTGGCATTTGATACATTATATGCCGAAGGGCAGCGCAGGTATGTTGAATCTCTTTCTGCGTATGCGAGGCAGTTCTTAGGGAAGATTAATAAACCCGATGTGGATTATATAAGCGGTATATCTCCCGCTATTGCCATCGAGCAGAAGGTGGTTACCCGCACATCGCGCTCTACGGTTGGAACATCATCGGAAGTATACGATTATTTGAAATTGCTGTATGCCCGTATCGGAATTACCTATTCACCCGTTTCAGGAAAGCAGGTGAAGCGGGAGACCGTTACTGATGTGGTAAATTATATCTTTTCCTTAAAAAAAGGAGCTATGGCTATGATATTGGCTCCATTTATATTGAAAGACGGCAGAACACCGGAGGAACAACTCAATTTACTTTTGCAGCAAGGCTTTTCACGAATTTTGGTTGGCGATGCGATTATGCAGGTTTCTGATATTCTAGAATCAAAAGCAAAGAATGTTAACCCCGAAGATTTAAAGATATTAATTGACCGTGTTGAAATGGGTCAGGACGAAGAAGAAGAATTGAAAATGCGAGTTGCGGATTCGGTGCAGACCGCTTTTTACGAAGGAAACAATATTTGCGAGATTTCAGTTTTGGATGGAAAGAAAAAGTCACTGAAGAAATTCTCCGACCGTTTTGAAGCAGATGGAATAAAGTTTGAAGAACCTTCGGTGCATTTTTTCAGTTTTAATAACCCGGTAGGAGCATGCAAGCGGTGCGACGGTTTTGGAAGCGTGATAGATATTGATGAGGATTTAGTAATTCCAGACAAAAGTTTATCTGTTTACGAAGACTGTGTGGCTTGTTGGAAAGGCGAGAAAATGAGCTGGTGGAGAGACCAGGTGGTTAAACATGCTAGGGAATGCGGCTTTCCTTTGCACAGAAGCTATTGCGATTTAACCGATAAAGAAAAAGCCATGCTTTGGGATGGCACTAAATATTTTGATGGCTTGCATAAGTTTTTCCTCCATCTCGAACAGGAAAGCTATAAGATTCAATACCGTGTTATGCTTTCCCGCTATCGTGGAAAAACGCTTTGTCCGGATTGCAAAGGCACCCGCATTCGTAAGGATGCAGGCTATGTAAAGATAGGAGATAAGTCTATCATAGATATAGTATTGATGCCTGTTTCAGACTGTCTGCCGTTTTTTCAAAAACTGCCCGAATTGCTCGATGAAAACCAACGCTCGGTTGCCCGCAGGTTATTGCTTGAAATCACCAGCCGCCTCCAGTTTATGGGCGATGTGGGGTTGGGATATTTGGTTCTCAACCGTGCCTCCAATACCCTTTCCGGCGGGGAATCGCAACGGTTGAACATTGCAAATTCATTGGGCAGTGCGTTGGTAGGCTCTTTATATATACTGGATGAACCGAGTATTGGTTTGCATCACCGCGATACACAACGGCTCATAAAAGTACTGAAATCCCTCCGAGATATGGGTAATACTTTAGTAATAGTGGAGCACGACGAAGAAATTATGCGCGCTGCTGATAACATAGTAGATATTGGCCCCTTGGCAGGCATTAATGGTGGTAAGGTAGTGTTTGAAGGTACAATAGATGAACTTGAAAATGAAAAGGACAGCCTAACTGCGAGGTATTTAACCGGAAAAGATAAAATTGAGTTGCCAAAGAAAAGAAGGAAAGCAACCAATTTTATCGAACTTCACAAGGCACAGGCTAATAATTTAAAAGGTATAAATGTAAAATTTCCCACTGGCGCATTTACTGTGGTAACAGGCGTTTCGGGTTCAGGTAAATCGACGCTGATAAAAAGTATTCTCTACCCGGCTATGAAAAGGCAACTGGGTGAAATAACAGGCGAAAAGATAGGTGCATTCGATAAATTAACAGGGAGTTTGGATAAAATTACATCGGTGGAAATGGTTGACCAGAGCCCTATTGGCAGGTCTTCACGCTCTAATCCGGTGACCTATATAAAAGCATTTGATGATATCCGAACCCTTTTTGCTGACCAGAAATTAGCAAAGATGAGAGGGTATAAAGCATCGCATTTTTCTTTCAATGTACCCGGCGGACGTTGTGATATTTGCGAAGGAGAAGGGCAAATAACCATCGAAATGCAGTTTATGGCCGATGTTCATTTGGAGTGCGATGCCTGCAATGGTAAACGATACAAGCACGATGTGCTGGAAGTGGAATACCGCGGAAAGAACATTTCCGATATATTGAACTTAACCGTTTCTGAAGCGATTGAATTTTTTGCCGGTGGCGAAAAAGATGCCTTACACAGAAGATTGGTAGATAACCTACGTCCATTGCAAGATGTGGGAATGGGCTATGTACATTTAGGGCAATCATCAGGCACATTAAGCGGAGGAGAGGCACAACGTATAAAACTGGCTTCCTTTTTGCGCAAAGGCGCAGAGCAAAACCAAACGCTTTTTATTTTTGACGAACCAACCACCGGTTTGCATTTCCATGATATTGCAAAACTGCTGAAATCTTTTTCATTATTGGTGGACAGGGGGCATACCCTAATAGTTATTGAACACCACCCCGACGTTATTAAATGCGCAGACTGGCTCATAGACCTCGGACCGGAAGGCGGTAACATGGGCGGTAACCTAGTATTTGAAGGCGTGCCGGAAGATATTTTGAAATGCAGGGAAAGCTATACGGCGGAGAGCTTGAGGGGGAAGATGTAAAAAAAGAGTGAATCGAGCCTTTTAGTGGGGTCGCAAAATACCATCTACCTCCCAAAACTTACCAACTACAGCCCAAAAGTTACCATCCAATAAATAGCGCCTTCATGTTCTAAAATCATAGTATATATTCGCAACGTTGAAAATATATTAAACATCTAGTAAAATCGAAATCATGAAAAAACTACACATTAAAACCTTGATGGGCACTATAGCGATAGTGTTTTCTTTATCCGCAGAAGCGCAGTATGCGTGGACACAAAAAACCAGTTTCCCCGGAAATGCAAGAACGGCTGCAGCTTGCTTTTCTATTGGCCATTATGGTTATGTTGGATGCGGCTCGACAACATCAAGTTCTTCCAGCTATACCGATTGGTGGAGATGGGATAAAAATACCAATACCTGGACTCAGGTAGCATCTTATCCGGGTGCGGCACAATATGGCTGCAGTTACTTTACAATAGGAAGTAAAGGGTATGTAGGATTGGGTATTAAAGGCTCGACTAAAGCAACCGATTTATGGTCGTATGATACCACAACCAATGCATGGACACAAATGGCTACTTTTCCCGGTGTGGGCAGATATAGCGCTTTTGCTTTCGTAATTGGAACTAACGCATATATATGCTGCGGTAATCCGGGCTCTCCGCCATACCGCACGGATTGCTGGAAGTATAATTCTGTGAATAATACCTGGACTCAAATAGCAAGTTTTCCTGTTTCCGGTATTGAAACTAATTTGGTGTTCAGCATTGGAAAATATGGTTATGCAGGTTGCGGAGGAAACGGCTCTACCAATACAAGTGCAATGTACCAATATGATACAACTTCCAATACTTGGACAGGGATTGCTTCAGTACCTACGGGTAGTACCGGATTGCTTTGCCCGGCCAATTTTGTTTTGGGTGATACAGCCTATAGTGTTTCCGGCGGAGCCTATTTTTTGTCCGATTATATCAGTACAAATTATATGTATAACCCAACTACAAACACTTGGGGCACCGGGGTTAAATTTCCCGGTACTGACCGGTATTATGCAGTGGGTTTTTCAATTGGAAAATTCGGGTATATTACAACCGGAAATGACAGCACCAGTAACCTCCTTGGTGATTTATGGCAATACGGGCCTGTTTCAACGGAAGGTATAAATCCCATAAAAGCAGGCGATGTTAGCATGAATGTTTATCCAAATCCATCCAGCGGCATGGTTAATTTTGAATATACCAACTTAACTACCGGAAATACCAAGCTGCTTATTACCGATGCCTTAGGCAGAACCATTTCAACCTATAATATTGGAGGCCAACAAGGAAAACTAAGCATAGATGAAAGCCAATTAAGCAATGGCGTTTATTTCTATCAGCTTAATTCCCAAGGCGCTGTTTTAACAACCGGAAAGTTGCTTATAGCAAGGTAGAACTAAAGGCACCTGATATATGGAAATTGGCTCTGAATTGTAAAATTCAGGGCCAATTTTGTTTTTGTGAAGTTCCTGAATGGTCTGGAGTTGTATAATAAAAGTTTCATAACTATATTTGCTTTTTATGTTCAACTTCCTTAAAGATTTCATCTCTCTTTTTTATCCTGAAGTATGTATTACTTGCGGAGATGGTTTGGCAGATAAGGAGGGGTTTATCTGTACTTCCTGTTTTTATAAACTACCTAAAACGGATTATCACAATCATCCGATAAACCCGCTTTACAAAGCCTTTTACGGCAGGGCTGAAATAAAAACTGCTGCTGCCTATTGCTACTTTACCAAAGGCAGCATGGTGCAAGATTTGGTGCATCAGGTAAAATATAA
>CAIWVW010000110.1 GCA_903916255.1 uncultured Bacteroidota bacterium
AATCTGAATATTCAAAACGGATTTAAGGAATACGATTTGAAGAAATAAGTAAGAGTTTAAGTATCACATAGAAAGCGCTTATATGCTAAGGCCACAGCCGGTATATAAGCGCTTTTGATTTGTGGTAAGCCTTAGCGCTTTTTCCTCCGCAATTGCTACCTTTTTTGGGTGATGAAGGTTCTTCGAACCTATCCCGGCCGGCATAAACTTGATATCATACAGCACCAGCCAGCGTTTGTCAGGATATTGAAATACTGAAAACGGTTGAAAGAAAGCCGGGGATTATTATTTCTATTGAATAGGTGTGCGAAATTGAAAGAGGGACAGAAAATGAAAACAGGCTTTCTATGCATTATTTGGCAACTACCAAAGTTTGTCCCGGATGAAGGTCTGTATTATCTAAGTTATTCAGCGCTTGCAACTGTTGAACGGTGGTATTAAACTTTTTGGCAATTGAATAAAGGGTGTCCTTTTGCCCAACAGTGTACTGGGCATTGTAATTTTGTTTGGCTATCGTAGGTACACTATTATCGGTGCTGGCGTTAGCTGTTGTTACGCTAATATTATTTGTGCTACTGCTTGTGGTTTGTGATTTAAGAAAATCACTGTAAGCCATGGTTTTTGGAGGGCCAGGCCGTTTTTCCTGCAGGTAAATGGTTTCACCGGGCAGGGGTTGGTCGTTCATGGTCATCACGTTCTTCTGGTACAAATCTTTCAGTTTAATCCCCAGCTTTTGTGATATGTAATGCATGCTTTCGCCTGGTTGAACAACGTACAGTGTTTCGCCTCCTTTGGCTCTTTTATTTTGCAAAAAGATGTTTTCTCCGTCGGTGAATTTGTCACCTTCATTCATGTCGTTAAAGGCTAACAGTTGTGCGTATTGTATCTGATAGGTGTAAGCAACGGCAAGCGGATCTGTTGTTCCTGTCGCTTTAATGGCTTTGCTACCGTTTACTATTAGTTCTTTTTTGGCAGCGTCATCATGGGCAGTTACAAATGCCGTGCTGGTGGCCTTTGTGAATATGGTATGCTTTGTTTCCGGCGCTGTTGCTGTGGCCGTTTGTGGTATTACAATTGTTTTAGGTGTTTCTGCTTTGGCCAGTGCCGGTTGTTGAGGGGTGCTTAGCGGTTGCATCTGTTTTTCCCTTTCTGCTATGATGGCCAGGCCCTGCTGGTCGTATACTGAAAGATTGTAATCTTCTATTGTTTTGATTAATATTTCTGCGTACTTGGGATTGGTGGCATAGCCGTATGATTTAAGGCCGTGTGCCCAGGATTTGTAATCGGTAATGGGCAATTGAAATAAATCGGCGTAACGACTGCGGGTAATCAGAAAGTCAGAGTGGTCGGCATATGAATCTTCCGGGTGGTCATATACACGGAAGCATTCGTTGGGGGCATCGTCGTTTTGATAGAATTTTTTTCCATCCCATTCATCTTTACATTTAATTCCAAAATGGTTATTGGCCTCAGTTGATAGTTTGCTTTTGCCGTAGCTGCTTTCATGTAGTCCCTGCGCAAGTGTGATGCTGGCGGGTATTTTGCAGCGCACCATTTCTTCCAGGGCAATACCCTTATATTTTTCAATATAATTTGCAATGTCCTGTTTCATTTGGCCGCATGCATTCTGCAGAAGCAGAAAAAGGCAGCTTATGGTGATTATTGGTTTCATTGTATTACGCAGTATTTGCCAATATCGAAAATATGGCACTTTGCGGTATAATGTAACGGTGGATGTTTACCAAATGTTGTTCGTTAGGGCAACTGTGTAGCATTTTTTGTTCGAAACAAGGGAAGCAAAATCGCGTGCGACGATTTAGCAGGTATTACAATTTTCGCGCAATGTTGAGGCCATCGCGCAGGGGTAGAATAAAGGTTTCTACCCTTTTATCTGAAGCAATTTTTTTATTGTATTCATCAATCGCCGTAGTGTCTTTATCTTTCTTTTCGGCCAATATTTTTCCGCTCCATAAAACATTATCGGCTATGATGTAGCCGCCGGGGCGAACCTTATCAAATACCAGGTCGTAATAGGTGCTGTAATTTATTTTATCAGCATCAATAAAAACCAGATCGAAGGTTTCGTTAATGGTGGGAATTATTTGCCTTGCATCGCCAATCAACTGTTTCACTTTATCGCTGAGTGCGGCTTTGGCAATATACTGTTCAACCATAGCCTGAAGCTCTTCATTGATATCTATTGTATATAGAAGCCCGTCTTCAGCTAACCCTTTGGCGAGACATAAACCGGAGTATCCGGTGAAGGTGCCAATTTCAAGTATTCTTTTGGGCTGTTGCATGCGGCTCAGCATTTCAAGAAACTGTCCCTGCAAATGACCCGATAGCATGTTGGGCATTTGTACTTTTACATAAGTTTCACGGTTGAGCTCTTTTAATACAGCCTCTTCAGGCGATGAATTTTGCTCAATGTATTGTTCTATTTCGGCAGAGACCAGATGCATATAGTGAGTTTAAAATACTTTCTTATTTTTTAATTCTGTCATAATTATTTTAAACCAGAAAGAATATTTCTCGGGATGCAGATCCATGTCTTTTTCAAGTTCCTGAGGCTGTATCCAGCTAATAGCCGCAATTTCATTTTTGTTGAACTCGAAAGTGTTGTTGAATGTGCCGGTGAAAACGGTATCGTATTCGTGTTCGGTTAAGCCGCTGGGTTCGTCGTATGCTTTGTATATAAAGTGAAAGGCTTCCGTAAGGGGGGTCTTAAAACCCAGCTCTTCAAATAACCGGCGTTCAGCGGCTTCTTTAAATGTTTCGCCTTTACGGGGATGGCTGCAGCAGGTATTGCTCCAAATACCGGCCCAGTGGTATTTTTTTAAACCGCGTTGTTGTATCAGCATTTCACCTTTGTCGTTGAAAATAATCACACTAATAGCTCTGTGCAATAATCCTTTTTGGTGGGCATCCAGTTTTTCCCTGTAACCTGACACTTCATTATGTTCATTTACCAAAACAACCTCTTCCTGGATATTCAAATCTTCCATGAGTACATTTATTTTTCATTAACATCAGGCTCCTTAAACCAACCCGAGTACATAATATAGTTATTACTAATTTTTTCAATCAGTTCGGTAAATTTTTCCGGGTCAACTGATTTTAATCTTTTGGCCGGTATGCCGCCGTAGATGGAACCAGGCTCCACAACCGTGTTTTCAAGGACAATAGCGCCGGCGGCTATAATGCTATTTTCGCCTATTACTGCATGGTCCATTACAATGGCACCCATACCTATTAAAACATTGTTATGTATAGTGCAGCCGTGTACAATGGCGCGGTGGCCTATGGATACATTATTGCCAATTGTAACGGAAGCTTTTTTGTAAGTGCAGTGCAGTATGGCTCCATCCTGAATATTTACTTTGTTGCCAATTCGGATTGTGTTTACATCTCCACGAACAACCGAAGTAAACCATACGCTGCAATCATTGCCCATTTCAACATCGCCTATAACTGTGCTGTTTTCTGCCAGGAAACAGTTAGAACCAAATTTTGGGGAAATGCCATTTACAGAAAGAACCAATGCTGCCATGATGCAAGGATACGTGCTATTTTTTGCAAAGCAAAGTCAGAGTATTTAGTGGTTAGTATTAAGTATAAAAACTTCAGGATTGGTTGATTTGGAAAAATCTGCCAGGGAAGGGGATTTGTCTTTGTCTAAATTCTTAATACCTGCTACTAAATAGCTTTTCAAAGATGCACTTCAATATCCAAATCCCAGCCGCCTTTAAGTGTATATGTGTCTTTAAATGTGATGATACGTTCGGGTTGAATTTTTTCTTTAAAATTACCTGTGTCCCAAACGCCGTTGTTGTTGGCATCGTCAATAGCAATTACTTTATAGGTTCCTGCCGGAACGTTTTCAACCAGTAATTTTTTTTCGGCTTCATTGCTGATATGAATTTCGGCAATTACTACATCACTGCTAACGTCAATAATTTTTACTACAAAATTTTTCTCGGGATGAGCGGATTTTAGAATGACATTCAAATTTCCGTAATTGTCTTTGCTGGTGGTTTTGAATTTGTATTTGAAGGCCGTGTTCCACGTTCCGAACAAATCCTGAAAGGCGGAGTCTGGAATTTCAAGTGTGTAGTTAGTGCTCTCCGTTTTTGGAAAATCGAAAATCAAAACCTGCTTGCCTGGCGAGTCAATACTGAATTTAACAGGCAGGTCTTTTTTAACAGAATCAGCGTATAAATGAAAAGCCTTAGAAGCATTTATTCCTGTGATAGGATAGGTGAATGAAATTTTAAGCGGTTTAAAGAGCTCTTGTGTATTAATATTTTCTTTGTTGGGTGCGCTGGTTATGGATTTAACTAATTGAAAATCAGGTGTAAGTGCAAGCCTTCTGTTACGAACAATTGAATCAACGGTAATGTTTTGTAATGTGATTCTCACGCTATCTTTCAGGGTATCATTAGCCACGAGGAACATTCTCGCTTTTTTCTCACTATATGCTGAATACCAATAGTTTACAGTGTCTTTTGTAGCATTGAAATAATAAAAATCCTTATCTGTAGAAATATTTGACTCTATTCGAAGTGTTTTTATCGGCTGCGAAAAGTAAAATTGTATAAATCCGGGTTTCATAACTTTTTCACCCATGTAACTAAGCTTACCTCGTCGCTCTTCAAATAAGTGTAACTCCACTTTTTGGGGAATGGTATCGCTTAGGTCTAATATTGTATCGCTAAAGGCTATCATTTCATTGGGCTGGTTGTAGAGGTAATCGTAGTTCTGGTCTTTTAAACCAAAAACGCGTTATTGACCAGCTTTGATTTTGTTGATTTTAAAATTCCCTGCTTTGTCTGTTTTAGCAAAATAAAAAGTCTTCGA
>CAIWVW010000111.1 GCA_903916255.1 uncultured Bacteroidota bacterium
AGTCCCGTTAGGGACGACATTATCTTAAAAAATATATGGCAAATACCTACACCCAAATTTCCATTCAGGCTGTTTTTGCTGTGCAAAACAGAGAGAACTTTATTACCCGCGACTGGCGTGATGATTTACATAAATATATTGCAGGTATAATTCAAAAGGAAGCGAAGTCTCTTGCCGTTGGCGGTTGGAGAGACCATGTTCATATATTTTTCGGATTACCACCTGCATCAAATATTTCGGGGCTGGTTCAAACGGTAAAAGCAAATAGTTCAAAATGGATAAATGAACAAAATTTGGTTAAGGGTAAATTTCAATGGCAGGAGGGATTTGCTGCCTTTTCTTATAGTAAAAGTCAAAGGGATGCCGTAATCAAATATATCATGAACCAAGAAAAACATCATGGAAAGAAATCATTCAAAGAAGAGTACATTGAAATGCTGACTAAATTTGAAGTGGAGTATAACGAAAAATATCTTTTTGAATTTTATGAGTGATGCTTTAAAATGCCGTCCCGACGAGACTCGTTAGTACTTCAGTTATAATATATACTACCAAAATGTTGTCCCTACGGGACTTTTAATAAGTTCAATTTTTAAGATACGAAACCAATGCTCACCCAACACTCCATACTATCCGCCTACAACGCTACCGCCGAAAACTACGCCAAAGAGTTTATGGATGAATTATCGCATAAGCATTTAGATAGAATTTTATTGAGACAATTTGCGGAAGAAAACAAAGGTGGGAATTGTATTGATTTTGGCTGTGGCCCGGGGCAAACCACTAAGTTTTTGTACGATAGTGGCATGCAGGATATAGTGGGGACAGACTTATCTCCCGGTATGATTACAAAAGCAAAAGAACGGAATCCTCTGATAAAATTTGAGGTGGCGGACATGCTGAATTTGCATTATGCGGATAAAAGTTTTTCATCAGCTATTGCATTTTATGCCATTGTCCATTTTAATATGGATGAACTGAAGCGCGCTTTTCAGGAAATAAAAAGGGTTTTAAAAGATAGCGGACAGTTTCTATTCTCATTCCATATTGGTAATGAAATAAAGCATGTAGATAATTTCCTGGATAAAAATGTGTCGCTTGATTTCTATTTTTTTGAAACAGAAAAAATTATAAATCTATTGGAAGAAACAGGATTTACGATGGTTGATGCAATTCAAAGGTTTCCTTATAAAGATGCGGAATATCCGAGTAAACGGGCGTATATTTGGGTGAAGAAATAAACACAAAGGCAATTTTATTGTAGACAAAGCGTTAGTAGATAGAACTTAAATAAATATACTATGAAATACCTGCTGATTTTTTGTCTTTCCCTGTTGGGTTTTACAAACGCTTTTTCACAAACTAATACGCAAAATGATGATGATAAAGTATTTATGGTAGTTCAAACCAAACCAAAATTCCCAGGAGATATAAATAAATATTTGGCTGATAATACCCAATATCCAGCGGATGCTAAAAAGAATAATGTACAAGGAACAGTATTTGTAAGTTTTATTGTAGAAAAAGATGGCTCAGTTTCATCTGTAAAAATATTGCGTGGGGTAGCTTCAAGTATTGATAAAGAAGCAATCCGTGTGATTACGGCTATGCCAAAATGGACGCCCGGTATGCAGAATGGCCATACTGTAAGAGTTGCCTATAATGTACCTCTTCGATTTGTTCTTCGCGATGATACAGCTCCTGCACCTAAGAAAAACTAATCAGGGTTAATTCGTCTTATCCTTATTTTCAGCTAATTAAATTATTTTTTTACATTTGTCGTTCCGATAAAGAGTAAAATGAAAAGAATCGTTTTTTTGCTGATTTTTTTGTTGGGTTTTTCCCGCCTCTATTCCCAGCAAAGCACTTCTGCTGCGCCTGTAAACCCTGATTCTGTTTACGCAACGGTAGACAAGCAACCTGTATTTCAATTCGGCGATGTGTATACCTGGCTGGGGCAGCATATTGTTTACCCTAAAAGCGCTGTCGATAGCGGCATACAAGGAAAAATATTTGTAAGTTTTATAGTGGAGAAAAATGGTACGGTTTCCACCATTAAATTGCTGGCAGGAGTCGATACCGCTTTAAATAGAGAAGCTTTGCGGGTAGTATCGCAAATGCCGCTTTGGGTTCCCGGCAGGTTAAACCAGGAGCCTGTTCGTGTGAAACTGATGTTGCCCATCGCCTTTAAACTGATTAATCCTAACTTGATTACCGAAGATTACAAGGTATATTGTGACACCTGCGTAGATAAGCAGCCGGTATTTATTTACGATTTAAGAACCTATTTAAGAAATAGGATGTATTGGTCGCGCGAAGCTGCCAGGACCCATGCACAGGGAAGTATTGTAGTTGGTTTTATTATTGAAAAGGATGGGAATGTATCGCACATCGAGATAGTAAGTTGCGACCCTACGGCTTCTATGCTGCAAGAGAATGCGTTACAAGTGGTGGATGATATGATTACTGTCGATAAAACCCCTAAATGGAGCCCTGGATATATTAAAGGGAAACCTGTAAGGGTAAGAAAACAAGTAACACTCGATTATAATTTTGGCCTTTATCATGCTTCAAGCGGGCACTGATGCAGGAAAAGCTACAATTGCTATATTTGCTTTTATAAAAAACCGGAATGAAAACAATTCTTGCATTTTGCCTCATCTTGGCAGGTTTTACGAAGCTTTATTCACAAGATGACAGCCCTAATATATCGCCCAACGATAAAGTGTTTACTATTGTTCAGCAGCAGCCCAAGTTTCCGGGCGATATTAACAGGTGGCTGTTAGACCATATCAATTATCCGCAGCAGGCTAAGATGGATAATATCCAGGGAACAGTATATGTCAGTTTTATTGTAGAAGAAGATGGCAGCGTTTCTAATGTGAAAGTATTGCGCGGTGTCGATAATAATCTGGACAACGAGGCATTGAGAGTGGTAAATATGATGCCCCGATGGACGCCGGGTATGCAAAACGGGCATATGGTGAGGGTGCAATATAATTTGCCCATTCGTTTCACCCTTCGCACCGGAAATGACAACATCAATATCACGCCAATTAAAGACAACAATGAGGTATATGATAATCCGCAAATGCAACCCAGGTTCCCCGGAGACGTGAATGTGTATCTCGCCCGGAACATTGTGTATCCAAGTGATGCAAGGAGAAACAACATACAGGGAACGGTATATGTCTCGTTTATTGTTGAAAAGAATGGCTCTGTCAGCAACCCGATTATATTTAAAGGAGTGGATGGCGGCGATGCCTTGAATAAGGAAGCATTGCGTGTTGTTTCCATGATGCCTAACTGGACACCGGGTATGCAAAACGGGCAAATGGTTCGTACAAAATATATGTTGCCTGTGCAGTTTGAGCTAAACGGAGGAGTATCTCAGCCTGAAAAAAACAATTCAAACTATGGCGGCACACAATCGGTAGCCGACCCCGATGGAAAAACTATCCAGGTGGACCAAAAACCTGAGTTTCATGGCAACTTGTTAAGCTATCTGGCAGCCAATTTGCATTACCCCGAACAATCAAAAGCTAACAAAATAGAAGGAACTGTTTACACCAGTTTTGTTGTGGGAACCGATGGAGTTGTTTCCGATGCAAAGATAGAGAAATCGGGTGGCAGCCGGGAAGATATGGAGAAAGAAGCCATCCGCCTGATATACGCCATGCCAAATTGGAAACCTGCCATGCTCAATGGGCAACCCATTGCAGTAAGGTTATATCTGGCTATTCCATTTTTTATAGATATGAACGAGGAGTAGGGGAGATAAAAAAAATTAACGGCTGTCTAACAAAAAAGGCCATTCAATCTGAATAGCCTTTTTGCTTTGTATTAGTTATTGCCAGTCGGGCTTCCGACTATGCTACCTCCACTTCTTTTTCCTCAACTATATGGAATGCCTTTTTAAGAGCATCTACATAGTCCAATTTTTCCCAGGTAAAGGTTTCATAGGTTTTACCGTTTACGGTTTTCGTGCCGGGAATTCTGCCAATATGTCCGTAAGCTGCCGTTTCCGAGAAAATTGGGTTACGCAATCCGAAACGTTTTACAATAGCAGCCGGGCGCATGTCGAATATCTTGCCAACATGGTGTGCTATTTCGCCATCGCTCAATTTCTTACCTTCATTATCTCTTACTTTAGCTGTGCCATAGGTATCTACACAAATAGAAACCGGTTGTGCAACGCCGATAGCATAAGCAACCTGCACTTCCACTTCAGTGCAAACTCCAGCAGCTACTAAGTTTTTAGCTATGTGGCGAACAGCATACGCTGCTGAACGGTCTACCTTGCTGGAATCTTTACCGGAAAAGGCGCCGCCACCGTGTGCGCATTTGCCGCCATAAGTATCTACAATAATTTTACGTCCTGTTAAACCGGTGTCTCCGTGCGGGCCGCCAATAACGAACTTCCCGGTAGGGTTTACAAAAAATTTAATGTCTTCTTTGAATAGCTTTTTAACTTTAGCAGGAAGCAATTTCTTTACGCGTGGAATAAGGATATTAATAACATCTTCCTTAATTTTTGCCAACATCGTATCGTCAGCATCAAAGTTATCGTGCTGGGTAGATACTACAATGGCATCAATACGTTCCGCTTTGCCTTTGTCGCTATATTGAACTGTTACCTGTGATTTTGCATCCGGCCTTAAGTATTTCATCTTCTTGCCTTCCCTGCGGATTTCAGCTAATTCGCGCACCAATAAGTGTGCTATTTCAATAGCTAATGGCATATAGTTGTCGGTTTCAGTACAAGCATAGCCAAACATCATACCCTGGTCGCCTGCGCCCTGGTCTTCTTCATTGGCTCTTTCTACGCCTTGGTTAATGTCAGGTGACTGTTCGTGAATAGCTGACAAAACGCCGCATGAATCAGCATCAAACATATATTCAGCCTTGGTATAGCCAATCTTGCGGATGGCTTCACGGGCAATCTTCTGAACATCTACATAAGCATTGGTCTTAATTTCTCCGCCAATAACCGCTAAGCCGGTGGTAACGAAGCTTTCGCAGGCTACTTTCGAGTTAGGGTCCTGTACAAGAATAGCATCTAAGATGGCATCTGAAATTTGGTCAGCTACTTTATCAGGATGACCTTCTGAAACTGATTCGGATGTGAAGAAATATGACATTTTAAGTGTTTTTTTAGGTTTTGAAGGTGCGAATATATGTCTTTTTAGAATAATTCATAGGGAAATGGGCAAAAAATGAAATATTTATGGAAAAGAAGAGCCCTATTACCAAATCAGCATAAAATCGGTTATAAATGTATCTTAAATAAATAGAGATTCCTCACTTCACTTCGTTCCATTCGGAATGACAAATGATTAGTTTTAGGGGAGGTGGCGCGGGCGAAGCC
>CAIWVW010000112.1 GCA_903916255.1 uncultured Bacteroidota bacterium
ATCGGCTACTTTCTTGGCAGTGAGCTTACCGATATCAAAAATGACCCCTTCAAGTTTTTTGGCAAAAAGAAAACAGAACCAGCGCCTCCACCGAAAAAGAAATAAAAATTTATTTATGTCAATCTATAAATATGAAGATGGGCTAATTACGGAGCGGCTTTACACCCGCTTTTTAACTCCGGATGATATACAAGCATGGACAAGATTCTTTGAAGATAAAGATGCCATTCAATATTTTCCATGGGTAGGAAATGACTCAAATGAAGAACGCTCCCAACAATGGATTGAACGGCAACTGGCTCGCTATAAAGAAAAACGTTATGGCCTGCAGGCATTGATAAATAAAGAAACAAAAGAGTTTGTTGGCCAGTGCGGATTGATTACGCAGGAAGTGGATGGCAAAAAAGAATTGGAAGTGGGTTACCACATCTTTAAAAAATATTGGGGAAACGGCTATGCACCGGAAGCAGCAAAAGCATTTTTCGAGTATGGATTTAAATACAAACAAGCACCGACCATTATTTCCTTAATAGATATAAGGAATATAAAATCACAACGGGTAGCTGAAAAAAATGGTTTGACAAGAGAGAAACAAATCAGGTGGATGGATATGGATGTATTTGTATATAGGATGGAGAGGCCTCAAACCTAATCCGAATTATTGTTAGTTTTGTTCATATAAAGAAGATTTATGCCCGAATTTAAAGGAACAGTAAGAAGCAAGCTGCCTAAAGTCGGAACAACCATTTTTACGGTGATGTCTGCACTTGCAAATGAGTACAAAGCCATCAACCTTTCACAGGGATTCCCGAATTTTGAATGCTCACCTGCATTGGTAAGCCTGATAAATGAGTATATGAAGAAAGGCTTTAACCAATACGCTCCCATGCAGGGCATTATGCCTTTGCGTGAAACCATTGCCGTAAAAATGCAGGAATTATACGGTGCAAAATACAATCCTGAAAAAGAAATAAACATTACCGCCGGAGGTACGGAAGCTATTTATGCAGCGATTACGGCTGTTGTGCGGGAAGGTGACGAGGTAATAGTTATTGAACCTGCTTACGATTGTTATGTTCCGGCTATTGAGCTTTCAGGCGGGATACCTGTTTACGTTCAATTGCAGGCGCCCAATTATACTATTGACTGGGAGGACTTGAAAAAGAAAGTATCGCACCGCACCCGCATGATTATGATTAACACTCCACATAACCCTACCGGAGCAGTGATGACGGAAGCAGACATGAAGGAGTTGGAAAATATAACCAGGGGAACAGACATCATTATTTTGAGTGATGAAGTGTATGAGCATATTATTTTCGATGGGCTGAAACACCAGAGTGTATGCCGTTTCCCGGGACTTGCCGAGAGAAGCTTTATCGTGTTTTCATTTGGAAAAACATACCATGCCACCGGCTGGAAAATGGGCTATGTGCTGGCACCGGAAAAACTTATGACAGAGTTCAGAAGGGTGCATCAGTTTATTGTTTTTACAGTGAATACACCATTTCAATATGCTTTGGCAGATTATATGAAAAACAAAAGCGAATATTTAGAATTGGGTAATTTCTACCAGAAGAAGCGCGATTATTTTAATAACCTGATTAAAGGCTCCAAATTTAATTTTGTTCCGTCATCGGGTTCTTATTTTCAATCGCTCGATTACAGCAAAATTACGAATGAAAAAGATACGGATTATGCCATCCGGCTTACCAAAGAGGTGGGTGTTGCAAGTGTACCCACGTCCGTATTTTATCATGAACCTGTAGATAATAAATTATTGCGTTTTTGTTTTGCAAAGACCGATGAAACCCTTGAAAAAGCTGCGGAGAAATTACATAATGTAAAATGAAAAGAGACCTTAGAGTAACAATAGTCCAAAGTAACCTTGTTTGGGAAAATATTGATGCAAATCTTGCTGCATTTTCTGAAAAGCTTGCTCTTATTGGACAATCGGCCACCGACTTAATTGTGTTGCCGGAAATGTTCAATACAGGCTTTACCATGAATGCAAGTGCCATTGCAGAACCCATGAATGGCAAAACAATGGAATGGATGGCTAAACTTGCCTCACAAAAAAAATGTGTGGTTACCGGCAGCATGGTTATAAAAGATGGAGGCAATTATTACAACCGCCTTATTTGGATGGGCCCCGATGGCAGTTCTGAATTCTATAATAAACGCCACACATTCCGCATGGCGGAAGAAAATAAAACTTATGCCAGCGGAGATAAAAAACTGATTGTGGAAATAGAAGGCTGGAGGATTTGCCCCCTCGTATGTTATGATTTGCGTTTTCCGGTTTGGAGCAGGAATATGCCCCAAACCCCTAAAGGGGCTTTAACTGAAATGGAATATGATTTATTGATATATGTTGCCAATTGGCCCGACAGAAGAATTTACGCATGGAGGTCATTACTTGTTGCACGTGCTATCGAAAACCAGGCGTATGTTGTTGGTGTTAATAGAATTGGAAAAGATGGCAAGGATATTGAATATTCCGGTTATTCTGTCGCTCTGACTCCGAAAGGAGAACATTTAAGCAGTACCAAACCCTTTCAAGAGTCTATAAAAACTGTTACTTTATCCTTTCAGGAATTGGAAAATTTCCGCAAAGAATTTCCGGTGGCATTAGATGCTGATAGGTTCCGGATTGAATAAATGAGGGGCTAAAAGACTGAAAATTCTTAATTGTTCATAGTTTATAGTTCATAGTTCATAGTTAATCCCTTATATTTGTAGAAAATTTGCAACATGAAGTTAAGTGAAATCATCGCAGTATCAGGAATGGCCGGTTTATATAAAACCATAGCACAAGCTAAAGGCAGCGTTATAGTAGAATCATTAGAAGATAAAAAAAGAATGCCTGTATATGCATCGCAAAGGGTGCATACCTTGGAGGCAATAAGTGTTTTCTGCACCGATAAAGACATCCCGCTGGCGGAAGTATTTACAAAAATAGCGGAAAAAGAAAAGAAGGGCCCTGCCTTGGACCACAAATCTTCGGAAGCTGATATGATTAAATATTTTGGCGAGGTACTCCCTGATTTCGACAAAGAAAGAGTTCATACTTCCGATATCCGTAAAATGCTGATGTGGTATAACATTCTTCAAAAGAACAATATGCTGGATTTTGAAGAAGAAACTGCCGGAGAAGGTGAAGAAGGAAAAGCTGAATTACCTGCATCTGAAAATGCACCTGCTAAAAAAGCCGCACCTAAACACCAGCAAAAACAAGCTGCACCTAAACCGCAGAAGGCTGCTGGCGGCATGAAGCAGACAGTTCGCAAGACCGGCGTTGCATAAAACAACATCTCTATGAAAAAATATTTCGTTTGCACCCTGATAGCCTTATTTGGCTTTGGGTCAATGTCGTATGCCCAAACAGATTTGAAAATTGTTTTTATCCGGCACGGGGAAAAGCCTGAAAAAGGCGGTAACCTTACCTGCAAAGGGCTTAACCGCTCCATGATGCTTCCTGCATTAATCGCTAAAAAGTTTGGTGTGCCCGATTTTGTTTACGTACCCGCCTTAAAATTAGGCGATAAAACAGGGCATTCCAGAATGTTTGAAACGGCTGTTCCTTTGGCTGTAAGATATAACCTGAACATAGATACCAAATTTGAAGAAACAGATTCTGCCGGAGTTGCTAATGACATTAAAGAAAAAAAAGGCACGGTATTAGTTGTTTGGGAACATAAAAACATCAGCCCTATTATACATGCCTTAGGATTAAAGTATGCTAATGAATGGGCAAGTGATGATTATGATAGCATCATAATCATTACTTTTAAAGATGGGAAAGCAACCCTTACAACTGACAAAGAAGGATTAAATCCTTCAGATGATTGTCCGAATTAATTTTAATTTACTTCAATAATCCCTAGATTATGAGTAATGATTTTAGCCGGAACAATGGACGCATGCCTAATCTGGATTCACTTTTATCTTCGGAGGATATTAATCTCAGTATAATCGAGATTGACGATTTTACTTCCGGATTTAGAGAAATAGAGGAATTATCAAACCCCCAAAAGACATTCCATTATATTCAGGAATTATTAAGGGAAGTAGATAATGGAGGATTCAACCAATACTTTATAAACTATAGTGGTGATTACGCAATGGATACTGTTGAAGCTCTTAATGCAATTGGCGCATACAAAACAGCTATCCTTGTTCAAGCTGCTATTGACCAATTTCCAGGTAGCGATGTTCCCCAAGACAGAGATGAAAGGGTTGAGTTAGTTGAAAAAATTGAAGAGACTGCTAATCCAATTTGGGATGAACTTGATCAAAAATTCTTTCTTTCCGAAGATGACCTCAATGCACTAAACATTGAATTCATTAAAAAACACAGAAACGAGTTCTAATTTCAGTTTACTTTACAAACTCCAACACCGAATCCGTAATAAATTTCAGTGTTTCTTCATCCAGTTCGGTGTGAATTGGAAGCGATATTACCGAAGCGCATAACATTTCTGTTACCGGGAAATCACCTTCTTTATAGCGAGGGTCGCGGTATGCTTTTTGCAAATGCAATGGCACCGGGTAATATATCATGGCAGGAATTCCTTTGGCTGCAAGGTGTTCGCGCAATTTAACACGGTCCACATTATTCAACACCAATGTATATTGGTGAAAAACATGCGTGGAATGTTTGCTTCTTTCCGGAGTTTTTATTTTTGAATGATTCGCAAATGTCCTGTCATAATAGGCTGCGGCCTTTTGACGAGCTACACAATATTCATCCAAATGCTGAAGTTTAATCCGTAATATAGCTGCTTGAATGCTGTCTAACCGGGAATTTACGCCAATATCGTCGTGATAATATTGCACCGTAGAACCATGATTGGCAATGGAGCGGGCTTTTTTAGCCAGTTCATCGTCATTAGTGAATAGTGCTCCACCATCACCATATCCACCCAGATTTTTGGAAGGGAAAAATGAGGTTGTTCCGAAATGCCCGATGGTACCACCTTTTACAGTTTTACCATTCGAATATTTGTAATCTGCGCCAATAGCCTGTGCATTATCTTCAATCACATACAAGTTATGCTTTTTTGCCAATACCATTAACTCTTCCATTTCGGCACATTGCCCGAATAAATGAACAGGGACGATGGCTTTTGTTTTGGGGGTAATGGCTTTTTCAATCGCTTCAATATTCAATGTATAGGTGCCGGGATAAACATCTACTAACACAGGTGTAAGTCCTAATAATCCTATCACTTCAGCAGTAGCGACAAATGTAAAATTGGAAGTTATGACTTCATCGCCATGCTTCAACCCCAATGCCATCATGGCAATTTGCAATGCATCGGTGCCATTGGCGCAAGGAATAACATGCTTGCTGCCCAAATATTTTTCCAGTTCCGCCTGGAAGGATTTAACCTCAGGGCCGTTTATAAATGCTGCTGATTGCAAAACACTTGCAATAGCATTGTCGATTTCCGGCTTTATTCTTTCATATTGACCTGCAAGGTCAACCATTTGAATTTTTCTGGTGGCTGTAGTCATAATTTATCCCTTTGCCGCGAAGATAGGTAATTTAGCTTTTATTGCGTCTTATATAGTTAACAGGTGGTTATCAAAAATTTCGTTATTTTGCATAAATAATTTAACCCATCATGGAAAACGTAAGTAACATAGGACTCTATGTATTAGTTGCAATAGTGCTGTTTGTAGTCTTTGCAAGTTTTGTAACTGTGCAGCAAGGATATATCGCCATAATTACTGTATTCGGCAAGTATAAACGCCTGCTTCGGCCGGGTTTAAATATGAAAATCCCTATAATTGAATCTATCTACAGGCGCATATCCATTCAAAATAAATCTGTGGAACTGGAATTTCAGGCTATTACACAGGACCAGGCAAATGTGAACTTTAAAGCCATGCTTTTGTTTGCCGTAATGGACCAGCAGGAAGAAACCCTTAAGAATGTAGCATTCAAATTTATTGATGATAAAAACCTTATGCAAGCTCTTATTCGTACCATTGAAGGTGCTATGCGGAGTTATGTTGCCAATTTGAAACAATCGGAAATTCTGGCGTTGCGAAGCGAAATAGTGGTGCATGTAAAAGAACAACTTGACCCTACACTTGCCTCCTGGGGTTATCATCTTATAGATATGCAGTTGAACGATATTACCTTTGATGAAGTAATTATTAAATCAATGGCGAAAGTGGTGGCATCGAACAACCTGAAAGCCGCTGCAGAAAATGAAGGGCAAGCACTTTTAATTACCAAAACAAAAGCTGCGGAAGCGGAAGGTAACGCTATAAAAATTGCAGCGGAAGCAGAAAGGCAAGCAGCGCAACTGCGCGGACAAGGTGTGGCATTATTCCGCCAGGA
>CAIWVW010000113.1 GCA_903916255.1 uncultured Bacteroidota bacterium
ATTGGAAACCAACCGCACAGGCGATGAGGCCCCTACAGGCGCAGATGGTAAACCTGCACCGCCTAAAGTGAAACCCGCTGTGGCCGAAAAGAAAATTGGCCGCAACGACCCATGCCCATGCGGAAGTGGCAAAAAGTATAAGAACTGCCACGGGGTGGGGAAGGTGTAGGCTACAGGAATATAGAATAACGAATATCGAATGGTGAATGTCGAAGTGAAAGGCATTGCGTTAGAACTTCATTGCGAGGAATGAAGCAATCTCTTTAAATAAATCTGTTTCGAAAAATAGAACAATGTTTCTAATATTCTCTTTTAAATTTCACCCACCGACACACATTCCTGAAGCCTGTATATGCATCTTGGGTTGATAAAGTATCAGGCGAGAATAGGTATAGGGGAATAATATGTTCGTTCCAGCCTCCCCCGAAGACAGTACTGTCGTCCGCGAGCCACTCCCTCACATTTCCTCTCAAATTGTATATTGCTTTACTATATCCTGAAAACACAGGTGCCGTGGGAAAATATTTAAGTGTGTCTCCGCTGCACGGAACAATATCCTCCTGAATAAAAATATACTTTTCATGGCGGTCAACCGAATCGGAAAAGTGAACTGCTGTCAGGAATTCATCACTTGTCGGCAAATCGTATTTAGGATAATATTTAATCGCGGTGTCGGGCTTAAGATTGTGGTAATGTCCTGAAAAGTATCGTTCAATCGTGAAACAAGTATTTCTGTCAGGCTTAGCATCCCAATCAAATTTTTTTAATTGCACCAAAATATATTCCATAACGCGGTCGCTTCTCCATTTGGAATAGTCTCTGGCTTGTTTTTGCGATATCCCTACCACAGGGTAATTTTGATAAGCGGGGTGCCTTAAGTAATAGTTAACAAACGA
This sequence comes from uncultured Bacteroidota bacterium, assembly GCA_903916255.1. GTDB lineage: Bacteria > Bacteroidota > Bacteroidia > JABEUT01 > JABEUT01 > JABEUT01. The sequence goes on from CAIWVW010000113.1 coordinate 897, forward strand.
ATAAAGGCAGGGATAGGTCTTCATCCAAACAAGCGTATCTGGTAATGCGGATTTATATTCCCTGGATGTGTCACCAAAAACGATGCATGTCCAGTATAGGTATTCCCTGTAATTTGTATTGCTAGACTCCGTTTCATCGAAGTAAAGATTATTGCCTATTTTAATTGTTCCGGGAGGAGTATAGTTTAGGCTGAAATATTTTTTCCGAGTAAATCGCCTTTCATAGTGGCATGAAAATAAAAGCCAAGAAAAAAGTATAAAGATAAAAGCCTTATAGCAGTTGGAATTCAAGCGCAACTATTTTACTAAAATATTCTGACCTAATTCTGAATAATCAAATTTCCTTCCCCAATCAATCCCCGGTTTTATCCAAAATCTGATATAAATAAACCCCATTTGAGTGATTGAGTATCCTCTCTTTGTAAAAAGCCTTAAATCGGGGATCCCAAATAACTTTAATCACTTTCCAAATCTTTACGTAAATCTTTTACCGAGCCTGTCTTAACTTTCCCCTTTTTTAAATTAAGCATAGCCTCCTTAGCCCTTTTTACAAGAGCTTCGGTTTTTGCTCAATAGTCATCTTGCGGATAATTTCCAACGCATATTCCTTCTCTGGCAATAAGAGAGAGTTAAAATCTTCAAGAACTCGGTTAATATTGGATGTTTTCATAACGCTTTCTTAATGGGAATCCATTGCAAATATATGAAAAGAACCAATATATTTGTCCCGGAAACCTCACTTATTAACCCATAAATCCGATACCCTATGACCACCGTAAACCCTTATTTAACCTTTGATGGCAATTGCGCCGAAGCCTTTACCTTTTATAAATCCATATTTGGCGGGGAGTTCCGCCAGATAAGCAAATTCGGGGATATGCCCGGACAGGAAATGTCGGAAGAAGAAAAGAACCGCATTTTGCACGTTTCATTACCCATTAGCAACGAGACAATTTTAATGGGCAGCGACTCCAATCCCCGCATGGGAAAGCCAGCTATGGGTCAAACTATTTCATTAGCCATTGGGACAGACAGCAAAGAAAATGCAGACAAAATATTCAATGGCCTTGCTGCCGGGGGCAAAGTCACCATGCCTATTGCCGATATGTTTTGGGGCGCTTATTTCGGTATGCTGGAAGATAAGTATGGTTTTACCTGGATGGTGAACTACGATTATCCGAAGAAATAGAAATGCAATGGACCGCGGATGACGCGGATTGCTTAAGATTTTCGCTGATTTTATCTTAATTAATCATAAGCAATCCGCGTCATCTGCGGTCCAATATTCTATAATGCTTTTCGATATACTCTATCGCTTGCTTTTGTGTTAGTGCAGAGAAGTTTTTATACCTGTCATGCACATCAATAATTTCCTCCACGGCTTTGTCTGTTAAATCTTTGTTGGTCCAGGTGTTTAAATTGGCAATTACGGTTGCGAGACATCCTTCTTTATAGGCTATTTGTCCAAGGACATGAATAAGTGTATTCCGTACTCGGGCTGTTTTATCGTTCTCCAATTCTTTCAGCAAAGGTAAAATATCCTGGGGGTATTTGCGGCCTCGCAATTCAATGCCATGGCACACTTCGCGGCGTATCTCCTTATTGGGGTGATGCAAATATTTCTTTGCCCATTTCAATACAGGCTTCGGGTTTTTCTCGCTCATTTTCTTAACAGAGCCAATCACCGCATTTCGTGGGGAATGATGTGCATCAAAAATACCTTTATCGAAAAAATGTTCCACCGGGTCAAATTCTTTTATGCCAATTTCTCCCGCAGCGTTAATAACCGTCTGCCGGATTTTGAAGTCGGGCGCAGACATCAGATTATTGAGTAGTTCTATTATTTTCTTCTGTAAGCTTCTATTCGCAAAATAGAGCCTGCCAATGGCTATGTAAGCCGATTTCCGGATATAGGTATCTTCATCTGAAAAGACGTTGAGAATGTTTTTCCGTCTATTCGTTTTTAAATCAGAAAGTATATCATTGCTGATTTGCTCAACCCGTTTAATGCGTTCTTCTTTGCTGAGGTTATAAAAGCCCATCAAGCATCAATCAGGGTAAAATAACTCTGTAAGTATTCGAATTGATGGTTGCATCAGCCAGATCATCGCAAGTTCCCAGTGTACCATAATTTACGGAAAGTGTATTGGAAGAATTTTCTCGTGTAATAGCCGTTATTCCCGACTCAATGTATGGGCAACCGCCCAAATACCAGGGATACAAGGTTGAGTAAAGTGGGCTTGTAATAGCACTTTCGTAGGTATATCCAGTATGGTCAACTCCGTCTGCATTGCCGGTAATTTGATAATATAGCACTCCATTTATTTCAACTATTATCCCATTTTGATTTGAAATCCATGTTGCAGTATGCCCTGTTGGATATTGCATTATAATATTTGCGGTACAACTCCAGTTCTGATACCCCACAGTATCATGCCCTCGATTAGTCAATGTCCTTATCCCGTTCAGATTAATATCATCCAGATAATAATTCTTAAAAGCAATAGTAATTGTATTAGCTGAATCTGAGTAGGCTTGAGTGTATGTGCCGGACAACTTGGGCCAGTATACCATTATTTCACCTCTCCGTTTTCTTCCGTCATTGCAGATACAATCAGAAGAACCAAAGTTAATATAGCATGTATCCACCGTATTTGTATCTTTAGCCCAAGTAATTACCTCGCATCCGGAGAATAAAATTTTTCTGTTTTTTAATGGCCCGTAATAATCCTGATTCTTGACAGAGGCATCTGCTATAACCCTTGCATCATTCACAATAAAAGTTGCAGTTGCATCATCTTCTGCTGCCGAATAATCAGTATCAATAATTGTTTTAGGTATAGTTGTAGCTACAGATTGAGTAGCAGGTGTACTGTCTTTTTTACATGCGGAATATAAGACCAACCCCACAATAATTAAAACATAAGATGGCCGTACAAAATATTTCATCCTAATATTTTATAGGGCAAAGATAAAAATATAAACCTTTGTTTACTTCGCCCGTACCCTTCGCATTTTAATAATGCCAAGCTTGTTCAGCATTATCATAACCGGGAATGTAGGGTCAAACTCAAACCAGCGTTGACCAAAGTTTGGGCGGTTCGGGCTTTTGTGGTGGTTGTTCTGGAACAGTTCGCCAAGCAGGAAAAAATCGAATGGAACCGTATTTTTTGATTTATCCTTATTATCGAAATTGGAATAGCCATACTTGTGTCCGCACCAGTTTACAATAGCGCCTTGCACAGGGCCGATGAACCACTGAATAGGCAATAAAAGATACAGGAACGGATTTGTTGCGTAGGCCACATAAAAGGCAGTGTATGCCAAGCCAAACAGGATACGCGTAATCCACATATCGCCGATTTTATCTATCAGTGGCCATTCCGGATAGTTACCACGGAAGGCTTCTTCGGGTTCAATTTTATGTTGCACATAAGCGGTATATATATTTTTCGTTTCGTGCATCATGTGCCATATGTCTTTGAAGAAATGCGGTGAATGCGGGTCTTTTTCGGTATCGCTGAAAGAGTGGTGCATACGGTGCATAATGGCATATGCGCGCGGATTCAGAAAGGAAGAGCCTTGCACAAAAAACGTGAACAGATAAAAGAAACGTTCCCATCCTTTGCTCATAGTGAACTGCTTGTGGGAGGCATAGCGGTGGTTGAAAAAGGTCTGGCAGAAAAGTGACAGGAACCAATGACAAAGAAAAAATATGATGATTACCATTTGTGCGTTTACTAGTTTGAGTATTTCGTTAAAGCGGACGAATATACTGCATTTAGCATATATAAACTGTGATTTGCATAACTCGCCCTGATAATAAGACGAATTCCTTTTGTTGATACCTTAGAATAGGCCGTTATGAAAAAGAAAGCCTGTAGGATTGCTTTTTATTTCTGAATAATTATTTTTCGGGTGGAAACACCCGATTGGGAATTCACTTGCAGGATATAAACCCCGTCGGGTAAAGCACCCAGGTTAATGTGCATCGTATTATTTTTTAGCTGCGGACTTAGTGTTTGTGTGTTCAATTCTCTGCCAAGCGCATCAGTTATTTCCATATTTTCAAATCCGCTTCCGTTTAAAATAATTGTAATTAAACCATTGCTTGGCACAGGATAAACATTTACAAGATTGCCGGGGTTATTAATATTTTCTGTTACAGTAACCAGAATATTGCTGTCGCAGGCGCTTCCGCAGCCATAGCAACTGGTTACACAAACGGCATAAGTTCCGCTATCGTATATGGCAACAACCGATGAATCGGGTGCGCCATTGCTCCACAAATAATGGTAGCAGGGCACATCGCCGGGCGGTATGCCCCCGGAAACATTTACGGTGATAGTTCCAAAATTAGCCGGATAGACCACCGGTGTAGCCACAACATTGTTTATTAGCAAAGGAGCCGCTTGTGTAATAGTTACAATTCCTTTTGCAGTGCATCCATGCGCATCTGTTACCGTGCAGGTATATGTACCGATAGGGAGATCGTAGGTTGTATCCGTTGTATTTCCATTGCTCCAGTTAAATGTAAATGGTTGCGTTCCGCCCGTAATAACCGCTATGGCGCTGCCGTTGCTGTCGCCGCTGCAGGTATTTGAAACATTAAAGTTAACAAGCGTTGGCAACGGCAAAACAGTATCCTGAAATGAAAATCTGATACCCCTTGAATCGCTTACCGAACATGTATATATGCCCGAAGTTAGGTTGTAAATAGAATCGGTAGTGGCTCCGGTGCTCCAGGTATACGTAAATGCAGGTTTACCACCCCGCACATGTATTACTATTTTGCCATTGTTATCGTTGGCGCAAATATTACTGGTAACGGTGGTGTAAGCGCTCATTACTTCCAGAAAATCGCCGTAAGGCAGCTGACCCAAAGCAGTATCATAGTTTTTAAGAACAGTCTCTGTATTAGTATGGAAATTAAAACTGAAAATAACGCCCGTATAATTTATTCCTCCCCTATTGGTATTTCCATATAAAAGGCCATCGCTAGCTTCTATGAGGTCATCGAAGGGCTGGGAGCCATCCCCAAAAGGGTGGCCTTTAAAATTATACACCACAGTTTCTTTATTAAGAGCTATATTATACTGGAATATGGTACCCGAATCGCTGGTTCCGCCATATTGGGTTGTACCGTATAAATTGCCATCAGTAGCCAGCATCAAACTCTCTTGTGGGGCTACCCCATCTGTGCCTCCGGCAAAACTATAAACTACTTTTTCGATATGAGACTTAATACTGAAACTAAATATACACCCATACCCATTTGTGCCTCCCTGACTAGCCAATCCGTAAAGTAGGCTATCACCCACCTGTAAAAGTGTTCCACGGGGATAGTTACCATCAGGGGCTCCTAAAAAATCATGCAGCAATAGTGTGTCACCTGTTTTAATATTGTAGCTGAAAATGGTACCCTGCCCGCCATTGTAAGGGTTGTTTTCCGTGAGCCCATATAACAAGCTATCGCTTGCCTGAATAAGACTTCCGGCAGGTTGCGAACCCACACAGGCGGCTCTCAAATTGCTTAAAAGCATAAACTGGCAAGTGTGGTAATTAAACGAGAAAATAGTTCCCTGATTAAAGGTACCACCAGTATACGTAAGGCCGTATAATAAATCGTTATTAGCATGACATAGAGTGCAATAAGAATAGGCTCCGTCAACTCCGCTGCCTGCCAATTTGTATAATACAGTATCCTGCCCTGTTTTAATATTGTAACGGTGTATGGTTCCATTCCAACTAGGGTATGAGGAAGAATTACCGCCATAAGACGTCATACCGTAAAGCATTCCATCGCTCAACTGAATAAAGTTACCATAGGGCCTCCATCCGGTAGACTCAGCAAGGTTTACAACAGCAGTATCGAAATTGTTTAAAGGGTCAAATAGATTAATGGTTCCCTGATTGGAATAGGGAAGAGCTCCCCCACAATATACCAGGCTATAAAACTGCCCATCTACTGCTTGTGCCGTAATAGAAAGGCCGGAAGATATAAACAGGAAAAAGAAAAAACAATAGCGTATAATTTGTTTCATGTATTGATGCAGAGGTATTTGTATTGCAAATGTAAGAAAAAAAATCGGGCTTAAGAAGAGGCTATACTATGATTTATTAGTGTGTACGAGTTAATAAGAGGAATTGTTAGGTGCTATGAACATATAAGTTCCATCTACTAATTGTTGTCTCAAAAAAGAAATTTCTCCCCACATTGAAAACTTTTATAAATTTGCAGCCTTTTTTAGGGTACTTGTAGTGCCAAACTATAGGTAAACAACTGGAAGAGAAACGTTCATTGCCAGTGTAGCTCAGCTGGTTAGAGCAGCTGATTTGTAATCAGCAGGTCGCGGGTTCGAGTCCCTTCACTGGCTCTAATGAGCTATAAGCTATAAACGATGAACGATAAACGTACATAGTTTATAGTTCATGGTTCATAGTTAATTAGGGGAGATACCAGAGTGGCCAAATGGGACAGACTGTAAATCTGTTGTCTTACGACTTCCAAGGTTCGAATCCTTGTCTCCCCACTGGAAATGAGTTTGTAAAGTGGAAAGTTTATAAAGTGAAAAGTAAAACCCTAACTTTATAACTTTTACCTTTACGAACTTTATAAACTTAGTAAAGCGGAAGTAGCTCATTTGGTAGAGCATCAGCCTTCCAAGCTGAGGGTGGCGGGTTCGAGCCCCGTCTTCCGCTCTTTTAAAGCTAAGAGTGAAGAGCTAAAAGCTAAGAGTTTAAAACATTGTTTTTGCTCATAGCTCTTAGTTCTTAGCTCATAGCTAACATAGTCAGCCGACTTAGCTCAGTTGGTAGAGCGCGTCCTTGGTAAGGACGAGGTCACGGGTTCAAATCCCGTAGTTGGCTCTCATAGGAGAGTGAAGAATGAAAAGTTTTTCGCTCTTTTTTATTGAATACATCCAAATTTTACAGCGAATATTTTTCATTTATAACAAATTAGTATATTTGTTGCATGAAAAGGATTTATCTTTTGGTTTTTTTGGTGTTTTGTTTGACCGTAAGTGAAGGCTATGGGCAAACTTGGCTATGGGCTTATGGTGTGAATAACGGTACGAACGGTTTAAGTGAAGAATTAGGTATAACTGTCGATGACTCTGGAAATGTTTATGAAGCAGGGGATTTTAATGGTACAGTCACTTTCGGAACAATTTCTGTTACGGAGTCCCCAAATGAAGCGTTATACCTTACGAAATTTGATAACAACGGTAACGCACTTTGGGTTACTACCGGAAAAAGTAGTACATCGGGCGGAGCATACCCATGTGCTCTTACAACAGACATAGCCAGAAATGTATACGTTACAGGCCAATATATTTGTGCACTTACAATGGGAACATTTTCTACTTCTACCAATTATACACAATTGTTTTTGGCGAAATATTCTGCTGCAGGGGTGTTGCAGTGGGGTTTATCATCCAGTAATATTGGGAATAATGGACAAATGTATGCTGAGTCTATTCATACTGACGTTTTCGGGAATGTCTATATAGCAGGGTACTTTAATTACAAAGTGAAACTTGGGGCATTTACCTTAAACAATCCTAATGGGTTTTCCGATTTAATGTTTATTGCTAAAGTCAGCAGTTCCGGCAATGTTTTGTGGGTGAAAACCCAGACGAATTTTGATTTCTCATATCCTGATGGCTTGGTTTGTGATTCTGCCGGGAACGTATATGTAGCAGGAACATTTGGAGATACATTGCAGTTTGGAACAAGCATTATTAAGGCCCCGAGCAAAGGCAACTACTTTATTACAAAGTTTGATTCATCGGGTAATTTTATTTGGCTTGATGGAGGAAATGTAACTTCCAATGGTTGGGCCTCCGTATTAACGCCAATTTATGGCGGAAGTATTCTTGATATTGACAAAGTGGGTAACCTTTATATTACGGGTCAGTTTCTGGATTCATTGCGCATCGGAAGAGATATGTTATATAGTGGCACAAGTGATAATTTTGTGGCTAAATATACATCTGCCGGTGCACCTGTTTGGGGAATTCAAGAAATGATGCCTCACTCCAAATTTCCAGGCTATCCCTGTGCCCTGTCTTGCGACAAAAGGGGAGGATTATATATATCAGGAATTATGGCAGATTCTGTTACTTTTGGAAGTGTCTCACTCATTTCCGATTCGTTGCGTCCATCCTTCCTTTTTAAGTTGGATACTGCTGGAAATACTCTATGCGGAAACATTATAAATGACAATAACTTTGACAACAACGATGTTGTTGCCGACCCATTGAGTGATGAAGCTTTCTTATCAGGTAACATTTATCCATCTCCTGATTCGGTTTGTTACTTCGGGAGATATTTTTTAAGCAGTTCCGTCCCCACCGAGTTTGCCTATCTTACCAAATGGATATGCTATAGCGAGGACGGAATAAATGAGACAAAAGCAAAAAATTCCCAATTGAAGGTATTCCCCAACCCCACCAACGGCATTTTCACAATACATTTTGTAGGGGCTCAAAATTTTGAGTCCGAGAATATTGAGATTTATACTGTTTTCGGACAAAAAGTCAATTTTGGGATGCTGAAACAAGTTCAGTATGACTATGAAATCAATCTTTCCTCTCAACCCGATGGCCTTTATTTTTACCGGGTTATGAATCAGGATGGAAGTTTAGCCGGAGAAGGTAAAATAGTGAAGGACTAGATTCTTTTCATACCTTTGCCGAGTAGCATTTTGGGCTTAAGTGCATTCTTCCCTAAAATCCGCTAAGGCGGATTTTGATAATTGCCGGTCGGGCTCCGACAAAAAAATATTTATAAAAAGTTATGCGGATTCATTTTTTTAATACCTTTGCGACCCGAAAAAATAAAAACAGTACTAAAACCATCAAAAAATAACCGTCATGGCTAAAGGCAAATTTGAAAGAACAAAACCTCACGTAAACATTGGAACTATCGGTCACATTGACCACGGTAAAACTACGCTTACAGCGGCTATTACTACGGTTTTACACAAAAAAGGATTCTCCTCTGAAGTTCGTGCATTCGATTCTATCGATAACGCTCCTGAAGAAAAAGAACGCGGTATCACTATCAATACCTCACACGTAGAGTATGAAACCTCCAAGAGGCACTATGCTCACGTTGACTGCCCGGGTCACGCCGACTATGTTAAAAACATGGTTACAGGTGCTGCCCAAATGGACGGCGCTATTCTGGTGGTTGCAGCAACCGATGGTCCTATGCCTCAAACCCGCGAGCACATCCTGCTTGCCCGTCAGGTAGGTGTACCTACATTGGTAGTATTTATGAACAAGGTGGATATGGTAGAAGATGCCGATATGCTTGACCTTGTAGAAGAAGAAATTCGTGACCTGTTGACCTTTTATGGTTTCAACGGTAAAGATACCCCGGTTATCCGCGGTTCAGCCCTTGGTGGTTTGAACGGAGATGCCAAGTGGGAAGACAGCATTATGCAACTGATGGATTCAGTTGACAGTTATATTCCTGTTCCGCTCCGCGAAGTTGAAAAACCATTCCTCATGTCAGTGGAAGACGTTTTCACCATCACGGGTCGTGGTACTGTTGTAACAGGACGTATTGAAAGAGGTGTTGTGAACACCGGCGAGGAAGTAGAAATAGTAGGTATGCGCGAAGAGAGCAAAAAAAGCACTGTTACGGGTGTTGAAATGTTCCGCAAAACCCTTGACCGCGGGGAAGCCGGCGATAACGTAGGTCTATTGCTTCGTGGTATTGAAAAGACCGATGTATGGAGAGGTATGGTTGTTGCAAAACCAGGCAGCATTACCCCGCATACTGAATTCCAAGGCGAAGTGTATGTATTGAAGAAAGAAGAAGGTGGCCGTCATACCCCATTCCATAACGAATACCGTCCGCAGTTCTATTTCAGAACTACAGACGTTACCGGGCAAATCACCCTTCCTGCCGGAAGAGAAATGGTTATGCCGGGCGATAACGTAAACATGAACGTAAAACTTATTGTACCTGTAGCTATGGACAAAGGATTGCGTTTTGCAATACGTGAAGGTGGAAGAACAGTAGGCGCCGGACAGGTAACTGAAGTTATTAAATAAGGAAAAAGTGGTTAGTGGTCAGTGAACAGTAGTCAGATTGAACTGATAAAAAATCACTGACCACTGGCTACTGACCACTGCAAACTAACAAACGGGTGTAGCTCAATTGGTAGAGTAGTGGTCTCCAAAACCATTGGCTGGGAGTTCGAGTCTCTCCACCCGTGCAAAAAACAACATGGCTAATAAATTTAGGACATATATAGATGAAGTAACCGACGAGCTGATGAACAAGGTAAGCTGGCCAACAGCTGCCGAACTTCAAAGCAGTGCCATAGTGGTGCTGATAGCCGTTGTTATTGTTTCGCTGATAATCTTCACCATGGATTTTTCTTCCAGCAAAATAATGACCCTGTTTTACTCCATGTTTCATAAATAAAACTGCGCCCAATGAATATTGAACCAAATACAACAGCAACTCCTGTTACCGGCGGCGACTCCGCACTGGTAAAGAAGTGGTATGTGCTAAGGGCCATCAGCGGTAAAGAAAAAAAGGTAAAACAACAAATAGAACTGGAAGTTAGCCGCCTTAACCTGAAATCGTATATTTCACAGGTACTTATTCCTATGGAAAAGTACATTCAGATAAAGGATGGAAAGAAGATTAACAAAGAAAGAAGCTACTTTCCGGGCTATGTGCTTATTGAAGCCGCTTTAGTGGGTGAATTACCTCACGTTTTGAAAAGTATTCCGAATGTAATTGGGTTTCTCGGTTCAAAAAGAGGCGACGACCCGGTTCCACTTCGTCAGGCAGAAGCTAACAGGATATTAGGTAAAGTAGATGAACTGGCCGAAACCGAAGCAGGAATGAATATCCGCTTTATGGTGGGCGAAAGCATAAAGATTATCGACGGGCCGTTCAACAGCTTCGTGGGTACTATCGAAGAAGTTCATGATGAAAAGAAACGCTTGAAAGTAAGTGTAAAGATTTTCGGACGGAAAACCCCGCTCGAATTAAGCTATATGCAAGTTAAAAAAGAAAGCTAACAATAAATGAAAAATGAATAATGAAAAATGAAAAATGCGATTGTATGTGTAATAACATATTTTTCACTTTTCATTTTTCACTTTAAATTTAAAAAACATGGCTAAAGAAGTATCAGGACTAGTAAAATTGCAGATTAAAGGAGGAGCGGCCAATCCGGCTCCGCCAATTGGTCCTGCATTAGGTGCAAAGGGCGTAAACATTATGGACTTTTGCAAACAGTTCAATGCCCGCACAACAGACCAGGCAGGTAAAATATTGCCGGTCATTATCACCGTTTATTCCGATAAGTCTTTTGATTTTGTAATTAAAAAGACCCCGGTAGCGGCTCAAATTAAGGAAGCGCTTAAACTGGAATCAGGCTCAGCCGAATCGAACAAGAAGAAAGTTGGCAAGATTACCAAAGCTCAAATGGAAAAAATTGCAGAAGATAAAATGTCCGATTTAAACTGTTTCAAATTAGAATCTGCCGTTAACATGGTAGCCGGAACAGCAAGAAGCATGGGCATTGAAGTAATACAGTAAATGAAAATGAATAATGAAAAGCTAAAAATGAAATCCTTAATTTTTCACTTTTAATTTTTCACTTTTAACTTAAAGAAAATGGCAAAGCTCACTAAAAAAAGAAAAGTTGCACTATCCAAATACGATATGAACAAATCATATCAAATTGCAGATGCAGCCAAAATATTGAAAGAAATTTCCACCACCAAGTTCGACAGTTCAGTAGAAATGAGCGTTCGTTTGGGTATTGATGTGAAACAAGCTAACCAAATGGTTAGAGGCACCGTCAGCCTTCCGCATGGAACCGGCAAAACCTTGAAAGTGCTGGTACTTTGCACCCCTGATAAAGAGGCGGAAGCAACAGCCAATGGAGCTGACTTTGTGGGGCTGGACGACTATATTGCTAAAATTAAAGCCGGCTGGACCGATGTGGATGTAGTTATCGCTACCCCCGCAGTTATGGGAAAAGTTGGTGCGCTTGGTAAAATCCTCGGCCCGCGCGGATTAATGCCAAACCCGAAAATCGGAACCGTTACCCAGGATGTTGGTAAAGCAGTGAAAGAAGCGAAAGCCGGAAAGATAGAATACAAAGCCGATAAAGACGGTATTGTGCATGTTTCGGTTGGTAAAGTATCTTTTGATACTGCCCAAATTGCCGATAACGTAAACGAATTTATGCAAACCATTGTAAAAGCAAAGCCTGCTGCATCCAAAGGAGCTTATATACACAGCATCTTTATGTCTTCTACCATGAGCCCAAGCATACAAATTGAAACTAAAACCTTTGGGTATTAAGTAATGTGTATTGAGTAGTAGTGTCTATCTACTCCCAATACCCAATACTCAGTACTCTATACTAAATTATAAAGAACATGAACAAACAGGAAAAAAATAAAAAGGTAGACGAGTTAACTGCTCTTCTAAACGAAAACAAGAATTTTTACCTGGCCGATACTTCCACCATCACAGGCATCAAAATCAATCAATTCCGCAGGATTTGCTTTGAAAAGAATGTGAATATGGAAGTTGTAAAAAACACATTGCTCCACAAAGCAATGGAAAAAGCTGAAAACGCTTCAGCCTATACCCAGTTGCATGATACCTTGGTAGGCAACACCGCCATCCTATGGGGCAGCCAGCCCAGCGACCCTGCAAGGGTTATCAAGCAGTTCCGTAAAGACGGCACAAAACTGCCCTTATTAAAAGGAGCTTTCATAGAAGAAAGCGTTTACCTTGGAGATGAAAGCCTTGAATCACTCAGCGCACTCAAAACCAAAAACGAACTTATTGCCGATATTATTGCTCTCCTTCAATCACCTGCCAAAAACGTTATTGGCGCTCTCCAATCAGGAGGCCAGAAACTTAGCGGCATAGTGAAAACGTTATCGGAAAGGCCGGAGAAAAGCGAATAATGAATATCGAATGTTGAATAAGAAATGATGAAGTGAAAGTCATTTAATATTCAAATACTAATACAAGAAATCCCTCAAGAAATTGGGGGATTTTTGTTTTAGGCCTTATTATTTCTCATAAAATATTTTGCTTGCCAAAGCAATGCTTTCCGCCCAAACCTTATTATTACGAATCATTAAGACAAGGCGATAATCATGCTTATCCGAAATCTTTATTTTAATGCGATAGTAATAAGAGTAGTTTCTTAATTTTTTTAGATTCCCGATTTCATCAATACTTTCAGCCTTTTCAATCCGGCTGAAAATATTTTCGAGCGCAATAAGAGTGTCTTTGTTTTTGAGCCTGTCGAACTCACGGAAAAAAGAAGGCCTAAAAATTAATTCCATGCTTTTTGAAGACTTTGGCAATCTTTTCGCGAGGTACAGTGCCTCCTTCCGCTTCAGCCTCCTCCGCCATTTTGCCTAAAACGTAATCCTCCCAATCCTGCTCATCCATCATTTTTGCAGTGGCGTTAAATTTTTTGATAACGCGAAAAATAGCTTCTGCATCTGCTTTGTTCTTAATATCTGCTACTATCCTGGTCATGGCTCTTTTCTGTTTATACAAAGATACATACTTTTTATTTATTGCCCTTTCCCCCCAGTAATAAACCAATTTAAAAAACCTTATATTTGTTTTAGCAGGTTTTACTATACCCTGAAAAAATGATTAAAAAGGGAATTACCGTGTTTCATAGTCCAAATTCGACCATTTAATAAGTCATTTCTGCCAGTTAATAAACACAGCGTGATATATTATTTTTTTTTGTAACCTTTGTATAGAAATAAAACTAATGCCATGAAAAAACTAAATATTTTAATTGTTGCTTTCGTCTTGTTTCAAATAGGTTCTGTTAATGCACAGTACACCGTACTTCTCAATTTTGATTCGGCGAACGGCGCAGTTCCTGAAGGTCAATTAACATTTGTGGGTAATATGCTTTATGGAATGACAACAGGGAATCCTCCGAGTGGAACAGGGAATATTTTCTCTATTGATACAAATGGCAATAGCGCTAAGAACCGATTTACATTTAATGGTACAGACGGGCAAGACCCCTTCAACACGTTGATACTTTCAGGAAACAAACTTTACGGGATGGTAAATAATGGAGGTGCGAACGGGTATGGGTGCATTTTCTCAATTGACACAAATGGCAGCGGATTTAAGGATTTGTTTGACTTTAATAGTACAAATGGTGCGTATCCGTTTGGTCAATTAACACTCTTGGGTAAAAAATTGTATGGAATGACAAGTGGTATATTTCCTCTTGATGGTAATATATTCTCAATTGATACTGATGGGACAGGATATAAGGATATATTTGATTTTAATGGTACAAATGGTGCTGCACCCTATGGTTCATTAACATTTTTTGGAAATAAGTTTTATGGGATGACATACGGTGGTGGGGTAAATCAGTACGGTAATATTTTTTCAATTGATACTAGTGGACTAGGATTTAAGGACCTTTTTGATTTTAATGGTACAGACGGGAGTTTCACCTATGGGTCACTCATATTAATAGGCAGCAAACTTTATGGAACGACGGAGTCAGGAGGAGTAAATAATGATGGAACAGTTTTTGTGATTGATACTAATGGAACAGGATTTAGGGATATATTTGTTTTTAACGGAACAAATGGTAGTGGACCAATTGGCACATTAGCATATTCTAAAGGTGAACTATTTGGTGTTACAGACCAAGGAACATTAAATATATATGGTAATATTTATTCCCTTGATACAGATGGAACAGGATACAAAGACTTGCATGATTTTAATGATATAGCCGGTGAGTATCCTGCTCGTGGAGTAGTATTGTCAGGTAATACATTATATGGAATGACTTCTGGTGGAGGTACTGACAGCCTTGGAGTAGTCTTTAAACTTAATTATGTTGCCGCCGGAATGAATGATTTAAATACTAATTCAAGTTCAATAAATCTTTTCCCCAACCCCTCCACCGGCCAATTTACCCTATCATTATCAAATGTTTCAGAAAAATGCAATGTGGAGGTTTATAATGTGCTGGGGGAAAGAGTAGAAAGGGAAAAGGTAAAAGGGGAAAGGGAAGAAATTGACCTTTCAGGTCAACCAAACGGAATTTACCTTTATCGGGTTATTACTGAAAACGGCGGCTTGGTTGGGGAGGGGAAGGTGGTGATTGAGAAGTAATACAAGATTTCTCACTTCGCTTTGCTACGTTCGAAATGACAGAGCTCGATGATTTTTATTGGGAAGGGGTGGCGCGGCGAAGCCGCGCC
>CAIWVW010000114.1 GCA_903916255.1 uncultured Bacteroidota bacterium
CCAGTCCTGTCATTCCGAGCGCAGTGAGGAATCTGGCTGTTCCTTGTTTTTTCCACTTCATTTTTAATTATTTAAAAATATTTTCAAATAAAACTTCGGAAACTAAAATAGTTTTCATAGTTTTGCGTCCTCGTTCAAACAATGAGTACTGAAGAACAAATATTAAAGGGAGCTGAAGAACTCTTTTTCCGCTACGGAATAAAGGGAATCACGATGGATGATGTGGCCAAGCACCTCTCCATGTCGAAGCGCACCATTTATGAAAAGTTCCCGCATAAGGAGGCCATCGTAGAAATTTTACTGAAAGAACATCTGAACAAACACGAAAGCAATTGCAAAAAATACCGCGATGCTTCATCGAATGCTATTGAAGAGATATTTATGATGTTGGCACCATTAAAGGAGCTTTTTGAAACCATGAACCCAAGGCTGCTGTTTGAAATGAAAAAGTTTCATCCGAAAGCCTGGCAGGAGTTTGTAGATTTTAAACGCAATGCCTTATTGGAAAGCATGGTTGCCAATATGAAACGGGGCATTAAAGAAGGCCTTTACCGCGATGATATAGATGTGCACATACTGGCAGCCTTACGCATAGAAGAAGTGGAACTTGCCTGGAACCCGGATGTGTTTCCACCTGCGGAGTTTAACCTGGCTAAGGTGCAAATATGTTTGCTGGAGCATTTCCTCTTCGGAATTACCAATATAAAAGGCCATCAGATTGCCGAAAAATTCAAGAAAAATTTAAACGTAGTGATATGAGTAAAATAAAAACAAGTTTGTCGATTGTTCTGTTGCTTATGGCGGTGCAGGTTTTCGCGCAGAAAAAATCGGACAGCATTTTTCATTTGTCGTTAAAGCAGAGTATTGATTATGCTTTGGCAAACCAGCCGAATATACGCAATGCCAAACTTGAAGAAAACAAAGCGGATGCCAAAGTGAAAGAAATTACCGGTATTGGCCTGCCCCAAATTACAGGCTCTATTACCGGGTTAGACTATCTTCAAATACCTACAACATTAATTCCCGGCGAATTTTTTGGCGGCCCTCCCGGCTCTTTCGAAGCTATTAAATTCGGTACGCAATATAACCTTACCGGCGAATTGGACGGCTCGCAAATTCTTTTCGATGGAACATATTTGGTGGGTTTAAGGGCTTCAAAAATTTACAGAACGATGTCGGTTCAAAGCCTTACCCTTGCCAATATACAAGCAATAGCGGCAGTTAAAAAGGCCTACTATGGGGTATTGGTGAACAACTGGAAATTGCAAATGACCATGGCGGATGCCAACCGTTTGAAAAAACTGATGGATGAAACAGAACAAATGAATAAAGCGGGCTTCACCGAGAAACTGGATTATGACCGAATTAAAGTAAATTATAATAATTTAAAAACACTGCAAAGCACCATGGGCAAGGTGCTGACATTGAGTTACAAAATGCTGAAATTCCAAATGGGAATGCCTGTGAACGACAGCATTACATTAACAGACAGCCTCCAGTCCATTCCTATCAGCCCTACATTGGAAGCTGATACTTCTTTCAGGCCGACTAACCGTATTGAATATGCCATTGCACAAACCAATGTTTTCGGCAACCATGAATTATTGAAAAAGGACCGCTTTGCCTATATGCCTAATCTGATTTTAATTGGTTCGGTAAACAGAGTGAACCAAGGCCAGACCACAGACTTTTTCAATGGTTCCCAACCCTGGTACCCGACGGCTATTGTAGGGTTGAAAATGAACATCCCTATTTTTGACGGGTTACAAAAAAACTACCGCATACAGCAGGATAAATACGGCCTTCAGGAAAGCGAATTGCAATTAAGCACTTTGAAAGAAAGCATTTCGCTGGAGATTGCCAACAGCATGACCAACCTGGAAAATGCGCTCGAAGATTTAAAAAATCAAAAAGAAAATATGGAACTGGCACAAAATGTGGAACACGATACTAAATTGAAATATGAAGCAGGAACCGGTTCCAACCTTGAGGTAGTGGATGCCGAAACAGCACTTACGGAAGCCGAAACAAACTATTATAATGCCCTGTATAATGCCCTTACTGCAAAGGTTGATTATGACGAGGCTAAAGGAAATTTAAATAATAAGTAAAATAAATAAATAATAACAGCTCTATGAAAAAGCAACACATAGCCCTATTACTTTTAATGCTGGCAGCCGGATGTAAACCTACAGGCAACAAGCTTGATGCCGACAAGGCAAAACTGGCTGAACTGAAAAAGCGGGACGGAGCCATAAGGGACAGCATTCAACTGATGGAGGACACCATTAAAGCCGAAGGCGGAAAAGAAGTCAAAACCATTAAGGTGGGCTTGCAAGTAGTTGCATTGCAACCTTTCAAGCATTATGTGGAAGTGCAGGCTTCCGTTTACGGGCAAGATAACATCAATGTAAACGCTGAAATGCCGGGTGTTGTAAAAAGTATACTTGTAACCGAAGGAGACAAGGTTAGCAAAGGGCAGGTATTGGCTTCCATCGATGATGCTGTTATTCAGCAAAACATTCAGGAAATACAAACTAATCTCGACCTTGCTAAAACATTGTATGAAAAGCAAAAAGGGTTGTGGGACCAAAAGATTGGTACCGAGGTGCAGTACCTGAGTGCAAAAAACAATTATGAATCAATGCAGAAAAGATTGGCAGGTGTTCAGCAACAGGCCGCCATGTCGCAAATTAAGTCGCCTATCGATGGTACCGTAGATGCCGTAAGTATTAAAGTAGGACAATCTGTAGGGCCGGGTTTGCCGACTATACAAGTAGTGAATAACGAACAACTGAAAGTAAGAGGTAATGTTACCGAAGCCTACATTTCCGATATTCATTTGGGCGATTCCTTGGTAGTAAGTTTCCCTGATTTGCATAAGGAAATTAAATCGGTGGCCAGTTATGTTTCCAGCGCTATTGATGTGGTTAACCGAACTTTTATGGTGGAAGTAAAGCTTCCGCAGGATGCAAATTACCACCCGAATATGATTGCCATGATGAAGATTATCGACTATTCGAAACCATCTGCGACCGTTATTCCAATCAACCTTGTGCAAACAGACCCTACAGGTTCGTTCGTATATTTAGCGGTTGACCAGAATGGAACTATGGTGGCGCAAAAAACATTGGTAACTGTAGGAAAAGTGTATAACGGAAACGCAGAAATAATCAGCGGGTTGAAAGCCGGAGACAAGCTTATCACCATTGGTTATGACGATTTGAATAACGGAGACGCAATAAGTTTATAAAGCAGAAAGTTTATTAAGTTCATAAAGTAAACCACCACTTTTATAACTTCACAAACTTTATAACTTTAGAAACTTTAAAAATTTTATAATCTAATTTATGAAAGATATTTTTAAAGAATTTAAGCCGAGCAGCTGGTCAATAGATAACCGCACAAGCATTTTTGTGATAACGATTATCATTACCCTTGCGGGTATCATGTCATACTTCAGTATTGCCAAGGAAAAGTTTCCGGACATTGAAATTCCCACCATTATTGTGCAAACCATTTATCCGGGAACATCTCCTTCGGACATGGAAAACCTGGTTACCCGCCATATTGAAAAAGAAATAAAAGCGGCATCGGGAGTGAAGAAAATCACGAGCCATTCCATTCAGGATTTTTCGTCCACGGTAGTGGAATTCAACACCGATGTAACGGTGGATGATGCGCGCCAAAAGGTGAAGGACGCGGTTGACAAGGCAAAGCCCTACCTCCCTTCCGATATGCCAAACCCACCTTCGGTAACAGATATAAATTTTGCCGACATCCCAATTTTGAATGTTAACTTATCCGGTGATTTTGATTTGGCGCGTTTGAAAAAGTATGCCGACGACATGAAGGATAAAATCGAGGGCTTGCCCGAAATTACCCGTGTGGATGAAGTAGGTGCGCTCGACAGGGAAATACAGATTAATGTGGACATGTATAAAATGCAGGCCGCAGAACTCACCATGACAGATATCGAGCGTTCCGTAGCATCCGAAAACCTTGTAGTATCCGGCGGAACGGTTAATATGGGCAGCAAGGAGCGTTCACTTACCGTTTCGGGGCAGTTTACCAATATGGACCAAATCCGCAATTTGGTGTTACGCTCCATGAGTGGCGCTACCTTGTATTTGAAAGATATTGCAACCGTAAAAGACACGTTTGCCGATGCAAAAAGTTTTGCCCGGTTAGACAAGAAAAATGTAATTTCCCTGAACATTATAAAGCGCAGCGGAACCAACCTGATTGATGCATCGGACAAGGTGCAGGATTTGGTGAAAACCATGCAAACGAATTCGTTTCCACCTAACCTGAATGTTACCATTACAGGTGACCAATCGGACCAGACAAGGCACACGCTGAAAGACCTTATCAATACAATCGTTATCGGTTTTATATTGGTAACTATTTTATTGACTTTTTTCATGGGGCCAACAAACGCATTGTTCGTAGGGCTTTCGGTTCCTTTATCCATGTGCGTGGCATTTATGGTGCTTCCGGGTATAGGTTATTCCATGAATATGATTGTGCTGTTTGCCTTTCTGCTCGGTTTGGGTATTGTGGTGGATGATGCTATTGTGGTAATTGAAAATACACACCGCATATTCGATAATGGAAAAGTTCCTATTGTACAAGCCGCCAAAGGTGCAGCCGGAGAGGTTTTCCTGCCGGTATTGGCAGGCACGCTCACCACACTTGCTCCATTTGTTCCGCTGGCATTTTGGGGTGGAATTATCGGTAAGTTTATGCACTACATGCCGGTTACACTCATCATTACACTGCTGGCATCACTGGTGGTGGCATATATTATTAACCCCGTGTTTGCGGTAACCTTCATGAAACCGCATAAGGAAGAAGATGCGCATAAAAAGGCGAAATGGACCAGGGGCCTTTCTATTGTCTCCATTATTTTTGTGGCGCTGGCGCTTATATTTTATGCTGCTGGCGTTAAGGGCTTAGGTAATTTTACCATCCTATTATTGCTGTTGCATATCATCTACCGGTTCTTGCTGGTCGATTTTATTAAAAACTTCCAGACCAAAACATGGCCGGCTGTTCAAAACGCTTATGCGAAATTTATGCGCAGAAGCATTAAACATCCTGTGGTAATTATTTTCTCCACCATTACGGTATTCATCCTGTCAGTTGTTTTGATTACCAAACGAACACCCAACGTGGTTTTCTTCCCTTCAGGCGACCCGAATATGATTGATGTTTATGTCAACCTGCCGTTAGGAACGGACATACAATACACCGACTCTGTTACCCGTGTTTTGGAAGACAAGGTGTATAAAGTTATCGGGCACAACAACCCGATTGTGAAGTCGGTTATTACCAATGTGGCCATTGGCGCCACCGACCCGAGCGAATATGATTTCGGTACCTATTCCAACAAGAGTAAAATTGATATTGCCTTTGTAGATTATTCCTTGCGTAACGGTGTATCCACAGTGAAATATAAGGATACGCTGCAAAAAATTATGGTGGGTATTCCCGGCGTGGAAATTGCGGTGGACCAGGAAAAGAACGGGCCTCCTACCGGAAAGCCTATCAATATTGAAGTGCGCGGGGACGATTACAAAAGTTTGGTGAATGTTTCGCAGGGCTTATTACACTATCTCGATTCGCTGGATATTCCCGGAGTAGAAAAACTTAAATCGGATTTGCAAAAGAATAAACCCGAAATCGTTTTTGACATTGACCGTGAACGCGCCAACTTTGAAGGTGTAAGTACCGGGCAAATAGGTTCGGAAGTGCGTACTGCTGTATATGGAAATGAAACATCCAAGTACCGCGACCTGAATGATGAATTCCCTATCATGCTCCGCTACCAGAAAGACCAGCGCGAGGATATAAACGCGCTTAAAAACCTCGACCTTACCTTCCGCGATATGAATATGGGCGGACGGATACGCCAAATCCCGATATCTTCTTTTGCCAATATTCATTATGGCAGAACATACGGTTCTATTATCCGCTTGAATGAAAAACCGGTTATCACCATTTCATCCAATGTGCTGGGCGGATTTAATGCTAACAGCGTGGTTTCGCAGGTAACTGCCGCCATACATAATTACCATACTCCCACCGGAGTGGACGTGGAACTTACCGGCGAACAGCAGGACCAGAAAGAAACAGGCGCATTCCTCGGCAGAGCTTTGCTTATTGCAGTTGGGCTTATATTCATCATCCTTATTACGTTGTTTAATTCGGTAAGCAAACCATTCATAATCCTCACCGAAGTTGTTTTTTGTGTGGTAGGAATTATGCTGGGTTTCGGAATTACCAAAATGGATATGTCCATTGTAATGTGCGGTGTAGGCTTTATTGCATTGGCGGGTTTGGTGGTGCGTAATGGAATATTGCTGGTGGAATTTACCGACATGCTTATGGAGCAAGGCTATAAAGCCAAAGAAGCTGTTGTTGAAGCAGGACGCATCCGTATGACCCCGGTAATTTTAACTGCCATTGCCACTATTCTGGGCCTTATTCCGCTTGCTATCGGGCTTAATATTGATTTTGGAACTTTGTTCAGCGAAGGGAATCCGCATATTTTCTTTGGCGGTGACAGCGTAGCTTTCTGGGGGCCTTTATCATGGACCATGATTTTCGGATTGAGCTTTGCTGTTATCCTTACACTTGTATTAGTACCCGAATTATATTTCATTGTTGACTGGTTTAAACATTTCACCATGAAAGGCGGATACAAAGTTTGGCTGAAGAGTTTTACAGGCCACGGGATGTTTAAAAATCCTTTTTCCTTTAATGGAAGGATTAGAAGAACGGAATATTGGCTTTCAGCTATAATGAGCTGGATACTTCTTATCATAATCAATAACTCCCTTTTTGCACACCATACCCTAGCTTCTTCGGTGATTGGCACATTACTTGTTCTTATTCTGCTCTATTTTGGTTTTGCACAAGGAGCCAAGAGAAGCCATGACCTTGGTAAGAACGGATGGTGGCAATTGTTCCCCTTCTGGAACTGGCTTCTTTATGACCAGGAAGGCGAATTGGTGGCCAACACCTATGGAGAATGCCCGAAAGAAATTGTTAAAGAAGCAACTCCATCCGGCAGCCCTGACATAATAGCAGCAACCGTTTAAGAACTGTTTTATTTTGGGCTTAACAGTGAATAAATAACGGTGTCCTTGAATTTCCCATCGTGAAAGTAGTCCTCTTTAAAGTGGGCTTCTTTCACGAAGTGGTTTTTCTCTAATAAGGAATAAGAACCTTGATTAAAAGGGTCAATAATTGCGGCAATGGAGTGTAATTTCATCGTATTAAAGCCATAGTCAAGGATTGCGGTCAGGGCTTCTTGCATAATTCCTTTTCTCCAATAATCGGGATATAATTCATAGCCTACCTCGGCGCGGTCATGTTCTCTTTTAAGGTTCCAAATGCAAATGGTGCCTATTACTTTGTTTTCATCTTTCAAGGTAATACCCCAAATAATAAATTCATTATTGGGTATTGCGGTGTCAGTTTTAGTGATGAAAGCATTGGCATCCTCCACCGATTGATAGGGCGCTCTTATTAAATAGTGGTTCACTCTTTTATCGGACCGCAGGCGGAAAAGTTCATGTATATCATCCCTTGTCATTCGTCGCAAAACGAGGCGGTCTGTGGTAAGCACAGGGAATGGAGTGAAATTCGGGGTGAGCATAGGTGTGTTTTGGTTGGCTAAAAATAAGGAATTATTAAAGCGCAGCCATGTTAACATTTCAGGCCCCTTATAAAGTTTATTTCCCGCAAAGGCGGAAAGCAATACATGTCTTTTCTTAGCGTTCTTTGCGCCTCTGCGAGAAAAGGCTCTTGCAAGACTTCTGACTTCTAGTTCCCTCCCAGGATAGAAAGCGATTCTTTAATGGTGATGCGTTCCCCGTTTTTATACGCTACTATGCAGGCATCTTCAAAACCGTTTTGAACCAGCTTTTCGCGGCATTGGTTAGCGGTGCCCAAATCTTTAAATTCGCCCATATAATAGCGGGTAAGGTCGCTGCTTTTCGCGGAATAAATTTTTCCATCCACGCCATTTACTTTTACCGATTCGATATCGATAGGATGTTGCAAAGCCAATATCTGAACACGGTAGGTAATGTTTACAGGTACGGCGGTGCTTTCGGTAGTTTCTGCCGGGGGGGCAACTGCACGCACCGGAATCCAGCCCGATGAAACAGGTATGGCAGGAGCGCTCGAATTATTGCGCAAACTATCTTTGGAAGCCAGAGCTATGCAAGGCAATAAAAGGATTAACCCAAGTAAACAGTTACGGTTAAAAATTGTGTTTTTCATACTTCTATATTAATTTAGGTTGTGTCTTTTTTACAAAACTACCTACAATTAATACGGAGTATCCGTCCCGTTTCGGGATGTTATAAACAATGGATTGTAGAAATCATGGGCTTTTTCACTCACCTTTGTACCATAAACTTCCGCCTTAAAATGAGAATTAATTAACATTGTGTTCTGTATAAATGTATCTGTTCCAGTTTCCTAAATATCAATAAAATGATTATTTTCGTGAAAGATTTTGCGTCCCTGATACGGGAGGTTTGTTCCAAAAACTGAGTGCACTATGAAGAAACTAATGCTCTTATTTCCGGTTATTCTTTTGTTGTGGTCGTGCAACAATATGAATAAAGATACGGTAGATTTTAAGGTTCAGTATAAGCCCGATTGTGTTTATAACCAAGTGATGAACGAAAAAACCAAAATGGAATCGAAATTTGATGCCAGCCCGGCTATGCTTCAGGCCTTGAAAGATAAAGGAGTTGAAAACCCGACTAAAAAGCAAAATGAGATGACCGTTCTGATTGCCCTTAAAACAGGCAGGCTCGGCCCGCAAAATACATTTCCTTTTGCAATGGAATATTTAAAAACAACCAGCAAAGACGGGCATGTGGAAATACCCGACAGTTCTATATTTTACGGAGTAGATACGATTGGTAAAATACCTGTTATAGATTCCATGTCGTCGCCTAAAATGAGCGATTATATGAAAAGGGCGCTCACATCGTCGGTGCAGAATTTGCTGCAGGAATCGTGCGGGCCGGAGAAAAACCTGAAAGTAGGAGAGCAATTTACCCGCGAATCTCCCATGAATATGGACCTTGGCGGAATAAAACTGCAACTTACCATTACCACTACCTATAAACTGAAAAGTATTAATGCAGGTACCGCCGCATTTGATATTTCGCAAGTATATAATTTGAATTCCACCATTACCGACCATACTTTTAAAGCCGAAGGCGAGGGCAAAGGAAAGTTAGTGTATGATTTGAAAAATAATTATTACAGGGACTATACTGTGAATATGGTTTTAGGCATATCGATGGATATTGGTGGCCTGTATGCCGAAATAAATACGGAAAGCAACATTGATATTCAAACTACGCTAACGCAAAATTGAGCGTTAGGAAATAAAATTCTCCACGAGCCTTGGCTCGTGGAGAATTTTATTTCGCTACCATCACTTTCTTCATCACCTGTCCGTCTTCATTGGAGATGACTACACAATAGATACCTGCTGCTAAATTCTCGAGGTTTATATTGTAGTGTTCCACTCCGGCTTTTACGGTGTTTTCGTATACTACTGTACCAAGGGATGAATACATGCGCACGGTTTTATCTTTCTGCGAAGCGCCTAACCCGCCAATTGTAAGCTGTGTGCGGGCCGGATTCGGATATACGTAGTAGTCTAAATTATGTACAATGTTATCTATACCGGTAGGAATGCCCACATTAAAGTTTTGGCAAATAGATGTTCCGAAATCAGGTTGGAAAAGCAGGATAGGGCTTGGAGGGCTTACTTTGGTAAACGCCAAAGCGCCGTTTCCATTACTGTTGGCAAAAAAGGAAAGTCCTTGTTCTCCCGATGCATCCAGTTCAAAGTGGTAACATCCGTTAGCCAGGTGAACGGTATCACGGTAGGTGGTGGAATTGGCAAATCCTGTTTTAATATCAACAATATTTCCGTTTACATCTTTAATAAAGTACGTGTACTGGTAACCTGCCAGATTTGTTTCTAAACGGATAATAAAAGAAGACGGATAGGTGGGAACCGTATCATAAGGAACTACCATATAGTTGTTATTGGCATATTGGTCGGTTCCGCCATTAGGCTGGCTGAGGGTAACCTCAAACTTATTGGTAGGTGATGATTTTACATTTATGGCAGGCAAGTCAACCGTGGTAGTATCATCAAAAGGCAAACTGCCGGTCCATGTGTAGGTATTATGGTCGCCGCCTACTTGTCCGTAATTAATGTTTAAGCTGGTAAGTGTTTGCGCTCCTGTATTACGAATAACTATTTGCGGGTCGCCGCAATTTGGGTTTGTACGGCTGTAAGGTGCATACATATTGGGTGAAATAACATCTTCTACGGCGGCATCTAAATTGAAGCTTGGCGCACCATAATAAATAAGCGAGGTTCCGAAGATGTAGATGCTTCCCCCGTTGGGTGATGTGTAGGGTGCCATTGTAATAAGCAAGGTATCGGTACCGCCACGGTGTACATAAGGAGTAAGGTCATCCAGATAAGGATTTACTAAATCGCCGGGGCACCAGTTGGCACGGTCATAAAGCCAGGTTCCACTTTGATGCAATAATGCATTCAGGCCGCAATCGGTGCGCCACACAAGCGGGTTGTAAACCAGATTACCGTTTACAGTAACATATTGCAAATTAGCGCAGAATTCTGTGCAGTTGTTGCCATCTTCACCGTGGCCTGTTTGCAAAATACGCAGGCGGGTAGCGTGGGCTGCCGTATCTATATGTGCCGGATATTTGGTGAGGTAATTGGAAATAGGGTTGGCTGCACTTCCATAGGGGAAACTACCCGACCAAAGGTTAATGGCTTTATAGGGTTTATGGTCAGGGATACCGGTAATCATTTCAAAATCGCAGGTGGCCGTAAATCCATCGGTCCAGCCGCTATAGAACACTTCAATCTGAACAGAATCATGCAGCAGCGATGAAAAATCGGTGATATCATAACGGTATGGGTTTGTCCACGAAGCTGAATAATAACCGCCGTAAGGCGTAATCATACGGGCAAGTTCATAGGTTGCCAGTGAATCGTAAACGGAATAATAGGGGCAATGTGAAAGGTACATGCTGGTATCGGGTGTAACATAAACAGAATCGATAATATGCCCGGAGCTGTTGTAATAATAATTATAATAACCTGCCACCCACCAATGCACAGTATCGGTAGGGATGGTTGGTTTTGCACAGTTTTTATACTGTACAATAGTGTAAGCTGTGTTTTTTGTAGAATCGGTAAGGTGTGTAGTGGTATCGTAATAGGTTGTGTAGGTGGTATCCTTTTTAGTTTTTACAGAATCCAGTTGGTTTCCGTTTACGGTAAAAGTAGGGCCCTGCATTAAGGTAGAATCTTTATGATGGGTATTTTGTATCAGGTAAATATCAACAGTATAATCCCAACCGCTGCAGCCTCCGGTGGGGCAGCCAAGGGTGAAATTGAGATACACTTTCCGGTAAGAAGTAGTATCAGCCGGAAAAACACCCCAACCATAATACCCGAGTGGAGGCGATGTCATCACCACGGCATTCTGGGTCATTACATGAATGGTATCTGCATTTTGAGCATTGGCAGATACTGCTAATCCAAATGCAAAAATTGCAAGCAGACGGGAAAATATATTTTTTATCATAATGATTTTGTAACGATTTGGTAACCTTTCAAACCACTAAATTACGTTTTTTTATAATTAAGTGGCATTAATCTCTTTCAGCAGCTTATATTCGCGACCCTTATGGGCATGGAAACCAATGAAACTGAAGTAAAAAAAAGCGGCTGCCTGCTGTTCGACAAACCGCTCCGCTGGACCAGTTTTGATGCCGTGGGACGCATACGCTGGGCATTGCGCAAAAAGTATGGCTATAAGTTTAAAGTGGGCCATGCAGGCACGCTCGACCCCTTGGCCACCGGCCTTTTAATAATTTGTTACGGCGCTTATACCAAAAAGATTAACGAATTCCAGGATTTAGAAAAGGAATATGAAGGTGTTTTTACGTTAGGCGCGTTCAGGCCTTCGTTCGATAAAGAAACGGAGATAACGGAAACTTTCCCTACAGAACATATTACTGATAAAATGCTGCAGGAAGCTACCAAACAATTTATTGGGGAAATAGAACAAATACCACCCGCACATTCTGCCATAAAAGTTAATGGGAAACGCGCATATGTGTCGGCCAGAGATGGGACAGAAATAGAAATGAAACCGCGAAAGGTTACCATTAAATCGATGGAAGTAAAACGGATAGAAGGAAACCAGATTGCATTTAAAGTGGTTTGCGAAAAGGGAACATACATACGTTCGCTTGCACGCGATTATGGCGCTGCATTGGGCAGTTCAGCCTACCTCGATTCACTTGTGCGCACACGCATTGGCCAGTATGAATTGAAAAATGCATTGAAAGAAGACCAGTTGACGGAGGAGTATTTATAGATTACTACTTCAACTTACAAAGTACATATCCACCTCGCCTTTATTCTTGGCTTGTATTTTCCCACGATAGGTGCAATTGAAATCATTTTTCACCAACTCGTAAGTGCTGCCCGAAATATTAATCTTACCCGGTTCTCCGCTGCTCTCCATGCGGGAGGCGAGGTTTACGGTGTCACCCCAAATATCGTAAGCGAATTTTTTTATTCCTACAATCCCGGCAACAACCGGGCCAGAATTAATACCAATGCGAATTTCAAAAACGGGTTTGCCTTCTTTCATTCTTTGTTGATTATGGGCTTCCATAAATTTTACAATTTTCAATGCAGCGCTAACAACATCTTTAGCATGGGTTTTATTGGGAATTGGTAATCCGCCGGCAGCCATGTAGCTATCGCCTATGGTTTTTATTTTTTCAATAGTATGTTTATGAATTATATTGTCAAAAGCATGAAAAATGGTGTGCAAATCATTCACCAGTTCAGCCGGGGATAGTGTTTCGGATATCTGAGTAAAGTCTTTAAAATCAGTAAACATAACTGTTACCATATCAAAACTCCGGGCTTTGGCTGCGCCTGTAGCTTTCAATTCATCTGCCGTTTCTTTCGGAAGAATATTGGTCAACAGGTCATCGCTTCGTTTCTTTTCTTTTGAAATCCTTCTTCGTTGAATAAAAAATACTCCGGCAGCCAAAAACATAACTGAAAAACCGCCCCACAATGAATCTTTTATCACTTTTTGCCGTTGTTTTTCTTTTAATGCCATTACATTTAACTTGTCTTGCGCCGCTTTAGCCGAATCCGTTTTCCTGTCAAATTCATAATTCATTTCCGCCTGAACTATCTTTTCGTTGTCTATATTATCTTTACAAATCATATAGTTTTTATTATCCTCCCAGGCAGCTTTATAATCACCTGTGGCACTGTCTACGCCGGACAAACTAAAATAAACGGTTTCAATTTGTAATGTATTTCCTGTATTTTTTGACAGATACAGTGCAGAATCAAGATATGCTTTTGCCAAACTGTATTTTTTTTGTGCAGCATAACAATTTCCAATGTTTGCATAATTATCCACAATGCCTTTATTATTGCCCGTTTCCTTTGAAATAGCTATTGCTTTAAAAAAGTTTTCGAGTGCTTCCGGATAATCACGAGCCTTAAAGTAATTACGGCCCACAAGGGCTATGGTGGCTGCCATTCCCTCGCTGTTAGGTGTTTCCCGAAGCAAGGCCAGCGCTTTATTAAAACAATCCATGGCGCCCGATAAATTGCCTTCATTTTGATAAATTTCTCCAATGAGGCCGTAATTATTAATGCAACCGTTTTTATCTCCAATTTCAAGTTCCATATTCAAGGATTTCAAATCGCATTCCAAAGCCTTTTGGTTGTTGCCTTGTAAAAAATAAATGCTTCCTATGGCACCATAATTATATGCTGCACCGTATTTATTTCCAATTTTCTGATCTAATGCCAGCGATTTATAATAATACTCCAATGCCCTGGGGAAATTCCCCATATCGGCATAAACAATACCTATATTGCAAAGGTTATGAGCGTATCCCACTTTGTTTTCATTTTTCTGATTATTGTCCAATGACTTAAAATCATATTCAAGTGCTTTTGTATATTTCCCCTGCTTAAAATATGCAATTGCTACATTCTGAAGCCCGTTCGCATATCCTGCTTCATAACCGATTTCTTTTGACAAAGTCAGCCCTTTCAAACTGTTCTCAATAGCTTTTTGATAGTTACCTATGTTTATGTATATGGCTCCTGAATTTACGTAAATGGAGGCTTCTCCTCTTTTGTTTCCTGTCTTTTGAAATATGGACATTGCATCGGTATAATATTTTAATGCCACAGTATCATTTCCCTGATAATCGTTGCAAACGCCAATATTGTTCAACGAGAAGCCCCTTCCGTTTTCGTATCCCAGTTTACCTGATAAAACCAATGCCTGGTTGGATACTACCAATGACGTATCAAACTTATTTAGGTTGATTAATTGTCTGCTAAGGCTATTTAAGGTATTAACCTTATTCGTGTCTTCCTTTTCAGATTTAAGAACCCTTTTCAGGGAATCAATAATATGATTTTGCCCTTTGCATGTGAAAAACAAAAAACAAAAAATGAAAAGCAGAAGGGGTAATATTCTTTTCATAAAGTGGCGATAGAAAAATCAAATATATGAAAATATCCTTGCCTTAATTCACAAAGTACATATCCACCTCACCTTTATTTTTGGCTTGTATTTTGCCCCTGTAGGTGCAGGTAAAATCATTTTTCACCAACGCATACGTGCCCCCGTACCCGCGTAGTTGCACTTAGTGGATTAATAACTGGTAAGTTGCACTTACCAAAAAATACTTGGAAAATCCAATAAAGCTGAGTGAAAAAATCTAAGGTAAAGCATAGCTTAAATGGTTGCTTACCCACGAAGTGCAACTTCGCGGGAATGGGGGTAAAAGAAGCTGAAAGTAGAAGAAAGAAAAACGGTTAATGTGGCTTATTTTGTTTGTTTTTATCCCCATTGAATATGGATTGAACTTGTTTAATACAACCCTCTTGAAAATATCTATTAGCTTCTGCACTTCCCATATTTATCGCCTTTGACCAATCTAAACATGCGCTATCTTTTTCCTTTAATTTAAAATATGCAATGCCCCTGTTAGCATAATACTCTGTATCATTAGGATTGATCCTAATAGCAATATCAAATTCGTTTTTAGCTTCAAGAAGAGAATCCATATATAAATAAGCAACCCCGCAATTATAATATAACTTTGAATCTATCTTAGAGAGAGAAATGGCTTTTTTAAAACATACTACCGCCTCATTATGATAACCTAAATAATCTAAAGCTAGTCCTTTATTATTATATGGAATATAGGAATTACTATCAACTTTAATGCAAGCATTAAAATCATCAATAGCTATGTCATACAATCCAATCTGTACATAAACTTGTCCCCGTTCATTTAAAGCCCATATATTCATCCTGTTTAAATTAACTAATTTATTAAGAGTTAAAAGAGCACTTTCAAGTTTTCCCATATGTTCATATGCTTTCACCATTCTAATAAAGACAAGTGTATCCATGCTATCATGATTACATACCATACTTAAATCATCTATTGTTCTAATATAATTACCTATTTTATAATAGCAAAGGCCCCTAAGTCGAATTGCAGAGTAATTCATTGCAGAATCATTTTTTAATAAGAGATCAATCATTTTTATCGACTTTAAGTAATCTCCATTGTCATAAAGTTGTTGCGCATTTCTAATATTGTTACTGTTTACGCACGAAAACAACAACAGTACTATAATCGAAGTAATTCCTATAAATCGTTGTATTTGCATTTTCTTTTTATTATAAGGCACTGTTTGAATAAGGTACAATAATATGTAAAAATACAAGAAAGAAAAATGCAAATCATGCTACGGCAATTTTATTTTGTAAATAAAATTCCCCTATAAACGCAAAGTTGCACTTCGTGGGTTAATAACTGGCAAGTTGCATTTATCAATAAATACATGGAAAATCTAATAAAGCTGCATTAGAAAATTTAATGTAAAGCAGAACTAAAATGGTTACTACCCCACTAAGCCTGTTTGGCTGAACCCCGCCAAAATGAATCTTTCGGTCTGGCGTTAGGAAGGGTGCAACTTAGCGGGTACGAGGACAGGACAAAATTTTAATTTCACAAGTCTCTATTCAACTCACAAAGTACATATCCACCTCACCTTTATTCTTGGCTTGTATTTTACCCCTGTAGGTGCAAGTGAAATCATTTTTCACCAACTCATACGTAGTGCCTGATATGTTTATTTTCCCCGGCTCTCCGCTACTCTCCATGCGCGATGCAAGGTTTACGGTATCTCCCCAAATATCGTAAGCAAACTTTTTTACTCCTACTATTCCTGCAACAACGTGCCCGGTATTAATACCAATTCGTATTTCAAAAATAGGTTTGCCTTCTTTCAATCTTTGTTGTTTATGGGCTTCCATGAATTGCACAATTTCCAGCGCAGCGCTAACAACATCTTTAGCATGGGTTTTATTGGGAATCGGTAATCCGCCGGCAGCCATGTAACTATCGCCAATGGTTTTAATTTTCTCAATGCCATATTTATGAATGATATCATCAAAGCCTTTAAAACAATAATCTATTTCGGCAACCAATTCTTTAGCCGTCAAGTTTTCAGCAATGGTAGTAAAACCTTTAAAATCGGTAAACATAACAGTCACCTCATCAAATGCTTTTGCTTCTGCACTACCTTTTTCCTTTAATTCTTCCGCTACCTCTTCGGGTAAAATATTCAACAATAATTCATCGCTCCGTTTTTTACCCGTTTTTATTTTATTGCGCTGTCGATAAACAACAATTAAAAAAACTAAAACTCCTGCAAGTATTCCTATGATTGAATTACGGATGGTGCGCTGGCGGACATCTTTCTTTTCCTGTTCGGCTTTAGCAATAGCCTCTTTCTTATCAAACTCGTAATTCATTTCATTACGGGTCATTTGCTTCCCTTTTTGTACATTAAATAGGGTATCCTTTAATACCATTGCCCTTTTATAATGTTCCAGCGCAAGTTCGGGCCTGCCGGTGGTATCGTAAAATTGAGAAATATATATTTCGAAATCAAAATTTTTGTCTTTAATTCCGGTACTGTCGGCTTTGGCAATAGCTTGTTTCAAATACTCTTCAGCTTCTTTAAATTTTCCAAGGCGCATGTAGTCAAAACCAATATTACCAAGAGCGGTTGCCTGCATTGTTTTATCTCCAATTTCTACAGCCAGTTTTAACGCTTTATTCTGGTATTCCAATGCGGTAGGATATTTTTTTGCTCCCTATAAACGATTCCAATATTACTAAGCATGTTTCCCTGCAAATGGCTGTTTCCAATATCCTCTGCCATCTTTAGGGCCTTAAAATCATATTCCAGTGCATTGGAATAATCGGCTTGTTCTTGGTAAACAAGCCCCGTGTTTCCTAATGTGTTTCCCTGCAAAAGTTTATTCCCGGTTTCTTCTGCAATTTTCAATGTTTTAAAATAATATTCCAATGCTTTTGAATAATCGCCATGATTATCATAAATCATTCCAATGTTACCGAGGGTGTTTCCCTGCAACCGTTTATAGCCAATTTCTTCCGCTGTCTTTAATGCCTTAAACTGGTATTCCAAAGCCTTTGGATAATCACCCTCATCTATATAAAACAGACCAATGTTACCCAACATATTTGCTATTTGACGCTTGTCTTTTAATTCTTCATAAAGGGTAATGGCTTTGTTCGTGTAATCAAGCGCATTGGGATAATCTCCTTTTAGATAATAATACCAGCCAATATCGTTAGTCGATTTAGCTTCACCGTTTTTCCAATCTATTTTTGCCGAGAGTTGTAATGCTTGTTTGTCCAGTATAATTGAAGTGTCGGGATTAGTCTCGCCAAGTTCCCATGCTAATTCGTAAAAGGCATTTACTTCGGATGTATCACCCTTAGCCGCTTTTATAACTTTCGCAAGCGAATCAATTTTATGCCTGCTTTGCGGAAAAGCTTCAAATTGAAAAACGAAAATGAGTAACAGAGTTACTAAAAAATTGCGCATTTTCTTTTGCAGCTTAATAATTTTTTAAAGAAGGCAGGTCGCGTATAAAGTTGGTATCACCACAAAGGTGTTGGTTTACGGAAAGATAAAAATTGCCTTAAGGCAATTTTGGGGTATAGTAAATTATTCCAGGACTCCCCTGCCTTTAATCCGCGAAAGGGATGTAGGGGTAATGCCTAAAAAGGAGGCAAAATGTTTTTGCTTAATCCGCTGTTCCAAATCGGGGTGGGTTTTACAGAAATAGGCATAACGTTCTTCGGGAGTAAGCAGATTCAACAATTTTATATGCTCTACATTTCCCGCAATTATTTCTTTTAAGCCTTCATTTTGGGTTTTCAGCAAACGGATATTGTTGGATGCTAATTTTTCAAATGCCCTAAAGTCTATTTTCACAATAATTGAATCCTCAAGCGCTACTATATTTTCCGTTGAAGGTTTATTGTGGAAAAGAGTGTCAATCATCGCGGTAACCTTTTTCTCGGGAACAAATAATAAGGTTTTTTCGGTTCCGTTTTCATCAGTTACATAGTGCCTGAATAAACCCTTAACAACAATTGAAATGTTGTAATTCAAATCTCCAACCATTAAAAGATGGTCATCTTTTTTTACCGTTTTCATTTTTGAAATAGATGCAAGTTGAATCAGGTCCTTTGGGCTAAGAACTGTAAAACGGCTGAAAACTTCTTTAATTTGTTCGAACATAGGTGGTGAAACAAAGATAGCATTTCACAGATTCAAATCTGTACTAACTCACGAAATACATATCCACCTCACCTTTATTCCTGGCTTGTATTTTGCCATAAAATGGTAGGACTTCTTACCCCTTCACCTTGTCCTGAAAAGCAATGCTGAGCATTACGCCACAAATTACTATCCCGATAAAAACCACAAACAGCAATGCTTTCCGATTCCAGCATGCTTTGCTTACTTTCAACAGAATATAGCCTACTAATAGATTAAAACAAGCCCAAAGTATATTGCAGGTTGGCGAAGAGAGCCCTTTACCGGGTGGGGTTGCAAATGGAGTAGGGAAGGAGTCGCCGGAAATGCCATGTGTAAAATGAGGAACTACATTGGCCAGAAAGAATCCGGCAAAAAATGCAGCGATGTAGTGATACCACTTGATTTTAATTTCGGTTGAAGGTGTTGTATTTTCCATGGGTGGGTATTTATATGTTCAAATATAATTTTTTTTTCAATACAGCAGGATTTCAGGGTTGAATGCAGTGTTATAAAGAGATAATAGTGGAAAGGCAATTATTTCTTTTCCAGAATAACCGGCTCTTTCCATTTTTTTATGGCAACATCATACAGTTTTTTTAATTCCTTGTATTCGGAAGGTTCAAAAACAGGTACAGTGAATATTAAATTGCTGGTAAATTGTACAGCGCCATCCGATAGTTGTTTTACAGTGTATGAGAATTTGGCATGGCCACCGGGAATGGCGTATTCTGTATCGGTTGGTTTTTCAGCCAGCTTGAATCCTGCCGGAATAACTACGATGCTGTTATATTTATAATCGTGCGGAAATTCCATGTCTATTGGATATTTCCTGTCGTCTGTTTTTAACGGATTATCGGAAACAGGTTCGTTTAAAAAAGGACGGAAAAGCACCTTTGATGATTTTGTGCTGTCTGTTTTTTCAAATGACAATGGAGAAGAAGTTGAGTATATTATTGAAAATGGCTCTTCCGGTTTATCCAGCGAAAATATTTTAATGCTGTCCGATAAGTGCATTTCTTTATTTTTTAGCAATTGAGTGTTCAGGGTATCATACCCCTTATAGGCATATTTCCTATATTCATAGCCGCTATAGCCGCTTGCTTTTATATTGAAACGGCAATGTAATGAATCAAAACCCGGTGATATTTTTAGTATCAGGTTTTCCATTATTCCCGAAGGCATTTGTGGTTTCAGGTCTACCCAGCTGCTGTCATTTTTTTGAACAATATATCCGGCTCCATTCGTACATTGAGGAGGAATGGCATAGTAAGGCAAAGCAGGTTCAGTAGCATCTAATAATAAAGACAGGCTGTCTGTTTTCACATAACAAACAACATCATTAAAAAGCCCTAAAAACGGATAATTGGTTTTTATTTTTCCATGCCCGCGGGTACTTATTAATACAGGGTTTGCATTTATACCGGCAGCTTTTAACAAGGCAGTTAAAAAAAGATTAATGGCTGCTGTATTTCCGGATTTATCAGTAATAAAATCATCCATTTTTTTATCAGACAAAATATCGTAAGCATAGTTCCAGCTATAAGCAGCCTTAACATAATTAACGATAGTCTTTACTTTTTCAATTTGCGGTTTTTTATCCAGGTCTAATTGCTTTGCCAGTTTGGCCACATAGTTTTCTTTTGAATACAAATAGCCGCCAAAATAAGTATAGTCCAATAGCAGTTTATCTGTAAATGCGGTCCATGTACTCATAAAAGTTTTTCCATTCAAGGCAGTGAATCCTTTTGCATCCCACTTTACAAATTGAAAAGCAATCTGCATTACATAATCTTCGGGAGTTGATATAAATGCATCGTCCTTAAAAGCGGGAATATCCTTTAATGCATAGCTGAAAATAAGGTCTTCGTAATGTTGATTACCGATAATTCTATCTGTGTTATCTGTCCAAATGTGGGATATTAAATCATTCGTGTCTATATTTTGCATAAGATATCGGTAATGACAGAATGGTGGAATGATAAGCGTGGCTTGGCTGGAGATTACAGGAATAGTATATTGAAAAAGCCAATTAAAATAGACGTTATAAGGGGATTTAATGGTGTAGGAGATATAAATTACCGAGCCTACTTTAACATTTGGCAATGAAAATTTTTCTTCAGTTATTTGATTGGGTATAACGGTCTCTTTAAGTTCACTCATTGCAAAAGGAGAGCGAATAATCTTGCCATTTTCAAGGTTATAGGTGGCTGCTGAAAGATAAGTCATATCTTCCCCAAAGTTAGTATGATTAAAAAGCCTGATAATGTGTGTTCCATATTCAAGCCCGGCCTTGGAAAGTATCTTAATCTTTAGAACCCTGGATGAAAATTTTTTAAAATCATATTGATTTTTATCCGCAGCCAGTTGAAAAACTCCTTTGTCCGACAATATTACGGCATCCGCAGAGGTGTCTTTATCATACCGGGTCATTTTAAGTTCTTCCAGTAACAAAGAATCGCTTGTACCGGGCATGGTTTGCCCATTTACCTGCATACAAATAAGGAATAAAAGCAGAAAAAAATACGCAACTTTATTCATGGTAAAACGGTCTTGTCTATTTGCCTGATTGCGGAGAAATTCCGCAATAGGCAGATATTAAGGCTGTAATACTACAAATTTTTTAGTCTCCACAATATTGCCAAAATGGATGTTTAAATTAATTGTAGAAATAATTGCAACGTTTAACTTACACAGGGATTAAACAAATCATCGCTCGGAGTATACTCCTTTGGCAGATAATGATTGTGCGGATGAGGTTTACCATCTTTCAGCGAAACGAATACCAAATGTGCATCGCAAATCTTTTCAATATTACCGAATTCATCTTCCTTGGTAACATGCACAAAAACTGAAATAGAGGTTCTTCCTAATTTATATATGGTTGATGTCATTTCAATGATATCGCCCAGTTTGGCAGGTTTTAAAAAATCCACTCTATCTATACTCGCGGTAACTGTATTATCGCACTCGGTACTATACAACATCCTTCGTACAGGCTTCAGTCCGGCAATATCCATTTCAGCCAGAATTTTTCCGCCGAAGAGCGAACCTTTGTAATTTAAATCGTCAGGGAAGACGGTGAAGGAATGTATCGCGCTCACATTTTTCAGTTCGCGTTTTTCAGTATTGGCTATTAATTCAAGTTCCATAATGGGTATAAGTATGAGGTAATTAAGATGCAGAAATAAGAGGGGACAGGACAACAGAGAAGGACTATATCATTGTGCTTTTAGCACATGCACCGTCGTGACATAGGCATACAGCAACCCCGATGGGAATTGAACAGATATGTTTGTGTTGCCTTCATGTCTTCGTATACGAATTATAAAATTTGACGCTGCAAAGATATGTCATTTCTATAATTCAAAACAAGGGGTAAGTGAAAAATTTACAAAATGGTAACCTTAGATGCCTATATAATGCACCATGACTTTGTCATTCTGAACGCAGTGAAGAATCTCTTATACAATTGAGATCCTTCGCTCTGCTCAGGATGACAAAGTCACTTTGTAGAAGACCAATTATTTCGCCAACTTCCTCCTCCTAATCATTATCAGCACCACTACCAGCCCATTCATAAAAATTTGCGTGAGGGGATAAATCCAGGTGGCTATTTCATAATGCTGCAATGCCATGAATGAAAAGAAATGTTTTACAGAATTTAATCCGAAGGAAACAGCTTTTTCCTCATCGGGAAAATAGTAGCATTTCCAAAGCGTAGGGCCATACCCAAGCACATCAATACTTGCAATTAAAACGACAGAAATGGTAGGGTCTTTGGTGAAAAACCAAGGGATAAGTGCAAGTAAAGCTACGCTTATAAATAAAATATCCGATAGCGAATATTTTTTATCATATTTTAAAAGTGAAATTATGCCAATCGCCAAACATACGGTACAAGTAAATCCTGTTGACCATGAACCCGAGCCTCCGCCCTTGGTCCATTGGGCAATAAATACCACGGCAGTTGTCAGCGTCCATAAAAGCCATGAGAAAGCATGGGGCTTTATTTTGTCTTTAACAGTGCTATGAATATAGATGATGTATGCCGTTAAGCCTAAGCAGACAGCAATAATTCCTAAATATGGTTTGAGATTTTCCATTAAGACAATAATACGGAAAATAGATGGAACGCAATAGAACAATGGAACGCGGATGACGCAGATTGCTTAAGATTTAATATGACTTTTAAAACAATTCATATCCGTGTTTATCATAAGCAATCTGCGTCATCCGCGTTCCATCACTTCCAGTAATCCCGCATCAATTCCGTCATCCAAGCAGGTTGGGTAACTTCTTCCCTTGGCAGGAATTCTTTTGCTACGGGTTTAATATCCAAAATAGGTGTATCGTTATCTGCATCCAAACCTTGTACGGTAAGCGTTCTGCCTTTTCGGGAAATGAGTTTTACGGTAGTCAATCCTAAATGGTTGGGCCTATCCTTCTTACGCTGTGCAAAGATGCCAACCATAGGCCAGTCTTTATTACCACGGGGATGCGAGGCACCTTCAACGGTATCGGATTTAGTTGCTTTATCAAAATAAAAAATAATTTCCAAATGTGAGAATGTATCAATTCCATCCAGACAAGCTTCCGGTAAATTATCCGAGATAACAATTTCAGAAATTATAGTTCCCCAAAAATCATCTTTCATTCCGCTGCGGGAATTTTTTACGTAGGCTATAGGGGTGAGGGTAATGTTCATAATACAAAATTAATGAATTTACTCTGTGCACCTCCGTGGTTCTCCTGTATTTCTCTGTGTAACTGATATTCTTACACGGAGGTGCACTGAGAACCACGGAGGTGCACGGAGTTAAAAAAGCGATGGATATCTCTTCTTCATATCAGCCATTACTTTTTCATGGCTGAAAACTTTGCCTACCTTCATAGATTGCAGCGCTTTATCAACTGACATTTTTTCGGATGTAGTCAAGCGAATTCTGCTGCGGGAATTTTTTACGTAGGCGATTGGGGTGAGGGTGATTTGGTTTTCCATTCTACAAATGTAGAAATTACTGTTTATGAAAAAGATTATGTTTGTATGAACATAAATCCGAATAGTACTCTATGAAATATGTAATCCCCCTCTTTTTGATGCTGTTAATTGCCTCATGTGATTTATATCATCCGAAGGAGATGATTAAAATTGGAGATGAAAGGATTAAAGAAGATAAATCAAAATTCGATTCTTTAGTAAAAATTAGCAACCGGCTTGCGTTAAATTACTGCACGCTAAGCATATTAACTAGTAACTGTATTAGCGAGATTTATCCTTATGTGGATAGTATCAAGGATGTAGGTAATGGAACGGATTTTGATATTGCTCGCAAGGATGAGCAATTCATATTTAGATATAAGCCAAGAAATGACCTGGAAGATATTATTGCGGTTAAGGATTTATGGGTTGCTTTTGATTTACAGAATGAAAGAGATGCATACAGGTTTAAGATTGATCAGAGTAGCCACTATGGTAAGATTATTTATTGCTTTGATGAAGATAAATTCAAAAAATGTTTTCCAAAGTATCATTACTACAGCGGAAATCAGATTGGAAGTATACCAGATTCTGTCCACTGGGTTTATTTTTATGATGGACACTGGGGTATAACAACAAGTTCTGTTTTTCTATGCATTGATTCAACAGAATGCAAAAAAATACTTTCAGATGAAAAATAAATATATTTATATTATTTTGGCTTTAGGCTTTTTCTTGCTAATAATGATAGCTTTTAAACCCTTAGATAAGGTAATAGAAGAGCGCTATAAAACAGTATTTTACCAAAGCCTGATATTGATTTTATTGGCAATATTCTTCAAAATTAGATTTAAATCCTTTCAAGGCGCGAAAATGAAGAAATTTGCATTTTACATGTTCATCCTATTGGCATCATCTGGTTTAGGCATGATTATAAAGTGCGCCTTTTCAGGTGAAATTACCTTCTTAGGACTTATTAATATTGTGGTATCACTTGCTTTTCTTATATTATCTTCTTCCAGAATAGGCTTAAGCAAGTAAGGGCATAAAACTAAAACTTTCTTTAGCTATCCCCCTTCGGAGCTTCGCCACTACCAAACTTAGCTTTCCTTCTTTCAGCCCTGTTCATGCCACCGGGTGCTCTGGTCGGTGGGGTATTTGGTTTGCTTTCTGCGCTGCGTTTTTTAAATGCATCGCTTCTGTGGTCGCCGCCGCTGCCTACTTTACGCTCAAATGCGCCTCCGCTTTTCCGTTCGCGGGGTTTATAGTCGCTGCCGCTGCTGCGTTCTCTTGGTTTAAAAGCAGAGTCGCCTCCGCTTCTTTCACGCGGTTTAAAATCGCCGCTGCGTTCTCTTGGTTTGTAATCAGAGCCACCACCGCTTCTTTCACGTGGTTTGTAATCGGAACTGCCTCCGCTGCTTCTCCTATCGAATCCGCCACTGCTGCGCCTTTCACCGCTACCGCTGCTTCTCCTGTCAAAACCGCCGCCACCGCGTCTGTCGCCGCCCCTATCACCTCCACTGCTTCTTCTTTCGCCACCGCCGTCGCTGCCCCAGCCTTTTTCAAAACGTTTGTCGCTGGAACGTCCGCCACCCGAGCGTCCTCCGCCATAACTTCTGCTGCGTTCTCTCGGAACACCTTCTTCGCGGTTGCCGCGAGATTCAATCTTCACAGGCCTTCCGCGGTAAGTCGCTCCATCCAATCCGTTCATCAGCTGGTCTTTCATTTCGTTTTTCACTTCAATAAAAGAGAAACTGTTTTTCACATCGGTCCAGGTCAAAGCTTCTATAGGGACTTGTGTCGTTTCCGATAAATATTTTTTCAGGCTGTCATTTCCGAAGCCATCCATTTTGCCTACACTCAGGAATAATTTTACTACACCCGGAGGAGTTTCGCGTCCGCTGTATTCATCCATAGTGCTGCCGCCTGAATTAAGGTCGGGTGCATTGCGGTAATAGTCGAGGAAACGGTTAAACTCTATGGATACAAAACGCTTGATAATTTCTTCTTTACTCAAATGGCTCAACTGTTCCATTATTTTCGGGAGATATTCTTTTATCTCTTCTTCGTTCACCTTGGCATTATCGAGCCCTTGCACCAAATGGAACAATTGCTTTTCGCAAATCTGGAAGCCGGTAGGTATTTCCGCACGGGTAAATTTTTTCTGCGTAAGCTTTTCTAACGTCTTAATTTTATATAAGTCCCTTGTATTTATAATAGCAATAGACATGCCTGTTTTTCCGGCACGGGCTGTACGTCCGCTACGGTGGGTATAGTTTTCAATTTCGTCGGGCAGGTTAAAGTGGATAACGTGGGTAATATCGTTCACATCAATACCACGGGCTGCAACATCGGTTGCAACAAGCAATTGCAGGGTGCGTCCGCGAAAACGTTTCATCACATGGTCGCGCTGCGCCTGCGATAAATCACCATGCAAAGCATCGGCGTTGTATCCGTCCTTAATTAATTTGTCGGCTACACGCTGGGTTTCAATTTTGGTGCGGCAAAATACCAATGCAAAAATATCGGGGTAAAAATCGGCGATGCGCTTCAATACATTATAACGTTCGCGCTCTTGTGTTACATAATAAGTGTGTTCAATATTTTCATTCGCTAAATTCTTGGTTCCTGCAGTCACTTCTATCGGGTCCTTCATATAATTGCGCGAGATAGCCAACACCTCATTCGGCATGGTAGCTGAAAAAAGCCAGGTATTTTTGGTATCCGATGCGGAGGAAAGTATAAAGTCAAGGTCTTCTTTAAAACCCATATTCAGCATTTCATCGGCTTCGTCGAGTACTACGTATTTAATATTTTGAAGGTCTACGGCACCTCTGTTTATAATGTCGACCATACGGCCGGGGGTAGCAACTACAATTTGTGCACCGCGCCTTAAATCATCAACCTGTCCGCGGATGCTGGCTCCGCCATAAACGGCTACAATGTTAGAGCCATGTATATTTTTAGAAAAATTCTTTAAGTCGGATGTGATTTGCATGCAAAGCTCACGGGTAGGAGCCAATACAAGCGCCACCGGTTTGCGTTCTGCAAAATCAATAAGTGATACTAATGGTAACCCGAATGCGGCGGTTTTTCCGGTTCCTGTCTGCGCCAATGCTACAATGTCGCAGGAATCGCTTAATAAGGTTGGTATTACCTTTTCCTGAATAGGGGTCGGGGTTTCGAAGCCGAGTTCGGTAATAGCGTCTAATACGGGTTTTAGTAGCCCGAGTTCTTTAAATGTTGTACTCACGTTGTTTGTTATAGTTAGACATCAACTTTTACAAACAGATAACAGAGACAGCAACCCGAGTAAAAATTGATAATTGGCTGCAAAGATACGCTTTTTATCGGCAGTCGGAGCCTGACCGGCAATTATTAAAGCCCTTTTAGGGGTTTGGGGCTGGCAGAAGACATTTGTAATTGGTGTTTTGGATAGAACCAATTATGAAACTGTGACAACAATTACTGCCTGTATTTCAGTATTTTAATAACTTTGCAGAATAATAATTATTCAGAACACCCAACCAATGCGCAATATTTGGCGTATTGGTGGCAATATAACGGCATAAAAGCCCAAACAACTTAAATAACAAAATTCAATTTTAATGCAAAGTACTATGAAAACAAATAATCCTCAAACTCGTTCCCTTTTCAGAAAAATGATGGTATATGCCATTGTTCTGCTTTGCGGTTTTACCTTAAGCAGCTATAAGAGTTTAGCTTGCACGGCAAGTTTTAATTACACCATAGGCCCTAACGGCTATGTAACTTTTACCAGCACCTCTACCGGATTTGGTCCGGGTGTTTTTTATTCCTGGAATCCGGGAGATGGCAGTGGTTGGCAGGCATTTAACAATACAACATTTGCCCATTGGTATTTAACCAATAACACTTTTACTGCCAAATTAGCAGTGAATGATAGTTTCTGCTATGATACCGCAACTATGAACATTACTATTTCAAATGTGGTTACACCTTGCACCTTATCTGCTAATTTTACTTATACCGTTGCTGCACTTGGGTCGGTTTCATTTACGAGTACATCTACAGGAACAAACGCTAATACACTATATTATTGGAGGCCGGGTGACAGTAACCAGAGAGTTCAGGCTACGGCAAATTATTCGCACACCTATGAATATGGAGGTAATTATCCTGTATGGATAATAATAGAAGACACGGGCAGCGCTTATTGCATGGACTCTATTATAGAATATGTGTATGTAGCTCACGGCCTTAACAGCAATTGCGGAATAAATGCGAACTTTACCTATACGCTTGATACCAACGGGCAGGTTTCCTTTATGAGTAATTCAACAGGGGTTGCTGTGGGAGACACTTATAAATGGTTATTCGGCGATGGCAGTTCATATACCGCCGGATGGTATGACTCCCTGGCTAGTCATACCTATGCTAATGACGGTACCTATCAGGATACGCTGATTGTAAGCTCCGATTCTAACTTCTGTGCCGATACAATCATTATTCCGGTGACAATTACCAATGCCTGCAACCTGAACGTAAGTTTCACCATGCAATATGACAGCAACGGACAGGTTATGTTTACCAGCACTTCCACAGGTGTGCAATCCGGCGCACAATATGGTTGGTTCTTTGGTGATAATACATCTCTGAACGGAAAAGATACCGCTACTCACCAATATCCTTTTATCGGATATTATACAGTAACCTTGAATATTGTTAATCCGGGCGGATGCACGGCTACCAGCACGCAAACTATTTATATTCAGAACAGGGATTCGCTGCAAGCAAGCTTTACGTATGTGAATGCGGATACCAATAACCCGGGCGGAACATATAACTTTACCAGCACTTCTCTGGGGTACAATTCCAATACTTATTATAAATGGACTCCCGGTGACGGTGACCCATCTGATTCGGGCATAGGAATGACTACCTATACACATACCTATAGCATCAATGGGCCATACAGCGCAACGCTTACTATTTGGTATACTGTATTGCCGGTAATCAGGAGGCATACCGCAAACGGAAGATTTGATGAATCATCCTATACGCTGGTTATTTCTGTAACTGGTGCAACGGGTATTCAAGCTATCAATGATAACAGTGAATATACTATATACCCTAACCCGAACAATGGCTTGTTCCACATTGCGGTAAATGGATTGACACAAGACAAGAATGCCGAAATACGCATCTCTAACATGATGGGCCAGGTAGTATATCAATCGAATGCAACCGTAAAAGGCGGAAGCACGTTGAGCGATGTGAGCCTGTCGAATGTTGCGGGCGGTGTTTATATGCTGCAAATTATTTCTAACGGAACCA
The DNA here is from genome assembly GCA_903916255.1 of uncultured Bacteroidota bacterium. GTDB lineage: Bacteria > Bacteroidota > Bacteroidia > JABEUT01 > JABEUT01 > JABEUT01. Next base: position 29,109 of record CAIWVW010000114.1, read on the forward strand.
CCTATACATCGCGTATAGCTATCCAGAAATAAGAGGTGCAAAAGGGATTAAATGAAAAACCCCTGACGGTAAACGTCAGGGGTTTTTTATTGGTTTTTTTTAAATTAAGATTATTGCATATTCTGCGGCTTTGCAGGTGCCGGAGGAACTGGTGGTTGTCCCGGTTGGCCCATTTGCGGAGGCATAGTAGGACGGCCCGGCCTTGCCGGCCTTTTTTGTTTCACAATCATTTCATATTGAAAAATGCCTTTGGAAGAGCCCGAACCTTTCTGTTCTTTCACTTCAAAACTTTTGTCTGTCATTTCAGAAAGCGACAAGGCACCGCAATCGCCCACAGGGGTAAGCATAACCACATAATCGGGCGATGCCATGCTTTGTTTCATTTCATCCAGCGTTTGCCGGGTAATGGTTACAGTAGCCCTGCCGTTTTTAAGGGTATCGGTTCCTATTTGAACCGGTACAATGAACTCCGGCATTTGCGGCGGGCCCTGAGGGCCTTGTGGCGCGCCGGGAGGCGGTGCTTGTGGCGGTGCCACTTGTGCCATGGCATTAAATGCCAGTAATAAAATTGGGGATAACAATAGTTTGCGCATAATTTTAAAATTTAGATATTTCAAAGATACTAATGAAATTGAAACGCAGGGCTGCTTGTGGCACCCTATCCCTTTCCTTCCCTTCCCCACAATGGGGAAGGGGTAGGCCGCGTCCCGGGCTACGCGTCGGGAGGTTAGAGTAGCGCAACCAAAAAATAAAATACAGCGCAGGGCAGCTTGTGGTAACTGGAAATTTCCTATTTCACAATTCCTGCTGGAATATTTGGACTCTCAGGATTCACACTAAGAAGTCTCTTTAATGGATGAATTACCAAATCCATATCCTCCATTGGAATAGCTCCGAGAAGAACAGAATCGCCCAATACTAATGCTCCAGCGTAACAACTTCTATTTTCGAAGGTTATTAGCAAAGGCCCAACATAAGAGCAATTATGTTTTTTACCGTCGGCGGTAGTAACTTCACGTTTTTCTAATTCTTGCAATCCCAATTGAATTACTATATGTTCGGGAATACACATCCACATAGCTCCTGTATCGACAAGGCATTGAACATCCAATTTTTTCATATCCTCTTTTCTTGGATTGCCTAAAGACAGGTTTGCATATATTAATCCCATATATGGATATTTTTCACAAAGATACGAAATTTACCCTATCCCTTTTATTCCCTTCCCCATAATGGGGAAGGGGTAGGCCGCGTCCCGGCTTAAGCGTCGGGAGGTTAGGGTAGCTATTGCAGAAACCCAAAATGAAATACGCCGCAGGGCAGCTTGTAGCAACTGGAAAATTTGGGGTGTAAACGTAGGGACATCACATGTGGTGTCCCTACCAATTATTGTGGATATGGTTTGTAGGGACACGACATGTCGTGTCCCTACCATAGCCATTGCTGAAACCAAAAATAGAATACGCCGCAGGGCAGCTTGTGGCAATTGGAAATAAAATGTAAGCATTGTGCACGCACTGATTGCAAATCAGCGCCTACGGGGTTGTGGCAACTGGAAATTTGTATCTTTGACGAATACTGTTAAATTTTTCATAATGAAAAAAACATATTTATTCCTGCTTGCAATTTTTATAAGCACTTTATCATACAGCCAATCAAATTGGCATTCGGGTGTTAGTAATGGAATAGGGCCTTTGTTTGATTCGGGTGGAGTTGCACTAAGTGTGAAGGAATATAATTTTGATAGCTGCGGGATAACAAAGAGGCAGATTTATAGGTGTGATTTTACCTTTATAAACAGCAATACATACCCTGTAATATTAAAACGGTATGATTTTTATACTGAAAATGTTACCGACTCAATAAATAAGGTGGGGTGTGCGATTAAGCGGGTTAGCTCGTCATGGAGTTTCGATACCCTTGCTGCTAATTCCACAAAAATTATTGCAATTTGCGGGGAAACTAATGGAGTATATCAGAAAGCAGGAACACCTGTAGATAAAGGCTGTTTTTACCATTGGAAGTTTAGTGGGTTTATGCCTTTAAAGAAATAAAATACGGGAAGGGCAGCTTGTGAATTAGACTATTTAATAATCTCGTTTATTTTTCTGACCACAGCTTTATATTTATTCGCTTTCAGTTCAGAAATCTTTTCAATAATCAGGTTTTGTTCAAGAACAAATATTTTGTGACAACGGATAAAACTTTTTACCGGCAATGGTTTTGCAATATCCTTCTCATTGATTTCAATACTTAGCGAATCGCTTTTTTTCTTTGATGTAACTTGGACAATCATTACGTCTCCTGTTGAATGAACTTCATCGCCGGAGATAACCAATGCAGGGCGAACCTTTCTGTTTTTGTTATCTGAAAAGGGTACAGGCACTAAAACAATGTCTCTTTTATTATACATTATTTACCTTTCTTTTTTCTTTTCCCATACCATTCATCCCAAACCTTGTCTTCCTCGCTTAACCATTCCTTGGCCAGCGAACTTTCAGATAATGCTGCAAACGTAACCGAAGCAGCTTTCTTTTTTCCGTTTTTCTTCTTCTTCTTAACCTCCAACTCTTCCACATTGCCAATTTGTGACAACATTTTCTTAATCAACCTAAGTTCGGCTGTATTTCTGGGGGTTATTAATAATTGGTTCATGGCTTTCTTTTCACAAAGATACAAATTATTGCCTTTTCAATAACCCCTCTAAGGTCCCGTTTGCCCTTAGTGTCCCACATTAGGGACAACTGGGACTTGCGGGACTGTTAGCTATTGCCAAAACCCAAAAATGAAATACGGCACAGGGCAGCTTGTGGCAACTGGAAATTTAGGGGTGCAAACGTAGGGACATCACATGTGATGTCCCTACCAATTATTGTGGATATGGTTTGTAGGGACACGACATGTCGTGTCCCTACAATAGCTATTGCGGAATCACAAAATAAAATACGGGCAGGGCAGCTTGTGGCAGCCGGGAATTTTTGGGGTGCTAGCGTAGGGACATCACATGTGATGTCCGTACCAATTATTGTGGATATGGTTTGTAGGGACACGACATGTCGTGTCCTTACCATAGCTATTGCAGAAATGCAAAATAAAATACGGGCAAGGCAGCTTGGGGCAACTGGAAATAAAATGTAAGCATTATGCGGGCACTGATTGCAAATCAGCGCCTACGGGGGGCAACTGGAAATTTTTTGGGCTTTATGTAAAAGGTACACTTTAAATACTAGTTAGCCCCAAGTTGGTGAATGGTAAAATTTTGTAAATTTGTTGTTTAACCAATATTATAAAGTATGACAATTTCTGAGATTTCTGATTTTATTGCTTACGAGCATGTGGACCGCAGTGGCAGGCTTCAAAAAGTTGCAATGCAAAATCAGGTTGGATTTATTGGTCGCATTCTGGCAGCTGACCAAAAAGAAGAATTAAAACAAGAAAATAAATGGGTCTTCAGACATGCAAGCGGAGACTTAATTGTATTAAATGGTGATGATATTATTTCGATTAAAATTTCTTAAGCGGTTATTAATCAAATAATATGGAACATCAATTTATTGGAAACTCGAAATTTATTGGTAATCATCAGTACCAGATTTACGTAAAATTGTTGCCTGAAAATGAAACGGAAAAGCAAGCAATTATTAATGTACAAACATATAAAGCTACAGATGAAGAGAGAGAAATAGTGGATGGCTATTTAATTAATCTTATTTTAAAAATGGGACATTCTCCAATGCCATCTCATATCATTGGGGATTCTGTGTTTAAAATAATCTATGTAGATGTTTAATTAATATAGTCAATAATGGGTATAATGGTTTTATATCTTTAAAATGTGATTTCTGTTGCTTGAAATGCTTAGTCTACAGATACCAAGATTTATTTTATCTTTATTATATCAGGTAGATTTTTTTCGTAAAAAGCCATTCTTGTCTTTAGATAATCTTGAAAGACATTAAATTTCGGATCACTAATGTCATAGTAATCTCCATAACAATAGAAATGTAAGAAATTTAATATTTCAAGAACTTCATTTTTACTCATTGATTGATGTAATGAAGTTTGAATGGGTATTACTACTAATCGCAATTTTTCTTCCGACTTATCCTCCAAATCAGTTTTAGGTCTCCAGTAATCAAAATCTAATTCATACGTCTTTAGATTAAGCTTCTGCGCGCATGATTTGAATAGTTGCATCTTTTCCCCATCACGTTTGCCAATTTCAAGCTCATAAACAAGTAATTTACATTTGTGCTTTTTATGAATGATAGAATTCAATTTCTCAATAAGCTTTATTGTAGAGTATCTTACGGCTTCTCCGGCTTTTTCAGTTGCTTCTTTTGTTCGACCTATATAACCAATTATACCATATTCTAAGGTAGGATAATAGTAACATGCCATAAATCCAATAGGCGCATTGTTATAATATGCTATTAAGGTAATGTTATGTGCTTGGACATGTTTTTTTTCATTATTGGGGTCTTCAACGGCATCTAACAATTCTTCGGCAGTATAATTTGTGCCATCATCTGGAAAGGTTTCATTGTACAATTTAGTGAAATCTTCAACGCCTACTGGATCATCGAATTTAAGTTCAGTTACTCTAATTTGCCATTCAATTAATTTTCCTTTAGTAAAGGGCTTGATAAGAAATCCCAATCCCTTTAGTATTGTATCCTTGAAAGGCATTAAAATTGTAAGTATTGCCATTAGTATCTTAGGTTTGAAATTGAAAACCCCCGCATTTCTGCGAGGGTTTTTTATTAATTTTTCACTTTTCGTTTTTCACTCTTCACTTATTTCTTATCGTCCTTCACCTCTTCAAAGTCTACATCGGTTACTTCCTTGTCCGCCGTAGCTCCAGCGGAGGAGGATTGTCCGCCTTCTGCGTTAGGTGCTCCGTTGGCACCATCTGCTCCCGGTTGGGCGGCTTGGGTAGCCTTGTACATTTCTTCGGAGGCGTTTTGCCATGCGGTGTTTAATTCACCCATGGTAACATCTATACGGGCGAGGTCTTTTGCTTTGTGAGCTTCTTTCAAGCCATCCAATGCTTTGATAATAGCTTCTTTCTTATCTGCAGAGAGTTTATCTCCGTAGTCTTTCAGTTGCTTATCGCTTTGGAAGATGAGGGCATCAGCACCGTTTATCTTGTCGGTTTCTTCCTTGGCTTTCTTATCAGCTTCCGCATTGGCAGCTGCTTCTTCTTTCATACGTTTTATTTCAGCTTCGCTTAATCCGCTGGCTGCTTCAATACGTATGTGTTGAGATTTGCCTGTTGCCTTGTCTTTTGCCGATACGTTCACAATTCCGTTCGCATCAATATCAAAGGTCACTTCAATTTGAGGTGTGCCACGCATTGCCGGTGGAAGACCATCTAATGTAAAGCGGCCAATGGTACGGTTATCTTTTGCCATCGGGCGTTCGCCTTGCAGCACATGTATCTCAACCGAAGGCTGGTTATCAGCAGCGGTAGAAAAGGTTTCCGATTTGCGCGATGGTATGGTAGTGTTCGATTCAATCAACTTGGTAAACACACCTCCCAGGGTTTCAATACCCAATGAAAGCGGGGTTACGTCAAGCAATAACACGTCTTTAATTTCGCCTGTCAATACAGCGCCTTGTATGGCTGCACCTACTGCCACAGCTTCATCCGGATTTACACCTTTGCTCGGTGTCTTTCCGAAGAATTTTTCTACAATGGCTTGTATAGCAGGTATACGGGTTGAACCACCTACGAGAATTACTTCGTCAATGTCTTTGTTGGTAAGGCCTGCATCCTTCATAGCTTTTTCGCATGGAGCGATACAAGCCTGGATTAAACTGTCGCAAAGGCTTTCAAATTTTGCTTTTGTTAAAGTCTTAACCAAGTGCTTTGGCATACCATCAACCGGCATAATATAAGGCAGGTTAATTTCGGTAGAAGTAGAACTGGAAAGTTCAATCTTGGCTTTTTCAGCAGCTTCTTTCAAGCGTTGCAAAGCCATAGGGTCCTTGCGGAGGTCCAGGCCTTCATCTTTCTTGAATTCATCTGCCAGCCAGTCCACAATCTTCTGGTCGAAGTCATCACCACCTAAGTGGGTGTTACCGTTGGTCGATTTTACTTCAAATACGCCGTCGCCTAATTCCAATATAGATATATCGAATGTTCCACCACCTAAGTCGAACACCGCTATTTTCATGTTTTTATGTTTCTTGTCGAGGCCATAAGCCAAAGCGGCTGCGGTAGGCTCGTTTATAATACGACGAACCTTGAGGCCTGCAATTTCTCCGGCTTCTTTGGTAGCCTGGCGTTGTGCATCGTTAAAGTATGCAGGTACAGTGATAACTGCTTCGGTAACTTCATGTCCCAGGTAATCTTCAGCGGTTTTCTTCATCTTCTGAAGAATCATAGCCGATATTTCCTGCGGAGAATACTTGCGGTCGTCAATCTGTACTTTAGGTACGTTACCTTCATTTACTACAGTATATGGTACCCGTTTCATTTCGTCGGTCACTTCGCTCATGTTGTGCCCCATAAACCTCTTGATGGAGGCAACGGTCTTTTTGGCGTTGGTTATCGCCTGTCTTTTGGCAGGGTCGCCCACTTTACGTTCGCCGTTTTCTACAAAGGCTACAATAGATGGGGTTGTACGTCTGCCCTCGCTGTTAGCTATTACGGTAGGCTCGCTGCCTTCCATTACCGCCACGCACGAGTTGGTTGTTCCTAAGTCTATTCCAATGATTTTGCTCATTTCTATTTATTTTTCGGTTTATAATTTATGTTCTATTAAAGTACTTATCAATTAGTGTGCCAAAATGGCAGGGGAGGGGGTACTGACAAAATGGCAGTATTACCCTAACCCTTCCCTTACCCATATTGGGGAAGGCGTTACATCTTCCTATAAACCAAGTTATTGCGAGGAACGAAGCAGTCTCTGTCCTCACTTTTCACTTTCTCCTTTTCACTTTTAACTGATTTGGGCGTGCCCCCATGCCAAAGCGCAAGGGGTCGGGCTTTCCGTTACAAGTCCGCAGGCAATTAAAACCAATTAGAAAACTTTATAGCTTACCATTTCCTGTCCCTGTCGTCAAATTCGGGAAGTCCAGCCGCCTTAACGATTTCATCAAAAAATGAAAGTATTTGTTCTCTTTCCGGCGTTTCGATAAAACCTTCGTTGTCTTCATCCAGGGTATTTAGTTTGAGGATTCCTTCCCCTAATATTTTTGAAATTTGTTCAGCAGATGGATTTCCTTCGAGGGCCAGCAAATTCTTTACAAGGTTCAACAAAATCGAATTAACCCTACCTTTCAATCCCTCATCAACTCCGGATACATGGAAAGGGGTTTTATCGAGTAATTTTTCGAGGTCTTTCCGGTTGAATTCTTTCCCGGCAGGTTGCAATTGTTTTTTTAGGAATTCATTAATTTCATCAGTACTGGTCCCGGTATATTTTTCCCAATAATTTTTTTTCAGATTCGAACTTATAAGTGCATTCCGGAATCTTTTTTTCTCATCATTTGACAGCGGAATATTTCCCACATAAATAATATCCCCGGGAATATCCTCCGTATTATAAAATGCAAGTATATGATGTTCCTTACCTTGCAGGTTATTAACGTACAGGTTTTTCTCCGGCTCCAAATCAGTTAATGATGGAAGTTCTGACAAGATGCGTTGGCAAACAACAAACATGTAGGCATTATCGCCATATTGCTTTTTCTGCCAATCCTTTTCTACCTTGTTCACTACCCTGAACAATCCGAATCTCCCATCGGGAAGAGGTTTGGCAAAAATGTCGCCAAGGTTAATAGTGCTCATTTATATTCTGTTGTATATGTATATATGCGGGGATAAATGTACATTTTTATTTCTTTTTCTTAAAATTTTTATTGGTTGATTATCTATATTTTACAGGAAGTATTTTAAAATTAATATGCGTAGTCAAATAACTTCATATATATTTGCAGTCAAATAGCTACATAATGAATTTAAGACGCGACGTCTTTCAAGCCATATCCGACCCCACCAGAAGGGCCATACTTACTTTAGTCGCCTCACAAGTGATGACGGCAGGTGCTATAGCCTCTAACTTTGATACAGCCAGGCCAACGGTTTCAAAACATTTGCAAATACTCACCGAGTGCCAATTGCTTCAACAAGAACAAAAGGGCAGGGAGGTTTATTACAACTTAAATCCAACTAAAATGCAAGAAATAGCAGACTTTATTGAACCATTCCGCAAAATGTGGGATGACAGGTATAATAAATTAGAAGCCGTTTTAAAAAACTTAAAAAAAGATGGAAAATAACAGCAAAACAGAATTTGTAACAGATTTACAAAACAAAAAAGTTACCATTACAAGAGCGTTTGATGCACCGCTTGAAAACGTTTGGCGCGCATGGACCGAAAAGGATTTATTGGACCAATGGTGGGCGCCTAAACCTTTCATTTCAAAAACAAAAGTTATGGATTTCAAAGTGGGCGGGCGAAGGTTTTACGCTATGGTAAGCCCTGAAGGGCAAGAGCATTGGTCTGTCCAAAAATATACTTCCATTAGCCCAAAAACCAATTTTAAAATGATGAATGCTTTTGCCGACAAGGATGAAAACCCCCAATTGCCGGGTTCCGATTGGGATGTGAATTTCAGCGAACAAAACGGTACGACAAAAGTGTACGTTATTATTACAAATGAATCCCTCGACCGTATGAAAATGATGATTGAGATGGGCTTTGTGCAAGGGTTTACGGCTACACTTGAATTACTTGACGGATTGTTGAAAATGCAGCAATAAATTAAATTTTAGAAAGCAAATACTATGGAACTGAAAACAAAAATAAATGCCGAAAACGGCAAGCATGACTTAATAGTAACAAGGGAATTTGATTTACCGGTTGAGCTTCTATTTAAGGCTCATGCAGAAGCGGAACTCCTTGAGCAATGGATGTCGAACCCGTATGCAACAGCAAAAATGCTAAAGTTTGAAGCCCGGAAGCATGGCAGTTATCAAGGGGAATCAACCGATGCAAATGGTAAGGTGGTGTTTCGCAGCAATGGAGTGTTCCATGAGTTTATCCCCAACAAAAAAATCATCCGTACATTTGAAATGGAGAGTATGCCGATGGGCGTACAACTCGAGATATATGATTTTGAAAAACTGACCGACAACACCAGCAAACTCACCATGCATACCATTTTTGAATCGGTTGCCTTACGCGACCAACTGCTGAAAATGCCTTTTGCACAAGGCTTAAATATGGCGCACGACAGGATTCAGGAGGTTATGAGCAAATAAAATACAATGGAACGCGGATGAGTATGATAAACAAGGATAAAATCATTTTTAATCTTAAGCAATCCGCGTCATCCGCGTTCCATGTTCTACAGGTAATAACTCAAATTAAAAAAACACCATGACATCAAGCAAACCAAACCCTAAAGTAGATTGGTTCTTTACCAAACCCACAAAATGGCAGGAAGAATACGGCAAATTGAGAACCATTGCCCTTGATTGCGGCCTGCGGGAGGAATTGAAATGGGGCAACCCTTGCTATACTACAGGAGATGACAAAAACGTTGTGCTGATTCATGGCTTTAAAGATTACTGCGCCTATCTGTTTTTCAAAGGTTCGTTGATGAAAGATGAAAGTGGTATCCTTATCCAGCAAACCCCGAATGTGCAGGTGCCACGGCAGATACGGTTCACCAATACAAAGGAAATTACAAAACTGGCATCTACCCTGAAAGCCTACATTAAAGAGGCCATTGAATTGGAAAAATCAGGTGTGAAAGCCGAGTTGAAAAAAACTTCTGAATACAAAATGCCCGAAGAACTTCAACATAAATTAGAAGAAGACCCGGCTTTGAAAAAGGCTTTCTATGCATTAACGCCGGGGCGGCAACGGGGATATATTTACACTATCTCACAAGCTAAGCAAGCCAAAACCAGAGAGGCGAAAGTTGAAAAATATATACCCTTAATTATGAATGGTAAAGGAATTGACGATTAGAAAATCAGGAGCAATATTAGCAGATATGCCACTAAATCACAAAAACACTAAAAAATCACATGCAAAATTTTTGTGGGGTTTGAAGATTTAGTGTTTTTGTGGCGAAAAGTATTTTAACGGATTCTAAATAAAAAACAGAAATCATGGAAAAACGTAATAAAATTATCTACTGGATTTTCACAGCATTATTCACCATTGGTATGTTCTCAAGCGGCCTGCAACAAATTTTCAGGCAAAAAGATATGGTCGATATGGTAAGCGCATTGGGTTACCCTATGTACTTCATGACCATACTGGGTGTTTGGAAAATTCTCGGTGTTATAGCTGTTCTTTTGCCGGGTTTTAAACTCTTGAAGGAATGGGCATACGCGGGTTTCTTCTTTGTTATGACCGGTGCATTAATTTCCCACATAGCCTGTGGTGATTTTGGTGTAAAAGCAATGCTTGGCCCAATTTTTCAAACTCTATTTATTGTTTTATCTTGGTACTTTAGGCCGGCAAGCAGGAAGGTTCAGGTGGTGAGTTAAATACATAATGGCTAACCGGTATCCTTCAACGCTTACCTTCTTTGTAGTTGGTTCAATACTAAAAATTCCTTAGTATTGTATAAAATTAAAGTATGGAACAAACGAGTTCTGCTCTAAATCCGGGTACTATTGACTTGGTAGTAAAGCAGGGAATCTTCAAAAACAAATTGGTGATTGACCGGCTCGGAATCGAATTCAAAAAAAGATATGTGCCATTCAGCGATATAGAAAGTTTGCGATATGGAGTTACAAATGTGTATGTTAACGGAATTCACACCAATGTTAATTATACGTTTGATTTTCTCGAAACGAACCAAAAGAAATTCAGGGTATTCTTTTCCGCAGTTGGATTCAGCAAGAAAAGCAAGCAGGAAGCAGCGGAACACTATCCGGTAATTGTCGATATTTTATGGAAACATATTACCTCTAAAATTGTGAATACAATGATTCAGACACTCAACTCGAATGGGACTGTGAGAGTAGGGAATTTTGAAGTCGGGCGGAAAGGAATCAAGGTGTTTTACAGGAAGTTCTTTTTCTTTAAGCGGGAAATTTTTCTTCCCTGGAAGGATTGCCTGAAAGGGGTCGGCCCGGGATATTTTTATATACAATCGGCATCTGATAAAGGGATATTAGCAAAAAGCACTTTCCTTTCTACCTGGAACCTGAATGCCCTTCATTCTCTTATAAATTATTTATGGGAAAATGGCAACTGCTTTAAACTGGAAAGGGGCGAGAAGATTTAAATAATCAATAAAATTGAATTATGAAAAATGTAATTGTAGTAATTGGTGCCGGGTCGATTGGCCAGGCTATAGCGCGACGTGTAAGTTCAGGCAAACATGTATTGCTTGCCGATTTACGCAAAGAGAATGCTGAAGCAGCAGCTAAGGTATTGAGCGAGGCCGGATTTGATGTGAGCACCACAATTGTTGATGTTTCATCACGGCAGTCAGTTCATGAACTTGTTGAAAAGGCAACAGGGCTTGGTTCTGTAATGGGGCTGATTCATGCTGCGGGGGTTTCTCCTTCACAAGCGCCTAAGGAAGCTGTCCTTAAGGTAGACCTTTATGGAACCGCTCTTATACTTGAAGAGTTTGGGAATATAATTGCACAAGGAGGTTCGGGTGTTGTAATCGCGTCGCAATCGGGGCACCGCCTTCCTGCACTTACTCCTGATCAGGATAAAGAACTCGCAACAACTCCGGTAGAAAAATTACTGGCGCTTCCCTGGTTGCAACCGGAAAAAATAAAAGACACGTTACATGCTTATCAGGTTTCCAAACGTGCAAACTCCTTACGTGTGATGGCTGAAGCGGTGCGCTGGGGCAAGCGGGGTGCCCGAATCAATACCATCAGTCCGGGCATAATAATTACACCTTTGGCCAAAGATGAGCTAACAGGTCCTCGCGGCGAAGGTTACCGCAACATGATTGAAAAATGTCCCGCAGGGCGTGCAGGAACTCCCGATGAAGTAGGAAACGTAGGCGCCCTGCTAATGGGCGCAGACGGTGCATTTATTACAGGCAGCGATTTCCTTATGGATGGCGGGGTTACAGCTGCTTATTGGTATGGCGAATTAGCACCAAAATGAATCCTAAAGCAGACGAATACATAAGCAATATCCCACAGTGGCAGCAAGAACTGAAAGCATTGAGAATGATTTGCCTTGATTGCAACCTTGTGGAGGAATTCAAATGGAGCATTCCTGTTTATACATTTCATAAGAAAAATATTGTCGGGATAAACAGATTAAAGGAATCTGTTGTGCTTGCGTTTTTTAAAGGGGCCTTGTTAAGTGATGAGGATGGTATTCTCCTCCAGCCCGGAAAAGTGCAAGCGGCACGTTGGGTTAAATTCAAGTCTATTAAGGAAATAATCAAATTGGAGCCTATTTTGAAAGCCTATATTTTTGAAGCTATTGAAGTGGAAAAGGCAGGATTGAAAGTAATTAAGAAAAAGACCTCTGACTACCCTATGCCCGAAGAATTTCAAAATAAATTAAATGAAATACCTGCCCTAAAAAAAGCATTTTATGCATTAACACCCGGTCGGCAACGTGCATATATTCTTTATTTTTCCCAAGCAAAACAATCCAAAACAAGGGAAGCAAGGGTTGAAAAATATGTGCAACAGATTTTGAAGGGTAAGGGACTTAATGATTTGTAAGGGTAGAATGCTAACCACGGAGACACAGAGGGCACAGATTTTCACAGAAAATGCTATTCCGTGTTTATCTGTGTCCTCCGTGTCTCCGTGGTGAATATATTTGTATCAATAAACTTTCCCCTTATGAAGAAGCCCAAATCCGTTGATGAATATATCTCCTGGTTTCCGGAAGAAGACCAGAAACTGCTAGAAAAAATGAGAGCCGTTATTAAAGAAACTGCGCCCGATGCAGAGGAAGTAATAAGTTACGGTATGCCCGGCTATAAACTAAATGGGCAGCTGGTATGGTTTGCCAGCTTTAAAAACCATATCGGGTTTTATCCGAGGGGTTCTTCCGCCATTAATGCATTCGAAAAAGAACTGGCAGGATATAAAACATCCAAGGGCGCTATTCAGTTTCCAAAGGATAAACCGCTGCCAATAGCTCTTATTAAAAAGATAGTGAAATATAGGGTGAAGGAGAATTTGGGGAAGAAATAGAACAGGAATACTAACCATGGAGGCATGGAGGACACAGATTTTCACAGAGAAGAATATCCATTTTTATGAACGAGATTCCTCACTACGCTTCGCTCCGTTCGGAATGACAGCTTTTCTGGGGTTGGAAAGGGG